>CAMYML010000284.1:0-5249 GCA_947259305.1 uncultured Gammaproteobacteria bacterium | reverse complement strand
CGGCGCCAGTTTCCGCGTCTCGCTCGAACGCCGTATCGAAGGCGCCGAGGGGGTCGGCAAGCACAAGACGTCGATGCTGCAGGATCTCGAAGTCGGCAAGGCACTCGAAATCGACGGCATGCTCGGCGTCGTGATCGAACTGGGCGAACAGACCAATACGCCGACGCCGGCCATGAACACCGTGTTCGCGCTGGTCAGTTTATTGAACAAGACCGTGCAGGAAGAGGGTATCAAGGTGGTTGCGCAGCCCGCCGGCTAAAATATCGTTGAATCGGCGCTTTGATCGTAAGCGCCAACGTGACATGATTGAAACGCGCTAGTTCCGGCGCGGTTTTTTTGCATTTATTTTGATCTGGTATACGATATACCAGATTTTTTCCGAGGGCGGGGAGCACAATAATGAAGATTCATGAGTATCAGGGCAAGGAAATTCTGCGTGAATATGGCGTAGCGGTGCCAAACGGCAAGGCCTGTTTTTCCGTCGATGAGGCGGTTGCTGCGGCCGAAGCCATTGGCGGCAGCAAGTGGGTCGTCAAGGCGCAGATTCATGCCGGCGGCCGCGGCAAGGGCGGTGGCGTCAAGCTCGCCAGCAGCCTAGACGAAGTCCGCGCACATGCCGAGGATATTCTCGGTATGACCCTGGTCACCCATCAGACCGGGCCCGAAGGCAAGGAAGTCAAACGCCTGCTGGTCGAAGAAGGCGCCCCGATCAAAGAAGAGCTCTACGTCGGCCTGGTCGTCGACCGGGCGACGCAACGCGTCACCGTGATGGCCAGTTCCGAGGGCGGTACCGAAATCGAGACCGTCGCTGAAGAAACGCCCGAACTGATTCACAAGGTTTCAGTCGATCCGAAGACCGGGTTGACCGACGCCGAAGCCCAGGGGCTCGCCAGCAAGATTGGTATCCCTTCAGAACTGGTCGCCGAAGGCGGCAGGTTAATCCAGGCGCTGTACCAGGCATTCTGGGACAAGGATGCCTCGCTCGCCGAGATCAACCCGCTGATCGTCACCGACGACGGCCGCGTGGTCGCCCTCGACGCCAAGATCAATTTCGATGAAAGCGCCATGTATCGGCACCCCGAGCTGGAGGATCTGCGCGATCTCGACGAAGAAGACGTCAATGAAATCGAGGCTTCCAAGTTCGGCCTGAACTACATCTCGCTCGACGGCACCATCGGTTGCCTGGTCAATGGCGCTGGCCTGGCGATGGCGACGATGGATATCATCAAGCTCTATGGCGCCTCTCCCGCCAACTTTCTCGACGTCGGCGGCGGCGCCACCACCGAGCAGGTCACCGAGGCGTTCAAGATCATGCTCAAGAATTCGAACCTGAAGGCCATCCTGGTTAATATTTTCGGCGGCATCATGCGCTGCGACGTGATTGCCGAGGGGCTGGTCAATGCGGCGCGCGAAGTCGACCTGTCGGTACCGCTGGTGGTGCGGCTGGAGGGCACTAATGTCGAGCAGGGACGGAAGATTCTGGCCGACTCGGGCATTTCGGTAATCAGTGCAACCACCATGGCCGACGCGGCCGAGAAAGTGGCCGCGGCCGCGGCAGGAGCTTAATCATGTCGATACTGATCAACAAAGATTCACGCGTAGTCACCCAGGGAATTACCGGCAAGACCGGCCAGTTCCATACCCATCATTCGATCGAGTACGCCAACGGCAAGAACTGCTATGTCGCCGGCGTGACCCCGAAAAAAGGCGGGCAGGTGGTCGAGGGCATACCGGTTTACGACTCGGTTGCCGAAGCCAAAGCCGCGACTAACTGTAACGTCTCGGTGATCTACGTGCCGCCCCCGTTTGCCGCGGCGGCGATCGACGAGGCGGTCGATGCCGGGATGGAAGTCGTTATCTGTATCACAGAGGGTATCCCGGTAAAAGATATGATTCGCACGCGCGACCACATGCAGGGATCCAGCACGATCCTGGTGGGCCCCAACTGTCCAGGGGTCATTACCCCGGAAGAGATCAAGATCGGCATTATGCCGGGATATATTCATAAGAAGGGGCGCATCGGTGTGGTGTCGCGTTCCGGAACGCTGACCTACGAAGTGGTCGACCAGCTCACCAAGCTCGGTCTCGGCCAATCGACCTGCGTCGGCATCGGCGGCGATCCGGTTAACGGTCTCAAGCATCTCGACGTCATGCAAATGTTTAACGACGACCCCGCCACCGACGGCGTCGTCATGTGCGGCGAAATCGGCGGCACCGACGAAGAGGAATGCGCCGCCTGGATTGCGGATAACATGAACAAGCCAGTGGTAGGATTCATCGCTGGCGTAACTGCGCCACCCGGCAAACGCATGGGGCATGCAGGCGCGATTATCGCCGGGGGCAAGGGCACCGCGGACGAAAAGATCGCCGCGCTCGAGGCGGCCGGTGTCAGCGTGACCCGAAATCCGTCGGATATGGGTAAGCTGATGCTCGAAGCGATAGAAAATCGTTAACCGCCGGCGAACCGACTGCGCGGCGCACGCAGCGTGGCCAGCGAAATCAGGGTCGTTCATCTGCGGTTCAGGACCCGCATTTTAGAGTCTCGTGGGATAGCGCCGCTGGCGTTCGCTACGATGTCGATTGTCGTTATCTCTAAACCGTACGATAAATTGATTAATGACTTTACAGCGAGCGCAGAGGTGTTATAAAGTAAATATTGGTATATTGTATACCAAGTATAAAAATTCCATCGATTTAGGCGACTGCAACCGATGAGGAGCTAGAAAAACTCGGCGAAGATCGATGATTATCAAACTCACAATCAGGATCCCTTAGGAGGAGTTCAATGAGCGTGTTAATAAATAAAACGAAGAAAGTAGCCATATCCGCGCTGGTGGCGGTGGTGTCACTAGGCGTTTTCGCGACCAGTGCCCAGGCTGAATGGTCACCGAAGAAGCCGGTTGAATTCATCATCATGGCCGGCACTGGTGGTGGCGCTGATCAGATCGCGCGATTGTTGCAAGGACTGATCGAGAAAAAGAAACTGTCCCCGCGTCCGTTCATTCCGATTAACAAACCCGGTGGTTCAGGTGGCGAAGCATTGCGTTATCTCAAGGAGAAAGCCGGCGACGACCACGTACTGCTGGTTACCCTGAACAGCTTCTACACCACGCCCATCATCCAAACGGGCCTCAATGTCGATCCGCTGACATTTACCCCGGTCGGCCGCATGGCGCTGGACACTTTCCTGTTATGGGTCAACTCCGACCGCAAAGACATCACCGACCTGAATTCTTACGTGAAGATGGTCAAGTCTGAAGGTAAAAACTGGAAAGTGGGTGGCACCGGTTCGGGCCAGGAAGATTCCATTCTTACTGCGATGATGGAAAAGGAGTTTGGCTACAAGGTGACTTATATTCCCTTCCCGGGCGGTGGCACCGTGGCTAAAAATCTGATCGGTAATCACATCAATTCGACGGTCAACAACCCGGCGGAGCAGAATGAGTTCTACCGCGCCGGCCAGAGCAAGCCGTTAGTCCAGTTCACCGGCGAGCGCATGGCAGCCTATCCGGATATCCCAACCGCGAAAGAACTCGGTGTCGATATCGAGTATTACATGCAGCGTTCAATCAATGGACCTCCCGGCATGTCGAAAGAAGCGCAGGAATGGTACATCAACCTGTTCAAAACCCTGTACGAGTCAGAGGAATGGCAGAAGTTCTGTATTGAAGACGGACTCGACTGCACCCAATGGGTTGCCGGCGATAACCTGGCGAATTTCCACAAGGCTCAACTCAAGCGCCACAAGGAGTTGATAGACTCTGTAGGCGCGAAAGCAATTACTGGCGAATAAAAGCGAAAGACCTGTTTGCGGCTGCCCCTCTGTGGGGCGGCCGTGGACACTAGTGCCAAATTAACTGAAATTTCTGCGCGGTGAGGGGGAGAAATGACGGTACGTACCGCTGAACTTTTAATGGCAATCCTGTTAGGCCTGGCGTCGATCGGGCTGATGATCAAGAGTGCCGAACTCAATATAACCTGGATTCCCAATCGGGGACCCGGCGCGGGCGCATGGCCATTCTGGCTGTCGGCCGGAATGCTGTTGTGCTGCCTGGCCACTCTTATTCGCTGGTTCCTGGGCAATACGCCCGAATCGCGTAACACCAAATTATTCATGACGCGTGAAACGATCAGAATCGTCGGCGTCTCGGCGGGGGCATTACTGTTCCTGTTATCGGCGACGCATTCATTTTTTGCCTGTTCGAGTGGGCGCTGCAGATACCCCTGCCGAAAGCGATCACCGAGCCGTGGTTTTACCCGATATACGACCTGATGTACTCCTAAGGGTAGGGCTGTCAATGAGTCACGTTCAACTATTACGCAGAGATTATCGACATGGGTGAAACACTTAGCTTACTGGGCGGTGGTTTGGCGCAAGCGTTTCTGCCGCTGAACTTTAGTATGATTTTACTCGGCTGCGTACTCGGCCTGCTGGTCGGTGCAATGCCCGGGCTGGGATCGGTTAACGGGGTTGCAATTCTGTTGCCGATTACCTTCCTGGTGCCGCCAAACGCGGCTATTATTTTCCTCGCCGCAATCTATTATGGCGCGATGTACGGCGGTGCAATCAGTTCGATCACGCTCGGAATACCCGGTGCGTCGACGGCGGTGGCGACGGTGTTCGACGGGCGCCCGCTTGCCGTGGCAGGCAAGGCGGACGTGGCCCTGACCGCGGCCGCGGTGGCCTCGTTCATCGGCGGAACCATCTCGGTTGTGCTGTTCACCCTGTTCGCGCCCCCGCTCGCCGAATTCGCGCTCAAGTTCGGCCCGGCCGAGGAATTTACCCTGATGCTGCTCGCTTTCGCGACCTTCATCGGGCTCGGCGGCGACGACATACCGAAAACCATTTTCTCGATCCTGATCGGCCTGGTGCTGGCGGCCATCGGCCTCGATATCATTACCGGGGCGCCGCGGCTGATTTTCGGCGATATAACCGGTTTCATGCACGGCATCAACTTTCTCGTGCTCGCGATTGGGATCTACGGCATCGGCGAGATGCTGTGGACGCTGGAGCAGACCAAGGGCGAGGTCGTGGTGCACAAGGTCAAGCTGTCGATGATCGAAATCTTCAAGGACATCAAGGACGTCAAGGAATACATCGGCACGACCTCGCTCGGCTCGGTGCTCGGCTATTTCGTCGGCACGCTGCCCGCGGCCGGCGCGACGCCTGCGTCGCTGATGTCCTACGGTCTGGCCAAGACTTTTTCCAAGGATCCAGACATCTTCGGCAAGGGCAACGTCTCCGGCGT
>CAMYML010000283.1 GCA_947259305.1 uncultured Gammaproteobacteria bacterium | reverse complement strand
AGAAAGCCGATGGTTTCGCCCTGTCGATCACCAAGACCGACTACCTGACACTGGTTGACTGGACCGGCCACATCATTCGCCGTGACAAGCGCGGAAATATCGACAGCACGCTGCCGCCCATCCTTGATCGACTGCAGATTTCATCGGATCAGTGGCGCATCAATACCACGCAATTTGAAGTCATTCATCGCAAACGATTTAATCGACTGATCCAGAAACTCGATACGGGATAAGCTCCGGTCGCCATTTATTCCAAAATAGCCGCTCTTACGCTGTCTACGGGCAAATATTGCTTGAATTCAATGATTGCCCGAATATCGCGATCTGCGCTCTGAACTGATTCGTTTCTGTCCCTGAAATTCTGAAAAACTCTCATCAATCTGAACAACTGCTTCTGGCATCAATGAGGGTGTGTGTCCTTAGTTTATGCCTTAGTTTATGCCCGTGTCAGATTCGAAAGCAGGCACAAAATAGATCCCAACTGGTCGATCGATGCGGATATCAGCTTTACCGATAATTACTCTTCGGTCGAAGAATCCGAGTACGATAAATACCGGGTGAATATTTCGCTAAATGCCCTGTTTTAACACCTGGTTTCGACAATCCGGCACAGGCTAAGGTCCACGGAAAGACTCCCTCCCCCGAAGCCTGGCTGCCATCCCCGCGCAAGCGGGAATTTCGAAACGATTCATTCCTGAAAGATGACCGCATGCGCAGAAATGTCGCGTAACGCGGTCAATTCCCGCAGTGCGCGAAAATTCGGGTTAAAAACTTGACTTGAAATTACTTGGGAATATAATCCCAATTATAAAAAATGCCCGATTGGTAAATAACAACCTGAGCCAGCGTTGAGCGCCATTTGGCACGGCTGGCTTTAAATACAAGGGGATCATGCAGTGCTAGCGATCACATTGCCACGATCAAGGAAGGCCGCACCAACGAGAGATTCGGCTCATTCGGTCACCGGTCAGGTTGATAAACCCTTTAATTTGATACGTTCCTACGCGATTACCAGCCTGATCGTGATGTTAATCATCGGCGGACTGGCGGCTACCCTGTTCAGCAATTATCTCGCCGACAGCCTGATCCGGCGCGACGCCATCGTATCGCAGGCTTTTCTGCAGAGCCTTACCGAGGTCGAGGGCGGCGCGGAACTGTTTCGTGGAGAAAAATCGACCAGCCGGGCATCATCAGCTGAGCAGGCTTACGGCCTCCCTGAACTGGTGGATCACATTGCCACCATGCCCGGTGTCGTCCGTGCCAATCTCTATTCGAACCGGGGCAAGGTGCTATGGTCGACCCGATCGGATCTGATCGGCAAGCGATTTGACGTCAACCACGAACTGGAAGAAGCGCTCGCGGGCGCAACCGTGTTCGAACTCAAGGACGTCAAGGAGGAGCACAAAGCCGAGTACAAGGCGTTTGGCATCGGCATTTCGCAACTGGTAGAAAACTATCTTCCGATCTGGGATCTCGAAAATAGCAAAGTGGTCGCAGTGGTCGAGATCTATAAAGCCCCGAAAACCCTGTTTGACGCGATCGCATCGGCGCACTTCCTGGTCTGGGTCAGCGTGGCCGGTGCGACCTTGTTTTTATATGCCACGCTATTCTGGATCGTCTACCGCGCCAACCGCGTAATCCGCACCCAGCAGTTACGCCTGGTGGAATCGGAAACCCTGGTCGCCGTGGGCGAAATGGCCTCGGCCGTTGCCCACAGCATTCGCAATCCGCTGGCGGCGATCCGTTCCAGCGCTGAATTGACGACCGAGACCAGCGGCGATGCCGAGGTTCGCGAGACGGCTGACGACATCATCAACGAAATCGATCGGGTGGAGCAATGGGTGCGTGAGCTGTTGATATTTTGCCGACCCGAGGGAACGACACAATTCAACACAGCCTATCTGGATCAGATTCTCAGCCATTCGCTGCAAGGCTACGAACGTGTGATTAAACGTAACCGGGTGAAATTAGAATCGAAGTCGGGCCAGTTGGTACCGGCTATCAAGGGCGATTCCGCGCTACTGGGGCAGATGTTCAACAGCATCGTCGCCAATGCGCTGGAGGCTATGCCCAATGGAGGTACCCTGACTACCGAAATCGAGGCTGACACACAGAGCAAGATGATCCAGATTTCGATTACGGATAGCGGTCACGGTATACCCGAGGCCCGTATGGAAACGATGTTCGAAACCAGCCTGACCACCAAGCGTCACGGCCTTGGCATCGGCATGCTGCTGGTGAAGCGTGTGGTAGACCGGCACGGCGGCAGCATCTCGCTCAGCAGCCGGGTGGGTCAAGGTACCACCGCCTGTTTGCGGTTCCCGCTGATCTAGTCAGATGAGTTCAAACCCCGCCATTCTGATTGTCGAAGACGAGCCGACGCTGGCTAAAAATATGCGCAGGTACCTGGAAAAGGCAGACTTCGATGTCCAGCTAACCGCTACCGGTGAAGCTGCAATGACCTCCCTGGAAAGTTACAAGCCCGATATTGTGCTGCTGGATTACCGCCTGCCGGATACAGATGGCCTGCAACTGCTGGATCGCATTCATGCGGTGGACCGCCGTATCCGCATCATCATGATTACCGGTGAAGGTAACGTACAAATCGCCGTTGAGGCGATGAAAAAGGGAGCCTATGATTACCTGGCTAAACCCGTCGTGCTCAAGGAACTGTTACTGCTACTGCAAAAGATTGCGGGGCAGGAGCGGATTGAAGGAGCACTCGATTATTTTCAGAAGAAACAGGCCGGTGATAGCGGCCTCGACAAGCTGCTCGGCGATTCCACGGTCATGCTCGGACTTAAACAGCAGATTCGCCAGTTACTCGAAGCCGAGCGGAACCTGGTCGCTGGCGCCGCGGCGTCGGTACTCATCACCGGAGAGACTGGCTCTGGCAAGGAACTGGTCGCCCGCGCTTTTCACTTTGACGGTACCCGTCACGACGGCCCTTTCATCGAGCTGAACTGTTCGGCGATTCCGGCGCATCTGCTGGAGGCGGAATTGTTCGGCTACGAACGCGGCGCATTTACCGATGCCCGCGAGCGTAAGATAGGACTGGTAGAGGCGGCTGATGGGGGTACGCTATTCCTCGATGAAATTGCCGATATGGATATCGCTTTGCAGACAAAACTGTTGAAGATGCTGGAAGATCGTAGCGTGCGACGCATCGGCGGGTTGCGCGACAAGCAGATCGATGTGCGCATCGTCGCCGCGACCAACGGTAACCTGGAGCAATTGATACAGGAGGGGAAATTCCGTTCGGACCTCTATTATCGCCTGCGGGTAGTGCAGATCAACCTGCCGCCGTTACGCGATCGCGGCGAAGATATTATTCTCCTGGCCGATCATATTTTGAATCAGCATGCGCAGCGTTACCGCAAAGGTAGCGTGCAAATCAGCCAGTCCGCGCAGGCGACATTACTGGGCTATTCGTGGCCAGGCAACGTACGCGAGCTCGGCAACATGATGGAACAGGTGGTGCTGATGACCAACACGAACCTGCTGGAGCCGCATCATTTGCCGCTCAACAAACCGCTTTCGGCCGAAGTCTCGCCCTACCTGATCGCGGACGACTCCTGCGAACTGGAGCCCGACCAAACTGCAACCGAGCTCAACATCGCAGAAATGGAAAAACGAATGGTGGCCGAAGCGCTAGAACGCACCCGGGGCAACGTCACGCGCGCGGCGGAATTACTCGGTTTGAGTCGCGATACGCTGCGTTACCGGATCGAAAAATACCGAATCAGTATAGGCAACTAATGCTCTGTTACTGCTCGAATTGCAGTCCCTTGAATCCATTTTGAGTTTTATTTACGTTGCGCTTGCGGGCTAAATCCCTCAGAATAATTAATGTTTTTATTGGCCAATTTTGGCAAAATAATGGCGATGCTGTTCAGGGCAGAACAGACGTTAAACGGGTCATAAGCCCCGGTCAGAGCGGGGATATCGCCCAGTTATAAGGAATCATCGGTGGTGTCAGTCAGTGGGCCGCAATCCTAACTGATTGAAATCAATACGACATCGAGGAAAATTCGACGATTGGCACGGGATATGCTGCAGAGAATCAAGAATTATGGAGATAAGTAAAACAATGCGGCCGAAACAATTACTTGTCGTCGAGGATAATGACATTCTACGCAAGACCCTGGAGCGCTATCTTTCCCGCCAGGGCGTCAAGGTGACGACAACCCGTACGGTTGCGGGCGCGCGGGACCTGCTCTGCGACCACAGCTTCGATGCATTGCTGGTGGATATCAACCTGCCCGACGATTGCGGCCTCGATCTGGTCGCGCCGCCATCCGATTCTGCTAT
>CAMYML010000282.1 GCA_947259305.1 uncultured Gammaproteobacteria bacterium | reverse complement strand
TGTCCCCCGACCTGTTAAGTATTGTGTCCCCTGCAGACCATCGGATACTGTAATCAGATCCATTTTATGCTATAAAGCGACCGCACAAACCAGTGGAGTTTAAGTGTCCCTACCCCCAGTCGAATCGCTGATCGAAAAGCTAAGCCAGGCACTGACTCCTTATTTTTCTTCACCCGCAACGCAACCCATTATCGTCGGCATCGAAACCGGCGGCGCCTGGATCGCCGAACAGCTGCATCGGCGGATTGCGCCCGACACCGAACTGGGGCGCCTGAACATCTCGTTTTACCGCGACGATTTTACCCGCAGCGGCCTGCATCCCACGGTCAAACCGTCCAGCCTGCCAATGGAAATCGATGACAAGACCATAGTCCTGGTTGACGATGTTTTACATTCGGGCCGCACCGTGCGCGCCGCGATGAACGAGATTTTCGATTACGGGCGCCCGAAAAAAATCATCCTCGCGATTCTGATCGATCGCGGTGAACGTGAAATCCCGATCCAGGCCGATATCGTCGGCGCGACCACGGAACTCGACTCCGGCAGCCACATCAAACTCGAAGGACCGGAGCCGCTGCGCCTGGTCATCAAGACCCTGGAGCGTCATGCCGGCTAACGGTAATATTCAGCTCGATGAAAATGGCCGACTCAGGCACTTTCTCAGTATCGAAGGCCTCGACCAGGCCATTCTTACCGAGATACTCGATACCGCACAATCCTTTACCTCGGTCGCCGATAGGACCATCAAGAAAGTTCCGATCCTGCGCGGCATAACGGTCGCGAACCTGTTTTTCGAAGCGAGTACCCGCACCCGATCCACCTTCGAACTGGCCGAACAGCGCCTCTCGGCCGATATCCTGAGCCTCAATGTCGACACTTCGGCAACGGTCAAGGGTGAATCGCTGCTCGATACCCTGCAGAACCTGGAGGCGATGCAAATCGACATGTTCGTCATCCGCCACCAGGACAGCGGCAGTGCTTATTTTTTCGCACAGCATGTGCGTCCGGGCGTGTCGGTGCTCAACGCCGGTGACGGTCAACACGAGCACCCGACCCAGGCCATGCTCGACATGTACACCATCCGTCACTACAAGAAAGACTTCAGCGGACTCAGGGTCGCAATCGTCGGCGATATCCTGCATTCACGGGTCGCGCGTTCGCAAATCCACGCGCTGAATCTGCTCAACACCGCCGAGATTCGAGTTATCGCCCCACGCACCCTGCTGCCGGTGGCTACCGAATCGCTCGGGGTGAGCGTTTACGAAGACCTCGAGCGAGGTCTCAAGGACGTCGATGTCGTCATCATGCTGCGCCTGCAAAAAGAGCGCATGCGCGGCGCATTGCTGCCCAGTGAAAAGGAATACTTCCGCAAGTACGGCCTGTCGCAGGAACGTTTACAACGTGCGAAGCCGGATGCAATCGTCATGCATCCGGGTCCGGCCAACCGCGGCGTCGAAATCGAGTCCAGCGTCATGGATGGCAGCCAGTCGGTCATCCTGCAGCAGGTAAGCTTCGGTATCTCGGTGCGCATGGCGGTGATGTCGATGATTGTCCGGCAGTCCGGACTGCAGTCCGGGAGCGAGACTTGAGCCTGCATATCAAAAACGGTCTGCTGATCGAAACCGCCGGATCGACGCAACGTCAGGCCGATCTGTATCTGCAGGATGGCAAGATCGTCGGTATCGACAAGGCGCCGGATGATTTCCAGGCAGCACAGACGATCGATGCCGCCGGTCGCTGGGTCATGCCCGGCCTGGTCGATTGCCAGGCGCGACTGCGCGACCCCGGGCAACCGGAAAAGGCCAACATCGAAAGCGAGACCCTGGCCGCGATCAAAAACGGAATCACCAGCCTGTGCCTGCCCCCGGACACACAGCCGGCGATCGACAATTCGGCCACCGTCGAGTTGATCCACCATCGCAATGAAATGTTTGGACACAGGGCACATGTTTATCCAATCGGTGCACTAACTCGCGGGCTCGGTGGCGAGCAACTCAGCAACATGGCGAGCCTGCGCGATAATGGCTGCATCGCGTTCAGCAATGCCAAAATTCCACTGGCCAACAACCTGGTGCAGCGGCGCGCCATGGACTATGCCGCGGGTCAGCAATCGATGGTTATCATTCAGCCCCTGGACCATGAATTGCTCGGCAACGGCTGCGCCCATGAGGGCGCTATCTCGACCCGGCTAGGGCTGCCCGCTATCCCGGAAGCAGCCGAAACCGCGGCGCTGGCCAAAGACATCGAGCTGGTGGCGCAGACTGGCGCGCGCACGCATTTCGGTCAGCTTTCCTGCGCGCGCTCGGTCGACATGATTCGCCGCGCCAAGGCCAAGGGCTTGCCGATCAGCGCCGATTGCGCCATCCACCAGTTATTCCTCACCGATCACGATATCGGCTATTTCGATAGCAACATGTTTACCATCCCGCCGCTGCGTAGCGAGTCAGACCGCGATGCGCTACGCGAGGGTGTGGCTGATGGCACCATTGACTGCCTGTGCTCGGATCACCAGCCGCATGAGGTCGACGCCAAGTTGAAACCCTACCCATCGGCAGAGCCCGGCATCAGCGGACTCGACACCCTGCTGCCCCTGGCGCTGCGCCTGGTCGAGGAAGAAGTGCTGCCGCTGGCCGACCTGATCACCAGGCTGACGCTGAATCCAGCCACCATCATGGGGCTGCCCGGCGGCAAAATCGAAGTCGGTGAGATCGCGGACCTGATCATCGTCGATCCCGAAACTCACTGGATCTGTCAGGCGGCCAATTTTGTCTCCAAGGGCAAGAACACGGCCTTCGAAGGCTGGGATTTTCGCGGCAGCGTCACGCACACCATCATCGCCGCCGAAATCGTGTACCAACTCTAAATAACTGGCTCGACGACAGCTTCCCATTTAGTCGGCGACCGCTGGACCCCCTCGCGACTGACCTGAGCCTCCGCCTGGATCGCACAGATTTAACCTCGGAATGATTTCACGGCTGGGAATTCCCTTCGCCAAAGCCGACTCTGGCAAATTTCCTGCAGGAGGCGACAATCGGCTGTCAGCTCAACCGATCGACGCAACACATGCATTAAATCGTTCCGCAGGTGTATCAAAGCCTGATGTCTTGCGTGGCCGTTCATTTAACTGGCGTGCCCCCTCCAAAATCAGCCAGCGACCAGCCGCTCCCGCATGCGCGCAACCGTTTTCTCGAGTTCCTGCGCCGCGCGATTGCGAACCAGTGTCGTCGGAATCAGGAAGCCGACATCGACGTAGGACTCGTAGACAATTTCATGCAAGCCCTCGCGGGGGCCCGGCAGGATCATCCAGCTGCCGGAAATCAGGCGAAAATCCCCGCCAGTGCGACGCCATGTTATCAACTCGTATGGCCGCAGGTAATCCCTTTGCAGCGTGTAATCAAAGGTGAGTATCCAGGCCTTGATCGTATAGCGTACCCGCGCACCGCGTTCGTCCTCGTCGATGATCTCGATACGGCGTATTCCTTTGAAGGTTTCCTTGAAGCGGTCGTAATCGGTCAACAGCGCCCAGATGGCCTTGCGAGACGCTTGCAGGTGGAAGGTTGCGCGAAGTCCATGAATGCCCTGGTGGTTCGTCACGTCCTCGATGATGATCGATTCTTCCGTGGCCGCCCCGTCGCCGGGCGAGAGCACTACACCGATGAACAGCAGAACAAGCGAAAACCCCGTGCGCTGATTTTTATCGTTCACCCAATGTCCCAAGCGGTAATTGGGTGACAGTATACCTATTGCTCTCTTGCTCGAGAACGAAATAGGTATCCTGTCACCGGAATCACAGGAGAGGAGCATGGCACATACTCCACTATTGGCCGATCTCGAAAGAGCCCTTGACCTCTTGAAGCAGGTTGATGAAAGCAGGCTGGACTTCGCCCCTGACCTGAATGTCTCTCCTGACATTCGCGAGCTAACGGGCCTGGAGGCGTATCCTGCAGATTCCGACCTGGCGAATCTGCAGGCCAGAATCGAGGCCGTCGAAAAAGCAGGGACTCAGCTGGACCCGCGCGATCCCACCGACTATGTGTCGAAGCTCATCGTCGCGTGCGTAAGGCTCGCCCCGCCGAACGACGATTGAACTTAGAATTAAGGAATTAGAGTGACATTTTACTAAACTCGCCCCTACTGTGAATTAAGTTATCTGTCACCAAAATTGGTCGTGCGCGTAGTTCAAGCACGTTATTTTTCTCCGAGACGGCGGTTGCTGAATGGAGCTTGAAAGCCGTCGCCTGGAAACAGGTATACTATCTCCAGTATTACGGTGCAAAGACGTACTCTATGGCAGGCGCAGACAAAGATCTTCCGCAAAAATCGAGCAAGGCCGCAATCGACACGTTCGTAAAA
>CAMYML010000281.1 GCA_947259305.1 uncultured Gammaproteobacteria bacterium | reverse complement strand
CGGCGGGCAGCAGGAAGCAGGGGCCGAACAGGTCTCGCTTTATTGAATACCGCCCGTCGCCGGAAGGCGACCGCTGGTCAATAAAACCCCTGATTACCCGGTAAATCACCCTCTACTGGCTACACTTAATGGGTCTCAATCTAGTTGTTACCAATGAATATCACGAGCCCCGCCAATTCGACCTATGCGATCCCCGAAGCCAGCCGCAGCGCGGTCGAGGGTATCCGCGAGCAATTGACGCGCCTCGACCAGAACGTGGCCGAGGTCGCCAAAGGCGAGGGCAGCGGCTCCTTCGCGCCGGGTTCGCGTGATCGCGCCCTGGTCGAGCAGCAGGAAATCGTGCAAGCGGTGCGCGCCAACGCCCGCTCGCTGCAGGCCTCCAACCAGGCGCTTGGCACGATCATCGACATCAAGGTCTGACAATCGGCCGTAGCGCCGTCCCGACGCTCGATCAGCAACCGATTCACCCCCGTTCACGCAGCAAGCTCGACTACGTTAATTTCGGCAAACGGATCGATTTTGCGCCTGATTAGTGTTTCGGCGTATATTTCGGTTCAATATTCGACATTATTTATTTGGCAATTCGGGTACCGACCGGTTAACCAGAATTCGCTTTTGCGTTATCATGTGGAGTCAATCAGTCCGCTGTTTCGACAAACTCAATGACCAATACTTCCGCGACGCTGCGACGTCCAGCCCTGCTTGTTATTCTGGATGGGTTCGGGATCAATCCCGACCCCGCGCATAACGCTATCCTGCAGGCGAAAACTCCGAATTTCGATCGCTATTTCGCCGACTACCCGATGACGACCCTGGAAGCCTCGGGCCGAGGTGTGGGTTTGCCTGCGGGTCAAATGGGCAATTCCGAAGTCGGCCATATGACAATCGGCAGTGGCACCATCGTCAAGCAGGACCTGGTGCGCATCGATGACGCCATCGAAGACGGCAGTTTTTTCGAGAATCCCGCCTTGTTGAGCGCGGTCGCGGCAGCCCGCGAGGCGCAGCGACCACTGCATCTGATCGGGCTGGTCTCGGACGGCGGGGTACATAGTCATATCGATCACCTCGGCGCGCTGATCCGTCTCTGTCATCGGCATCAGGTAGCGCCCCAGGTGCATATGATTACCGACGGCCGGGACACCGCGCCGCAGGCGGCCTTATCCTACCTGCCTGGCCTCGAGGCGCTGCTCGATGAATGCGGCGGTCACATCGGCACGATCTCGGGACGTTACTACGCGATGGATCGCGATCAGCGCTGGGACCGGGTAAAAATGGCCTGGGATAATATCGTGCATGCCGGGGGGGTTGCCGCCGAAACCGCGCAGCAGGCGATTGAGCAAAGCTATACTGCCGGCAACAACGATGAATTCATCCTGCCGACCCGGTTACCCGGGCAGCAGCAGTTGCAGGCCGGCGATGAAATGATATTTTTCAATTTTCGCAACGACCGCGCGCGCCAGATTTGCGCCGCCTTTGCACTGGAGCATTTCGAAGAATTCGAGCGCGCCCCGGAGTACCGTCCGATCAACCTCACCACGATGACCTACTACGATGCGAAACTAGGCGCGCCGGTCGCTTTCGCGCCGAAGCGCCCTGAAACCACCCTGGGCAGCGTCATCAGCGACGCGGGATATCGGCAATTGCACTGCGCCGAGACCGAAAAATATGCGCATGTCACGTTTTTCTTCAATGGCGGTCGCGAACCACCGTATCTCGGGGAAGAACGCAAACTGGTCGAGTCGCCGCGAGTCGCGACTTACGACCTGCAACCGGAAATGAGCGCGGCCGGGGTTGCGGATGCGGTTATCGATGGCATGCGGTCGGGCAGCTATGAATTTATCGTGGTCAACTTCGCCAATGGCGATATGGTCGGTCATACCGCGGTGCGTGACGCCATTATCGAGGCGGTAGAAGTGCTCGACCATGAAGTCGGGCGAGTTCTCGAAGCCGCGATCGCCAGCCAGTTCGCGGTTGTTTTGACTGCCGATCACGGGAATTGTGATGAAATGGTCGATCCCGTCACGGGTAAGCCGCATACCCAGCACTCGACCCATCCGGTGCCGTGTCTGATCATTGACCCGGAGGTAAAAACGCTGCTGCAGGGCGAAAACCTGTCGGCAATTGCACCGACAATCCTGCAGTTAATGGGGCTTCCGAAGCCCGCGGCAATGACCGGAAACTCGGTGATTGTCGACAACTGGTCCGAATTACCTTGATCGCAGACGAAAATTTAGTAATGATTGGTTATTGAGTAGTGCGCGATTGATTAAATAATAAACATGGCAAGCTTAACCGAAACACTCGAAGAAATTACCCTGTTTCGCGGGATGTCCGAGGACGACATTGAAAGTATCGCTTCGCAGACTGTTATCCGCCAGTTTCCGAAAAACACCGTAATCGTCAGCCAGGGCGACGAAACCGACTCGTTCTACGTGATCTTGAAGGGCAAGGTCGACGTTTTCCTGCACAACGACAAGGGTAAGGAAATCATCATCAACACCATGGGCGAGCAGGAAGCCTTCGGTGAGCTCGCCCCGCTGGGCGGCATTCCGCGCCAGGCCAGCATTATAACGACCGAGGATTCCACCTTCGGCATTATTTCCCGCCAGGTTTTCATGGATACCTTGCTGACCAAGCCAACCGTCAGCATGCAGATTATCGATCTACTGATTCACCGCATCCAGGACCTGACCGAAGAGGTCAGCAGCCTGGCGCTAGAGGATGTATACAATCGCGTGGTGCGCGTGCTTTACAAACATGCGGAATCGGTCGGTGAAAAACTGGTGACCGAAAAACTGACCCAGCAGGATATCGCCAGCCGGGTCGGCGCTACCCGTGAAATGGTGCATCGGATCCTCAAGGAACTGAAAACCGGTGGCTATATCTCGATAGAAGGTAAACATATCACTATTGAGAAGAAACTCCCCCCTGGCTGGTAAAGCTTGCCTGAAAAAAGTGCTAACATAGCGCCATTTTTTACAGAGGTCTGAAAAAGTGGCGGGTCACAGCAAGTGGGCCAATATTCAACACCGCAAGAAGGCGCAGGACGCCAAACGCGGCAAGTTGTTTACCCGTTTAATCAAGGAGATCGTGGTCGCCGCGAAGGCCGGGGGCTCGGATCTCGACGCCAATGCTTCGCTGCGTACCGCGGTCGACAAGGCCAAATCCCAATCGGTACCCAAGGACGCGATCGAGCGCGCGGTCAAACGCGGCGCGGGCGAGCTGGATGGTTCCGATTACGAGGAAATTCGCTACGAAGGCTATGGACCGGCAGGGGTCGCAATTATCGTCGATTGCCTGTCCGACAATCGCAACCGCACCGTGGCCGAGGTGCGCCATGCATTCAGTAAAGCCGGCGGCAATCTCGGGCAAAGCGGGTCGGTTGCTTACCTGTTCGCCAGCGTCGGGGTGTTGCTGTATTCACCCGATCACGACGAAGACCAGGTGATGGAAGCTGCGCTCGAGGCCGGTGCCGAAGATGTCATCGTCGCCGACGACGGCAGCATCGAAGTTTTGACGAACGCCGAGGAATACGTTGCGGTAAAGCAGGCGATGACCGATGCCGGCCTCGAACCCGAGGACTCGGACCTGACCATGCGCGCCTCGAGCAACACCGAACTCGACGTCGAGACCGCCGGCAAGGTGCTGCGCCTGGTCGATATGCTGGAAGCTTCGGACGATGTGCAGGACGTTTATTACAATGCGGACATTCCAGAAGAGGCCTACGAGGCCGAGGCCTGATGATTATCCTGGGGATAGACCCCGGTTCGCGCATCACCGGCTTCGGGCTGATCAACAATCACTGTAACCGTATCGAGTATATCCATAGTGGCAGCATCAAGGTCAGCGGGGATAGCCTGCCGCAGCGTCTGGGCAACATCTTTTTCGAGATCGACGCGGTGATTCGACAATACCAACCCGAACAGATGGGCATCGAAAACGTTTTCATGGCGCGTAACGCCGATTCGGCATTGAAACTCGGGCAGGCGCGGGGAGCGGCGATTTGCGCCGGTCACCAGGCCGGACTCGAAATCGCCGAGTATGCCGCGCGCGAGGTCAAGCAGGCCATCGTTGGCACCGGCGCGGCCAGCAAGGAGCAGGTGCAGCACATGGTTAAACGCCTGCTCGGTATCCGCCAGGATTTGCAGGCCGATGAGTCGGATGGTCTGGCAATTGCTATCTGCCATGCACAATTTTATGCTACGCGGCAAAAGACCGGGCTCGATGCGAGCCAACTCAAGCGCAGGAGAAGCAGTCGAAGATGATCAGCCGATTAACAGGCATACTGGCCGCCAAGCGCGCGCCGCAGATCCTGATCGATTGCCATGGCGTCGGTTACGAGGCCGACGTTTCGATGACGACATATTACAAGCTGCCTGAAGTCGGCGAACAGATTGCGATCTGGACGCACCTGCTGGTGAAAGATGATTCCCACAGCCTGATCGGCTTCAACGACGAGCAGGAGCGCAAGCTTTTTCGCCAGTTGATTCGGATCAATGGCGTCGGACCGAAAATGGCGTTAACCATACTCTCGGGTATCGATGAACAACAGTTCGCGCTGTGTATCGCCAATAACGACCTGGCCATGCTGACGCGTTTGCCCGGCGTCGGTAAGAAGACCGCCGAGCGCCTGGTAATTGAAATGCGCGATAAAATCGACGCGCTCGTGGCTGAGCTGCCGACACAACAGGTAACGCCCGGCAGGCAGTCCATCGTCAGCGAGGCGATCGAGGCTCTGCAGGCGCTGGGATACAAGCCGACGGATGCCGAAAAAATGATCAACCGCGCGCAGCAGCAGACTGAATCGGGCGACAGCGCCTCGCAGCTGATCAGGAAGGCATTACAGACCACGGTCAAGACATGAGCGAGGAGCGCTTGATCGACCCCGAAGCGGTGGCAGAGGAGTTAACCCAGGACCGCGCGCTGCGTCCGAAAATGCTGACCGACTACGTCGGCCAGGATGAGGTCTGCGAGCAGATGGCAATTTTCGTCGAGGCCGCGGTGAAACGCCAGGAAGCGCTGGACCACGTGCTGATATTCGGCCCGCCGGGGCTCGGCAAGACCACGCTGTCGCATATTATCGCCAACGAAATGCGGGTAAACCTGCGCCAGACTTCGGGTCCGGTGCTGGAAAAGGCCGGCGACCTCGCCTGAGCCCGGTCGTCGAGGAAATTCTTTATCCGGCGCTGGAGGACTTTCAGCTCGATATCATGATTGGCGATGGGCCGGCGGCGCGTTCGATCAAACTCGATTTGCCGCCGTTTACCCTGGTCGGCGCGACCACGCGCGCGGGGCTGTTGACGTCGCCATTACGCGATCGTTTCGGTATCGTGCAACGCCTCGAGTTTTACAGCGCCGAGGAGCTGGGCCGCATCATCATGCGCTCGGCCGGTTTGCTCGACATCGAGGTTGAAGCCGCGGGCGCGCGTGAAATTGCCAGCCGCTCGCGCGGTACGCCGCGCATCGCCAACCGCTTGCTGCGGCGCGCGCGCGATTATGCCGAGGTCAGGGCCGATGGCGTCATCAGTTTAACCGTGGCCCATGCGGCGTTGGACATGCTCAAGGTCGACCAGTCCGGGCTCGATCACATGGACCGGCGTTTGATCCTGGCGCTGATCGAAAAATTCGACGGCGGTCCGGTCGGGGTCGAAAGCCTGGCGGCCGCGATCGGCGAGGAGCGCGGCACGATCGAGGACGTCATCGAACCCTACCTGATTCAGCAGGGTTTTATGATGCGTACCCAGCGAGGACGTGTGGTAACATCGCGCGCGTATTCGCATTTCGGAATTAAACACTCAAACCAGGGTGAAATAGATCTCTAGCCGGGCCCTGCCTTAACCTGTAAATATCTGAACCTGAAACCGCCATGAATGATGATTCGCTGTTAACCCTCGTTTTCAACGCCAGTTTGCCGGTGCAACTGGTAATGCTGGTGCTGCTGCTGGCCTCGGTATTTTCCTGGGCGCTGATGTACGTCAAACGTGGATACATTCGTCAATCGCAGGCCGAGGCCGGGACTTTCGAGGGCCGCTTCTGGTCGGGCATCAATCTGAGCGACCTGTTTGCCCAGCTGAGCGTACGCCAGGAACGCCGTTTCGGACTCGAGGCCATATTTGAAAACGGCTTTCGCGAATTTGCACGCGCGCGCAAGGCCGAACTCGATAACAGCGAGGTGGTGCGTTCGGCGCACCGCGCGATGAAGGTTGCGATGTCGCGCGAGATCGAATTGCTGGAAGTAAATCTGCCGTTCCTCGCT
>CAMYML010000280.1 GCA_947259305.1 uncultured Gammaproteobacteria bacterium | reverse complement strand
CGGATGAAACCTGTGGTGGGCATTTTAACGTGTTGCGCGGATACATTGCACCCACCAATACCGCGGGTATCAAGGTGGTCGGCGATTTTCACGACAACTATCTGGCGCCGACCACTGCGCGCGTACTCGGACACATCGGCGAGCGCGGCACCGCCTACTGGAACTTCAGGCTGCTCGACCACCTGTTCGATTTCGACGAAATTCGCGTGCATTCGCGCCGTCCCGAAAGCCGCGCGGCATTTGCCGCAAAGCTGGACAAGGCCGACCGGCTCGGCATCGGCCATACCCTGCCTTAGGCATGATTACCTTAAAGCAACCCGCCGACCTCGACGCCGCGGCGCGGGCGGAGTTGCCGGCGAACATGCTGGCTTACGAGCTGCTCGCTGCGCTGATCGCGGTGCGCCAGCGCGATCAACGGCCCGGTGACGGCGTTGCCGCGCTAGTCGATTACTTCGAGCCGGTGATAGCACCGCTTGAGCGGGACCGCTCACCGGCGCCCGATGTCGAAACCATCCTCGAGCATTTCAGCGCCGCTGATTTTATCAGGCTAAGCCGCTAACCTGGCCGCGAAGCGCTGGCTCAGCGGGGTGAATGGTTTGTGCAGCTTGCGCTCGCTGATCAGGTTGTGCGCCAGTTTCAGATTGCCGCCGCGCAGCGCCGATTCGATCAGGGTCTGCGTCAGGATATCGCGCTGCGCGTGGCTGCCGCCGAAGCGATGGGCGAGGGTGCGAATCGGTAACAGCTGATCTATAACATCCTGGTAGCGTTGCTGGCCGAAATCGATCATCGCGCGGCAGGTGGGGATGCCGACATCCTGCGCCATCATACGCGTCACGCCGGTATTGGCCCTGGCCGCGGCTTCGACCGCGGACAGAACTTCCTGGGCCGCATCGAAGCGTCCCGCGCCGACAAAGGCGATCACGGCATGCAGGTCGTTGAAGGCGTAGTAGCCGTTTTCGGTGCCGGTTTTCCTGGCCCACAATTCCGCGATACGCTCCCAGCGCGCAGCGACATCGATGCCCTGCAGATGCAGCCGCCACAGCAGCGCGCTGGCGTCGAGCATTTGCATCGAAAAGTCTGAATCCCCCGGCAGTATTTGTTCGTCGTAGAGTTTAAGCGCGCCGTCAAAATCCTCGTGCTCGACGTGGTACAGCGCCAGGTGCCACCAGTTGTGAAAGGCGAATCCATTATCCGGCGCCCAGTCGTTTTCGCGTTCGCGGTACATGGTTTTACCTTCGTCGAAGCGGCCCTGCATTTCGAGCACATGCGCCAGCGCGTGCACCGCCCAGGGGTCGCGCGCCTGCATTTCCAGCGCGGTCGTCGACACCAGTTCGGCCTTGTCATACTGGTTGCATTCCTCGAAACCGAATGCCTGCATGCCGAGAATATAGGAATAACCCGGAACGCTCTTGTCCCAGCTGGTCATGACGCGGCATACGCGGTCGCGCAGATTGAAACAGTCACCACGGAGAAAGTCGGTCAGATGGCCGAGCTGTAGCGCCAGCGCATCCAGCGGATAATCGACCAGCACCTGGTCCCAGGTCAGACTGGCCTGGTACCATTCGCCTTCCATCCACTGGCGCGCGGCACGAGTCAGCATCTTTTCGCGCGCGTTGGCCTTGTCGGCCAGCGCTTCCGCCTGTTCGACGTGCTCACGGATCAGCGGCAGGTATTGCCGCTCGGTCATCGTCAGCAGCGCGCTGGCGATAAAGATATGCGCCATGACAAACTCGGGATCGGTTTCCAGGGTTTGCGCCAGGGTTTCGGTCGGATCGCCGAAGTAACTGTGAAACTGCAACAGCGCGGTTTCGTAGTCATCCAGGGACTGGGGCTGGCAGTTTGAAACAGGGACGCCTCTGGCGTCCACAAGTGAACTTGTGGTTGCTGTCATCGATCTACTCCTGTAGTCGTCCGCGCCGGATCGTCAGTCGGTTTGTTGTTACCGGAGCTCGATTTAGCGCCTTTTTAATTTGACTGTCAATGTCATGAGTTTTGCCCGAAAATGCGATCATGGAGAACGGTATCGAAAATTTTCTAGTCGAACGCGAGGCCATATTGCGGCTGGGAGTCTTTGCGACCGTGTTTATCGTGATGCTGCTGTGGGAGTTGGTGGCGCCGCGGCGGGTACTGACGGTTTCGAAATTGCAGCGCTGGAGCAGCAACCTGGCGCTGCTGTTGCTCAACAGTATAGTCCTGAGATTGCTGTTCCCCGCGGCGGCGGTCGGTATCGCCTATTCCGTGGGTGAGATGAACTGGGGCCTGTTTAACTTGTTGTCCTTGCCGGCCTGGTTCGAGGTCGTTGCCGCGGTGCTGCTGCTCGATCTCGCGATTTACCTGCAGCATTTGCTGATGCACCGGGTGCCGCTATTGTGGCGGCTGCACCGGGTGCATCATGCCGATCTCGATATCGATCTGACGACAGGTTCCCGTTTCCATACCCTGGAAATCGTGTTTTCCATGCTGCTCAAGTGGCTGGTGATACTGCTGCTCGGTCCGGCGCTGCTGGCGGTGCTCGTGTTTGAAATCCTGTTGAACGGCATGGCGATGTTCAATCACGCCAATGTCCGCCTGCCGCGCGGGATCGATCGCGCGCTGCGTTATGGGCTGGTGACCCCGGACATGCACCGGGTGCATCACTCGATTCTGCGGCGCGAAACCAATAGCAACTATGGATTCAACCTGTCTCTGTGGGATCGCTTTTTCCGCACCTATATCGATCAGCCGGAAAAGGGGCATGACGCGATGACGATTGGCATCCCCGAATTTCGCGACGCGCGCCAGGTCGATCGGCTGCCCGGGATGCTGGCCCTGCCCTTTGTCGAGAAGTCATGAGTAAACCGCTGCCGGTCGAAACCAACAGGACCCTGCTAGCGCCGCAGGGCGAATTCGAGCTGCAGCGCAATCCCCGCGATGACAGCCTGCAGGCCTGGGATGCCGCCGATGAGTTTCTGCTGAATCATCTGCATGATATCCAGGTGTTATCGCGACACGGCAAATTGCTGATATTGAACGACGCCTTTGGCGCGCTCGCGGTGGCGCTGGCCGATCACCCGGTTTATTCATGGAACGATTCGTTTCTGGCGCAGCAGGCGCTGCGCGATAACCTGCTGGCGAACGGTTATGCGGCCGACCAGGTGAAGACCAATTCCGCTATCGATCTGCCGTCGGTGGCGGTGGATTGCGTGCTGATCAAGGTTCCGAAAACGCTCGCCCTGCTGGAGCATCAGTTGTACGCGCTGCGCGCGATACTGCATCGCGACACCCGCATCATCGGCGCCGGCATGGCGCGTAATATTCACACAACGACGCTGAAACTGTTCGAATCGATCCTCGGTCCGACCACGACCACGCGCGCGTTCAAGAAAAGCAGGCTCATTCTGGTCGAACGCGATCATTCGATGAACGAGGGACAGAGTCCCTATCCCGATAGTTACGAGCTCGAAGTGGATCGCAGCTACCGAATTCTGAACCATGCCAGCCTGTTCAGCCGCGATCGCCTCGACCAGGGCAGCAGGCTGTTGCTCGAGCATATGCCAGTGGAGCCGCGCTATCGGCGCATCGTCGATCTCGGATGCGGCAACGGAGTTATCGGAATTATTGCGGCTGCCTTCAATCCCGCGGCAAGCCTGCTGTTCTGCGACGAATCGTTTATGGCCGTTGCCAGCGCGGAGGTCAATTTCAGAGCGGCGTTTGCGCTATCGCGACAAGCGGAATTCAGGGTGACAGATTGTCTGCAGGGTTTTGCCAATGCGAGCCAGGACCTGGTTTTGCTCAATCCGCCGTTCCACCAGCAGCACAGCGTCGGCGATGCCGTCGCCTGGCGCATGCTCAAGGATGCGCGCCGCGTGCTGGTGGCAGGTGGCGAGTTGCGCCTGGTGGGCAATCGGCACCTCGGCTACCACGCCAAGCTAAAGAAGCTGTTCGGCAACTGCGAAACCATCGCCTCCAACAACAAGTTCGTTATCTTGCGGGCGGTCAAAAACCAGGCGAGCATCCCCGCAGCTTCGACTCCGCAAAAGTTCGACTCTGAGTAAGACTCGTAGAGTTTTACTCAGAGCCAATTTTACTTTTTACTTTTTTCGGATTGCGCAGCGCGGCGTCGAACGCGGTCTGCGCCCAGCGCAGGCAGGCTTCTGGATCTTCGAAAAATTCTTCGGGTGCGAGATAGTAGGAAAGTTTGTACTCTTTTTCTTTATTATAGTAGCTGAAAGCCTCACTGTCCTCGGCCTCGAACAGCGCTCTCGATTCGGCATCTGCCTTGAGGTAAAGATTGCCGTCCGCGATCAAGCCGAACATGAGCCCCTGGTGAAAGATGCCGAAACCGCCGAACATTCGTCTGGCTTCACAGGGTCCGAAGGGATCGAGCAGGTCGACGATATGGGTCGCAAATTCCTGCGCTGCGGCCATGGGTCTCGCGGTCTAGTTTTCGACGATAGTCGTATCGG
>CAMYML010000279.1 GCA_947259305.1 uncultured Gammaproteobacteria bacterium | reverse complement strand
CACTTCTGGCGTTCCAAAAATACGGGTCAGAGAACAATTTTCGCTAATATTACAAACAATTGCTCTCTGACCCCAATGGCACTTACTTAAGGGCGTCATACCCGCTTACGCGGCGGTCCGACGTATCGGGCGGTCCGACGTATCGGTCTTGATACTACCGGATTGCAGCTGTTACAAGATTCCCGCTTGCGCGGGAATGACCCTATTTCTGTTAAGTAAGTGCCATTGGGGTCAGTATACTTATTTCCCATTCGCAAGATCCAGGACTGGAACAGGTGGCAAAGCAAGGACACAGCCCCCTCAGGTCTGCTGGGTTTTACTGCGCCTGGTAGGGATGTGTGGCATTCAGGACGTCGTACTCGCCCTGCAGGCGTGCAGCTTCAAGCTCGGTTTCCCGGATACTGATCTGCAGTGCAGTGTTATTGGTCTGCATTTCCTTGACCTGGTCCAGTAAGGATTTACGCGTGCTGGCGGAAATCGTGCCCGAGACCAGCATGTTTTCGAGATTTAGCTGGCGTTTCGCCGACTCGTCCAGTTCGGTTTGCATGGCCTGAACATCGTTTTGCATGCGCCCGATGTCGGCACTCAACGCGTGCAGTTGACGCCCGGTCTCGTAGCCCGCCAGAAACCGGCCGTTCAAGGCAGGTGGGCAGACGTTATTGTACGAGCGCCCCGCACGACCCAGCCTGAAACCGTTATCGGCGATACAAAACTGCTGCAAGCCGTTTACGTGCCCGCGCTCGTACTGCGCCAGGTCCGGTTTAACGCCGTACTCGGCGCAGGCCTTGCGATGGTTGCCAATATAGGAAAGGGGGCGCCCCCTGGCGCCATCCTCGAGACCGATGATTTTCCAGTCCGCTTCGCGGCATTCCGATTTGTCCAGGGTGGCGCATCCGCCTGCCATCAGTGACAGTAAAACGCCCAGGATGATTTTAAATTTAGTCATTACGGGAGTATAGACCGGACCAGTTTTTATGCAGGGCCATTGATCCTGCTTCGGTGCTCATGAATTAAGGCGACTGAATTAAGATGACAGTTAACCTGTCTCCTTGAGGGCATCAATTAAGTCAACTGTCACGAATGGCACTTACTTAAGGTCGTCATACGCGCGCAAGCGGGTATCTTGATACTACTGGAAAGCAGCCGTTACAAGATTCCGATACGTCGGACCGCCGCTAGCGCGGAAATGACCATATTTTGTTAAATATGTGCCATTCTCAACTGTCACCATATTCCTAAATCATTTGAAAAATGGTAAACACACTCACAGGCAGACCACGCGAATTCGACGAGGAGCAAGTGCTCACCTCGGCGATGGAAGCGTTCTGGCGCAAGGGCTACGAGGCCACGCCGCTGGTCGGCCTGACCGAGTGCACCTGCATGAACAAGGCCAGCCTGCACCGCTACAAGGAAATTGATATGAACTAATCTGGCCTGCCTGCGAAATCACAAACAGATCAGGCCAGCGCGATCGCCTCTCGCAGGGCCACGATATGAGGTTCCGGCTCGCCCGTCCAGGATCGGGCGGACCAATAGAGTGTGTGGGTCAGGTAACCACCCTGTTGGTCAGTCTTAACAGGAACATCCAAAATGCCTGTGCCAAACACCGGACTTAACGGGCCCGAGATGACGTCGCCCTTGATGACAGCCTCGGGTGGGAAGTAAATATTGGTCCATCGCGTTGGCGCAAACACCGCCGCATGATGCGGCACCGTGATACTTTTCTTTTTGCTTTTGCCGTCAGCCTCGTAAGTCGCCGTGAACTTAAACGAAAAGGCAGTTTTACCTGCCATGTTAGTTTCCAGTTCCGGCAGGCACGTCGGCAGCTCTCGCAGCCGCTGTTTCTCCGCCCGATCGGTCGCATCGTTGGCAAGCAGGATATCGGCATGTGTGAGCGGACTGCCGAGGGTCACAAAATCGGATACCCGCCATTGGTGACCGTTGGCGACTAATTCATCGAAATAGTCGGCTTGAGCGGCACGAATCTTGTCGATCCCCGCCGCGCTGTCCGCAGCAATTTTCTCCAGTTTCCCGAGGACTTTGTTTGACTGGGACTTTGACGGATCAAGGGATCGGTGTACCTCCGCCCAGTAATACTTCAGGATATCGTAGCCGACCACGGTGCCGAGGCTATGCCCGACTATAACGATGCGCTTGTAGTCTCGCCTGTGCAGATCACGGAGCAGTTCGACACCTGCGTGCCGGATCTCGTGACGACGTTGAATATTCGGTGGTGCCGGGTAGAGATATCGGGCGGCATCGCCGACGACGTTTCTGATGATTTCGCCGATGGCAGGAATTATCAACGCACTGAAGAGGAAAGAAATCCATGCGGGTATTTCGAACAGCCGGCTACCCTCGCTCAGCACCCCGTTTAACGCAAACAATCCCGCGAGGGCCAAACCACCTATGAGTAACCAATAGACGCCCTTCAATGCGGGCGGCACATCGCCCGGCTTTCGCATCAGCAGAAAACGCGCCCATCCGATAACATGAGTCAGTGTGGTGCCATGCATTAAGTGAGCCCAGTAAAACTCGAAAAAATCGGTCCGCGTGCCGTTTTTGTTCTTGCCCGTCGTGAGTCGCCTCAGCTCGAAGCTACCGGACACGTCGTCGGGTTTACTCCACACCTCACTGGAACCGTACGAATGGTGAATACTCTCGTCTCGCGTCCAGACAGCCTCAACGAATCCGCGAAGCGTCTGCATCGGTTTTTGCTCGCCGATGCCGTGAATGATTACTACCGCCTGTTTATCCATGTTCGATTCTCGTTGTTTCTAGCCGGTATGTCGGGGCCAACCATTTTATATAATACATTAATGGATTAACATAATGGCCCAATCCGAGAAGAATCTTCGACAAGTGAAAGGGATACCAAATCGTTTTGCCGGGTCTTTTCCATATTCTTGTTTGCGGTCGTTACGAATGCGTCCGGACAGAAATCTGAAACCACGGAACCCGAAATCGGGGAATTCGGGGGGACAGCATACTTAATTAATAGCGGGCAACTGGTTGTCCGCCATCCTGCACTGGAAACCTGGTCGCAGTTTAGCTAATCGTCGATGAGAAAATTGAATTAGGTATACTGGCCCCGGAATTCCGGAATTCCACCCGTATTTCTATTTTATCCAGTCGCGGGCCACAAGTTCATTTCGCAATCGCTGCAAAGCCAGTTTTTCGGTGCTGTCGTGATTGCGTAATCCCAGCGACCACAGGTAGTGTTTGAACTCGTTTTCGTTCGGCTGACCGCTCATGCCGTAGTCGATTACCCACTGGTCGGCAATGGCTTCCGAGACATCGTACTGCCAGGCGAAGTCGATCAGATCGATGCGTGCGCGATGTGTGTCCCAGGCCGCGAATACTGCCGAGATGAAATCCGCCTGGCTGGCTTCACTGCTGAGATTGACGGCACTCGACGCGTAACCGCACTCCTGCAGCAAAATCTGCTTGCCGCCTATGGTGTTGACGATATAGCTGAAATCGGCGGCGACTTCGGTGGCAGGCCGCATGGTCAGATCGTTGTTCAGCGGATAATAGGTGACCGCCGCCACGTCGAGCAACGGCAACAGGTTATTGTAACGCGCCAGCACGGCCGGGTTCTTCAAGCCCCCGAATTGCACGACACTGCTGACCTCGATGCCCGCACCCCAAAGGTTTTCGATTCGGGTCTTCGCAGCGCTGAAAAATGTCTGCCACTGCGTCCATTTGGCGCTATCGCTACCGAGGTCCGAATCGATTTCGTTGCCGACGTGAATCCAGCGCAGCCGCCCACTCGCATTCATATTGGTCAATTGCCCATACAGATGGGTCAGGAAGTTCTCGAATGCCGTTATTACGGCCGGATCGTCGAACGACAGGCCGGCGAGATTAGCCGGCAGGCGCGGACCCGCGGTATCGAGCGGACGTAACACCAGGGTCAGATCGGCGCTCTGCGTGGGATAAAAGGCTTCGATCAGCCCCGGCAGTGTATCGTCGTAGTTTCCGACCGTGGGCTCGAGTCCTCCCCAGTCCAGCGAAACACTAACTTCGCGCACCCCGAGCGCAACGGCCTCGCCGTAAGCCGCCGCATAGGTCACTGAAGGCACTTCCTTGACGTCCAGCCCAAGAATGCGATTACCCTGGACGGGTGGTCCGCCCGGGGAATCGTCGGAACCGCCATCCGAACCACCTCCGCCACAGGCGCTCAGCGACAGCAGGACACAAACCAGTAAATGTTTACCTCGCAACATTACTTACTAATAGCCGAAAAGGCAGCTCGACGTAAACCCCGCTCCACCCAACGGATCAATTGTCGTGACAAACGTAGACTAGCTGCCGATATTGAAAATTAGATTTTCTGGGGTCATTTTCTGGGGTCAGCATTTTCTGGGGTCAATTTTCTGCACAATTTTCTGGGGTCCATTTTCTGGGGTCGGTCCATTTTCTGGGGTCAGGCCTTACATCCCACATTTGACACGCAATCAC
>CAMYML010000278.1 GCA_947259305.1 uncultured Gammaproteobacteria bacterium | reverse complement strand
GCCAATTGCTATTATCACCGAGCTCTGCGATAAACACCGCGATAAAACTGTTACGAGTACCTTGTATTCCATTTCGACCTGCTCTCGCCGATTTTTTTGCCTCAATCTCAAAAGACATATCGCAACGACAAAAGGGATAAATGAGTACAGATTAGGCCAGTTCCAGGACGAAAGCTTGCCAAAAATCACGGGCGGTGCGGATGAGTGTTGCTTGTGTTTAGCGAAAAAGCTTTTATGCTCTTAAGTTTAGAATTCGCTTTAATTCTATCAGCGGGTAGATTTTCCATTACGAACACGGTCGGGTCTATATGAAGCAGAAGGAAAACGAGTCATGAAAGATACGGTCCTAGCGTTGGGGGATCTCTTCAATTTGTTGCCGGATGCGATAATCGTTGTCGATACTGCTGGCAGCATCGTGTTCGCGAATTCCGATGTAAATCAGCTGCTCGGATACCCGGTTGACGAACTCGTGGGTCAGTCCTTGATGTGCATCATCCCGGAGAATTTCCGGCAAGCCCACGAGTCGCATATGGCGAAATTCCGTGATCACGGCAAACCGACTTCGATGGCTGCCCGACCCTTGCTCAGTGCGCTTCACAAGTCAGGGAAAGAGATCTCGGTCTCCATATCCATCGCAAATCTCGATCTCGATGGGGAACGCTACTCGGTCGCGGTTATGCGCGATGGTGGTGAATTGCAATCGGAAATTACCCAGGCGAATTTCAAGGCCGAGACCGACGTGTTGACCGGTATCGGTAACCGTTTGCGACTGTCACACAAAATGCAGGCCGCGATGGCGGAGTCACGCCCATTTGGCCTGCTTTTTCTCGACCTGAAGAAATTCAAACACTTCAATGATGATTATGGGCACGAAGTTGGGGACAAGGTGCTGCAAGTCGTAGCCCGACGCCTGCGGGCGCAGATTCGATCCGCGGATTTGGCGGCTCGAATCGGTGGTGACGAATTCGTGGTAATGCTCGATGCGCTCGACAATATCGAACTGCTCGAGCAACGCGCGGCTAGCATCGCCAGAAGCCTGACCCGGCCATTCCATATCTCCGATCTTTCAAGTTCGATTGGAGTCAGCATAGGGGGCGCGATGCACCCGCAGGACGGTGCTACCGAAGACGAATTATTAAAGGTGGCTGACCAGAACATGTATCGCGCCAAGCAGAGCGATGTTGAGGAACTCCAGAACACATATGCGGCAATAATTGATCCAGATCAGTAAATTTAGTCATTAATACTATTGCGCCAGGATTGACCGGTTGCGAGCTGCGAAAATCCAGTTGATTGATTTTGACAGTTCAGTCAGGCAGCGAGGGCAGGGCAAAAGACGAAGCCTTCATCGCAAACACGGCATGACGCCGGGATGGATGCCGGAACCAGAAACGATAAGCCAGCTCGAGACTCAACCAGGAAGCCACCTCGCCCTCGAGGTTGCCAAGGGCTCGACCCGCCCTGAATCGGGAAAGGAGCAGGTCAATTTCGAGTCTCTTCCACTCGTCGATGCCGGACTCAACCGGCCGCTCAGCTTCAGCAGCCAGCACCGCACCGGGCTGCGCGGTGCTGACATGGTCAGGCTCGATGTCAAGAACAGGAAGCTGGTGTCGACGGATACCTGGATCAAGCTTGATTGGAAAAATCCGCGCGCAGGATTTTCGGGATATCGAACACATTGTTGCTCTGCCGCTGATCGGTCTTTGGCCGCAGTGCCGGCTGAGGTCACCGGGAAATGGTTTCGGCCGGGAATAGTGTTTATACTTTAACCGCTGCCAATAATTATTCAGCCAATGCCAAGCGGGGATCGACTCCATAGTCGCCGGGATTTTCTGAAATACGGAAGCGCGGGGATGCTTGCGCCCTGGGCTGCGGGGCCGGCGATCGCGGAAAATTCGAATTACCATCTCACTGCCGAGAGCACCCGCATTCAGCTGGCCGGCGCTCCTTTCCCCGAGACCGAAACCTGGAGTTTCAACCAGCAGTCGCCCGGACCCCTGCTGCGGTTGCGCCAGGGGCAGCCGGCCGCGATCGGGGCGACAAACCGCCTATCGCAGGGCATAACGGTACACTGGCATGATGGCGGTAATTCGCGTCAGCTGAACCTCACAGCGTAACGCCGAGCAGGCGCAACCGTGGGTTTTTCGACGCCTATTCTCCTGTCGGCAGGTTATGAAGCTGGCCGGGCCATCGCCGGCTTTTCGGAGCAAAGCGAAAGAAGTGATCGGGGTCAGGACGCGGTTTATTATCGATACCCGACGCGTAGGCCTGCTCGAAGGTTCGAACGAAGCTTACCAGCGCGTCTATTTGTTCTGGTTTCAGCATGAATTCCCATGACGGCATTTCGCCGAGCCCGTTCCTGATGCTCGAGGCCAGTTCCTCGTCGCTTTTATGCATACGCTCGCCCAGCGCAAACGAGGGTGAGTTAACATAGGCCGATATGCCGTTGAATCCATGGCAGCCCCCGCAAAACTGCAGGTAGATTTTTTCTCCAAGCCTGATCTGCGTGCGATCGGTGCTTGCCGGGGTCGACGGGGTGGCCAGCAGGCTCGCCGAAAGCAGCGTCGGTGTCGATCTTGCGTACAGCTCGTTACGGATATAGCCCAGGGTCGCGAGTAGCGCGGGCCGGGGAATGTCGTTGAGCGAGTGCGGCCGTTCGTTGAGGGCGCGCCCGATATTCCTGAGCAGCAGGGCATCGGTCTTTTCCAGGCTTTCACCGAGCGCAAACGAAGGCACAAGCGGATAGCTCGAGTGGCCGTCGAAGCCGTGGCAGCCGGCGCAAAAAGTAGCGTAAACCGTTTGTCCGATTTCCTGCTGCGGGGTTGATTTCAGCAGTTCGCCGGTATCCGTGGCGAGGAAATTCTCGTAATTTGCGATAGCGAGAGGCGAGCGCTGGGCGTCGCGGGCATTCGCTGTCGCCAGACTGAACCAGAGGTTTGCCTCTATCGGATCGTAGTATTGCCGCGGGATGCCATTTATGCCGCGCGCGTGGAACAGGCCCAGGTTGCGCATGGATTTCAATTCACCTTCCTCGGCGGCGATGTGGAACCAGGCGTGGGCCTTGTTAAGATCCAGTTCGACGCCTTCGCCGTAAAAATGCATGTAGCCGAGGAAATGTTGAACTTCCGGGTCGCCGGCTTCCGCCAGTGGCGCGAAGCGCTCGAAGGTGGTCTCGGGCGGAATCCCGCCGGTTTCATCAAACACGGGCTGCTGCGCAAGCGTGTCTGTTCCCGCCCAGTACAGCCACAGGGTGACCAGCAGTGCGCAACTTACTGAAAGCGCCGGCCTAGGCAAGGCTCGTTACTCCTCGGGTGAGGCTGGTGTTGTCGTAGCGTGGGCTGGCGCTATCCATGTCGTGTCGAATTGCCTGGGACGTGCTAATAGCCATAGTCAGATTATAGTGGGGCGGGTTAACAGGGTAAAGCGAGACCCGGTCTCGAACTGGAGGGTATTCAAATTTATACGAATGGGTATATAAAATCTGGTAGGCTCAAAACCGGGGCCGCATTGGATGTGTGTGCAAGCATAGCCTTGAAGCGCAAATCGACGTACAGCTTATCCGGATTGCTGCCCGAAGGCCGGCGTCACCCGGCGCGACCGGCACCGGACAGGGATAAAAATTTTCCGATTCACTCTCCATTTTTCCTCAAATATGAGAATATTATGAATTTTTTCGAGGACCTGAAGATAAGCAGGCGTGAACCAAATCACGGGAAACCGGTCGTTATTGTGGTTATTCTGAACCGCTGTTGCCGGATATTAATTTTATATTGTGCCGATGTGCGATTCCCGCGGGAAATATCATCATGGGTTTCGCGAATAAAGGCTGACTAATGAATTCGCCGCTAAGACAGTTTCTGATCGTCAGCATCGTCGGGGTAACCCTGACGGTGACGGCGCTCCTGTACCTGCACGTCCAGTTGACCGAGGGATACGTCGACAGGCATCTCGATTCCCACAACAAGAACCTCGCTGTTGTGCTGCGCAACTCGATTTTGCAATCCGGGCTCGAACAGGAGCTGGTCGACAACAGTGAGACTCTGTCAGCGGCTACACTCGCTGATATCAGGGCGAGACTCGAACGGGAATTGCGCTGGATCCCGGTGATCAAGGTCAAGGTATATAGCCGCAGCGGGCGCGTCCTGTTTTCCTCGAAGGCCGATGAAATCGGCGGTGACGCGAGCGACAACGAGGGATACCAGAGCGCGATGGCCGGGATACCGGCGTCCGGCAAGGTGGAACCGGATGACTTCAACGAGTTTGACCAGGTTGTCGAAATCCAGGATGTGCATCAGCAATATGTACCGATCCAGTCGATGAATTCAGACCAGCCGATTGGCGTGTTCGAGACCTACCTGGACATACACGAAATCGTCAGTGACGTGCGGGTGATGCAGGCGACCATGTTCTGGTTGATGGGTAGCGTGCTCGCGGCGATCTACCTGGCAATTGCGCTAACCTTTCTCAAGTCCCACAGGCTACTGCGCAATGAAACCCGGCAGCGTGAGGCGTATCTTGACGAGCTCAGGGAGATGCAGGCAACTCTGGAACTGAGGGTAGAGCTGCGGACCGCTGAACTGGATCACTCGAAAAATTTCCTGCAGTCGGTCATCGACGGAATTGCGAATCCGCTGTTCGTGATAAAACCCGATTTCACCATAGCCCTGATGAACCAGAAGGCCCGGAGCCTGATTCCGTCCGAGTTAGATAACAGGGACTACCGCTATTGCTACCAGGTTTCGCATAACCTGCAGGCACCCTGCTGTAAACCCGAGCACCCCTGTTCTTTCGTAGAAGTAATGGAAAAGGGATCGGCGGTGAGCGTCAAGCACAGGCATCAGGACGAGAAAGGTAACGAGGTTATTGTTGAAATGTTGACCACCCCGTTGTACTCCGTGGACGGTGAGTTCGACGGTGTCATCGAGGTTCAGCACGATATTACGGAATTGGTCCAGGTTCAAAATAAACTGATGGAAAGCGAGGCGCGATTGCAGGCGACCATGGACAACGTGCCCGACGCGATACTGACCTGCGATGCGGATTGTGTCATCCAGAGCGCGAATCAGTCGGCGCTGGTCTTTTTCAACCAAACCGAGGCGCAACTGGCGGGCAGGAAGCTTACCGATTTTATCGTTGACGAAGATAGCGCCGAAGTCCTCGGGTCGGATTCTTCCGCGCATCATCAAATCGCGATGAAACTGGGGGGCGGCACTGAACTCCCGGTCGATCTGTGGAAGGGCCCGCTCGATAATGCCAATGGCAATACCAGGTACATTGTCGTGATCCGCGATATAACCAGCCAGATCAAAGCCCAGCGGGATCTCGAGGCTACCCGTCAACAGTACTTCCACCAGGAAAAAATGGCGGCCATCGGTCAACTGGCGGCCGGAATCCTGCACGAGGTCGGCAATCCGATTGCGGCGATTGCCGGGGCCGCGGCGGAAGTGAAATATGCCTTCGAGAATGAAATGGATAACGACTACGTCGTGCAGAATGTCGAATTAATCAATGAACAGATCACGCGGCTCGGCAAGATTACACGCGAAATCGCCGACTTCGCCTCGCCCAAACCGCGCGCGCGGGAGATGCTCGACCTCAACGGCTTGCTGAAAAGCACCGCGAGCCTGTTAACCTATGACCGAAGATTCAGCTCCATAGGCGTGCGTCTGCAACTGGATAAGAATCTGCCGGCCATCGTCGGCGTCGCCGACCAGCTT
>CAMYML010000277.1 GCA_947259305.1 uncultured Gammaproteobacteria bacterium | reverse complement strand
GATGGATGCCAAGGGTTTCGGCGAGATTGCCATACCGAGCCCACAAAAACCGGCCAACGCCGAGCAGTGCGTCGAACCGGTGCCAGTGATGCGCCGCGACCATATGAAATTCCTGACACATCAACGCGATGCCACGGTCATCAACGGCGAGCGCGAAACCAGCTACAGCCTGGTCGGCTGCATGAATTGCCACAATCCGGCGAGCGCAACCGGCGAAGTCGTTCGCTACGAAGATCCGCAACACTTTTGCGCCGAATGCCATGCCTACACCAGCGTCAAGATCGACTGCTTCGAGTGCCACGCGGATCGCGGCCTGGAACAGCAGCAGCAAAGCCAGCTCAACCCGGTAACCGCGGCCTGGGAGGCAGCCGGCGGCGGACTGAGCGCGACGACGCTGACGCGCAGGTTAGAGGTTAGCCAATGAAACCCCGCTCGGAAATCCATTCACCAGAGCCATCGCGCCGTGGATTTCTCAAGGGCGCTGCCGCCGTTGCGACCACGCTGGTCGCGCCCGGCATATTTCTATACAAAACCGGGCAAGCGGCCGCGACCCTGGACAGCCAGGCCCGTTGGGGCCTGCTCATCGATAGCAACGCGCTAACTGAAGCAGATGTCGATGCCTGCGTCACGGCCTGCCAGCGCGAACACGGATGGCAGGTAGAAGACGGTTCCGAAACCGATGCGCAATGGGTTCGCAAGGTAAAGCTGGAGGATCGCGCAACCGGTCACCGGATTTTTCTGCCGATGATGTGCCAGCACTGCGAAAACCCGCCCTGTGTCGACGTATGCCCCACCGGGGCATCGTTCAAACGCGCCGACGGTATTGTACTGGTCAACAAGCACACCTGCATCGGCTGCCGTTACTGCATGATGGCCTGTCCTTACAAGGCGCGTTCGTTTATTCATGAAAACCTCAAGGACCAACTGCCGGTAGCCCCCCGCGGCAAGGGCACGGTCGAATCCTGCACCCTGTGCGTACACCGCATCGATCGTGACGGTGCGAACGCGGTACCGGCCTGCGCCGAAGCGGTTAATCGCGCAGATGCCAAAGCCATTCTGTTTGGCGATCTGAACGATCCGCAAAGCGAGATTTCTTTGCGCCTGCGGGAACTCGGTGGCACCCGCTTACGCGCCGATATGGGGCTTAATCCCGGCGTTCGATATCAGGGCTTATGAAAATGCAGGCACCGATTCAATATGCAGAGGTCAAAACCAGCAGTGCCCGTTACTGGGGCCTGCTATTGGTGCTGGCGGTGATCGCGCTGATGGGCGTCGCCGGTGCCCACCACATGGACGTCGAGGGTCATCATGTCAGCGGCATGACCAACCAGATCGTCTGGGGCCTGCCCCATGTGTTTGCGATATTTCTCATTGTCGCCGCTTCAGGCGCGCTCAATATCGCTTCGCTGGCCTCGGTTTTTGCCAAACAGGCCTACAAACCGCTGGCGCGTTTTTCCGCGATTCTGTCGATTGCACTGCTGGTCGGCGGACTCGCCATTCTGTTACTCGATCTGGGACGCCCCGAGCGCCTGATCGTGGCGATGACGCATTACAATTTCAAGTCAATTTTTGCCTGGAACATTATTCTATACACTGGTTTCGTAGTCATCGTCATGGCTTACCTGTGGCTGATGATGGAGCGGCGCATGCAGCGCTGGAGTAAACCGGCGGGACTGATCGCCTTCGTCTGGCGCCTGGTGCTGACCACCGGTACCGGTTCGATCTTCGGCTTCCTGGTGGCGCGGGAGTCCTATGATAGCGCCCTGCTGGCCCCGATGTTCATTATCATGTCCTTTACTTTCGGGCTGGCAATACTGATTCTGCTGCTGATGTTGAGTTTCAGCCTCGACCGGCGCGAACTCGATGTTTCGCACCTGCAACGCTTGCGCAAATTATTAGGAATTTTTACCGCCAGCGTGTTTTACTTTGTGGTCGTGTTTCACCTGACCAAGTTATATGGCACCCAGAATCATGGCTTCGAGTCTTTCATCCTGATGGACGGTGGAATTTATACCTTCCTGTTCTGGTTTATCCAGATCGGGTTGGGGAACCTGCTGCCGCTGGCCCTGATCTATGCGCCGCAGTTGCAAAATTCGGGCAAATCGCTGGTGAGCGCCTGCCTGCTGGTGATTGTCGGCGCCTTTGCGCAACTCTACATCATTATCGTCGGCGGCCAGGCTTATCCGCTGAATATCTTTCCGGGCTATATCGTCGAAAGTAGCTTTTACGACGGCGTTGTCAACTCTTACGCGCCGAGTCCCTGGGAATTGATGCTCGGTTGCGGCGGGATCACGGCAGCGCTGTTGATCGCCCTGCTTGCCCTGCGCGTGTTGCCCATCATGCCCACAGCGTTAAGCGCCGAGGCGCAATAATTCATGGCCTCCCTGTTCCTGTCCGCGGCACATAAATCTTCGGGGAAAACCACGCTCAGCATTGGTTTGTGCGCTGCCCTGAAAAACCGCGGACTGGCGGTACAACCGTTTAAAAAAGGTCCCGACTACATCGATCCGATCTGGCTTGGCATGGCCGCCGGCAAGCCCTGCTATAATCTCGATTTCTTTGTCGCCGGCAAACAGGAAACCATCGACGACTATTGCCATCGGAGCCGGGATGCGGATATCTGCCTGATCGAGGGCAACAAGGGACTATACGACGGGCTCGATCTCGACGGCAGTAACAGCAATGCGGCGCTCGCCAAGTCGCTACATAGCCCGGTAATACTGGTAATTGACGTGCGTGGCACGATGCGCGGCATCGCGCCGCTGCTGATCGGATACCAGGTCTTCGATGAAGACGTCAACATTGCCGGCGTGATCGCGAACATGAGCGGCGGCAAGCGGCACGAATCGAAACTGCAAGCAGCGGTCGAGGAATACACCGATATCCCGTTTCTCGGCGCCCTCGAAAATAGCGCCGCTCTCGGTCTTGACGAGCGCCATCTTGGCCTGATTCCAGGATATGAAGAACCCCATTCAAGACAGAAGATCGCGGCGATCGCGAGCGCCGTGTCCGCTTGTGTCGACCTCGATCAATTGCTCGAAATATCGCGTCAGGCCGGCGCGGTCGAACCCGCGGCCCTGCCGCTGCGGCAAAAAGCTGAATTCAAAAGTCTGCGTATCGGCATCGCCCGCGACCGCGCATTCGGGTTTTACTATCCGGGCGACCTGGAAGCTTTCGAACAGGCCGGCGCGCAACTGATTCCGATCGATACCACCCGTGATCGTGCGCTACCCGCACTGGATGGACTCTTCATAGGCGGCGGATTTCCCGAGCGCCATGCAGCCGAACTGGCTGCTAACATCAGCCTGCGTGAATCGATCAGGGCCGCTGTCGAGGCCGGCTTGCCGACCTACGCCGAGTGCGGTGGGCTCATGTATTTGTCGCAAAGCCTGAGCTGGAATGGTGCAAACCACGCCATGGTCGGCGCGCTGCCGGCCAGCAGCAGCATGCACGAAAAACCGCAGGGCCGTGGCTATGTCAAACTGGCGGAAATCGGCGATCAACATCCCTGGATGTCACCCGGGCATAGCGCAAAAACACTGCAGGCGCACGAATTTCACTATTCTTCGCTGGACGGTTTACCCGAAAACAGCCGCTTCGCTTACCAGGTTTGCAGAGGCGCTGGAATCCAGCAACAGCAGGATGGACTGGTTTACCGTAACCTGCTGGCCTCCTATACCCATCAGCGCAACACTCGGTCAAATCCCTGGGTTAAACGTTTTCTCGGCTTCGTCAAACGCAGCAAGCTTGCGTCCGCGACCGATGTTGTCAATGCCCTGTAAGCAATACGATGATTAGTGTAACGACTCCCGCTTTGGAACAAATCAAACTGTCCGCCACCCAGGGTGAGATGGGATCGACACCATTGCGTATCGCGATCAAGGAACAGGACGACGGCAGTTTTCACTACGCCATGGGTTTCGACGAGCAGCGACTGCCGGGGGATAACTTCTTCAATTTCGACGGGGTCGACCTGGTCGTTGCAGAAGCCAGCAAGGACCTGGCCGAGGGCATGACGATCGATTTTGTCGAGCTGGAACCGGGAAAATCCGAGTTTATTTTTTTAAATCCCAACGATCCGACCTATATCGCCCCCCGCCAGTAAAAATATAAGGCACAGGCTTCGCTTAAAACGCTAAAGCGGTATACTGACGCGAATCAAAGCGCAATGAAGCCGTTATGTTCAACCGATATTCGCGTTATGTCTGAACCGGATCTTCAACCGGTACGCAAGACAAACCTGTTTAACGCCTGGTTTGTCAGGCTGGATAAGGAAAAACGCAACCTGCTGAAAAGCGGGAGATTCCGTCTGCTGATCCTGTCAATTGCGATGCTCTCCCTGCTGCTGCTCAACCTGCTGGGTGTGATCAATCCGCAAAACCCGGTATCGATCCGCCTTCAGTGCTGTTCTGGGAAATCTGGCGTGAATTGCTGCAACCGCTGCTGCGCTTGTGCGACTGGGCCGACCTGATGCGCGGCGTCAATCTGGATGCCAGGGTTGAACTGCCGCACGATAGCGACTTCAACGAGCTGGCGCGTGATATTAATATGCTCGGTAACATGATCAAAAACCTGTCGCGTGACACCGAAGTACAACTGCAAAAGCATACCGATCACATTACCCGCGAATCGAGGTCGCTGGCGATACTCTACGACGTCGCCTCGAGTATCAACGTTTCGCACGACCTCAATGAACTATTCGATAGATCGCTGAAATCCCTGTGCAACAATTTAGGCGCCAGTGCCGGAATTATTCGCCAGTTCAAGGGCAAGAATAAAAAGGACGTGGTCGCATCTATCGGCGAGATCAATCACACCTTTCTTGCCAGCACCGATCGCTTCCTGTCGATTCAAGACCCCTTCGACGAGATCAAACTCGACCGGATTTACCGCATCGACCACCTCGACTACGCGACCGTTTTTGGCGCCGGTGACTCGACGCATCAGGAAAAACTGCTGGTGTTGTCGATATTGCTGCAGTATCGCGAAAGCGTGCTCGGCGCGATCCACCTGTTTTTTCCCGACGACACGGCGCTCAAACTGGATAGCTATAGCAACCTGTTGATCAGCATTGGTCAACACCTGGGCAGCGCGGTGGAAAAGTTTCGCCTGATCGAGGAAGAAAGCGAACTGCTGGTTATGCAGGAACGCACGCGTATTTCGCATGAATTGCACGATTCACTGGCGCAAACCATCGCCAGCTTGCGTATCCAGATTCGAGTCATCGATGAAACCTTTCACTCTGACGACGAAAAAGCCATCTGGCATCAGATGGAACGCATCGAGTACACCATCGATCAGGCCAATACCCAGTTACGCGAGTTGATCGCGCATTTCCGCGTGCCGATGGACGAACAGGGACTGATTCCGTCGATCGAGGAGACTATTCGGCGGTGTCAGGAAGACGCCGGCATTCCGATATATTTTCAGAACGAATGGCCGGAACAGGAGTTCTCTCCCGACGTCGAACTAAACGTCTTGCGCATCGTGCAGGAATGCCTGGCCAATATCCGCAAGCACAGTCAGGCCGAGGTCGTGCGGGTGCTGCTGATATGCCGCGATGGCTACAATATCCTGATCATCGAAGATGACGGAATCGGCTTCGATGAATCGACCGTCGTTTCCGAGGGTGGACGCCACCTGGGCCTGAATATCTTACGTGACCGCGCATCCGAGATCGGTGCCGAGATCGACGTCGAAAGCGAACCCGGAGACGGTACCCGGGTTCATCTCCAGTTCAAGGCTGAATCGGCCCGGGAACTGCTGGAATCGACGGGTTAAACCGGTGGCAAAACGGATTTCACTGTCACGCGCGGCCCGCCTGGTCGGGGTCAAGCGCGGCACGCTACAACAGCAGATCAGGGCCGGAGAATTAAAAACTTTCGAGGGGGAAATCGTGCTCGCCGACTTGCTGCATGCCTATCCCGATGCGCAATTCGAGGATTCGAGCATGCTCGAACGGGTCGAGCAGATAATCGAACAGGCCACCTTTATCAATCCGGATAGCAGCGTACGCAAACCGGATAACGTCGCCCTGACATCGCGTATCATGTCACTGAGCGAGGAACTGGCGCGGCAAAAACGAGATCTGTCACGCCAGAAACGTCTGCTCGGACGTTACCGGGAATTTACCGGGCAATTGACTGAAAAAATCGAACAGCTGGCCGCAGAACCCGATGCACTGCGACAATTGCAGGCCTGGCTCGAGCAGGCCGTGACCAACATATCCGTCGACGATGATACAATCGACCAACCGTTTGTAAACGAGACCTTTTTACGCGTTATGTCGGCCCAGGCAACCGTTATTCCCAGTAATCACGAATTCTTCATCGAAGGCGCCGAGTCGATTCTCGAAGCCGGCCTGCGCGGCGGACTGGCGCTGAATTACGGCTGTAGCAATGGCAATTGCGGGCTGTGCAAGCTGCGCGTGGTCTCCGGCGATACGCGCAAGATTAGACACCACGACTACAGCCTTACCGAAGCCGAAAAAGGGCTAGGTTACATCCTCGGCTGCTGCAACACGGCGATGTCCGATGTCGTGCTGGAAGCAGACGAGGCCCACGGTAGCGGCGATATTCCAAAGCAGAGTATCCCCATCCGGATCAGGAAAATCGATCATCCCAATCCCGAGGTAATAATCGTCAGCACGCGCACGCCGCGCACCAGCCGCCTGCGTTTCCTGGCAGGCCAGGGCGCTACCCTGTCCGCCGATAATGTCGGCTCAGCTTTCTATCCGATCGCGAGCTGCCCCTGCGACGATATGAACCTGCAGTTTCACATCGCCCTCGATAAACAGGATCCGATCGCCTGTTATCTCGGTGAAACCGCCAAGGCGAACGACCTGTTAACCCTGGAAGGCCCGGTTGGCTCGTTCGTTCTCAATGAAAACTCCGCGAACCCTCTGGTATTCATTGCCCAGGGCATCGGCTTCGCTTCGATCAAGGGCTTGATCGAACATGCAATGGCGCTTGATGTCGCCGAAAAAATCTACTTGTTCTGGATCGCCGACAGCGATGAACCGCATTATCTCAACAATCTTTGCCGGGCATGGAACGACGCGCTCGATAACTTCGAATATGTCGCGCTCACAACTGCCGACGGCGAACGTCCGGGGGATGCTATCATGCAACGGCTGAGCCCCGGCAAGCCGGCCGATTTCGATTATTACCTGTGCAGTGACGAAAAGCTCCGCGCCGGGGTTGAACAGTTTGTGGAAAGTCGGGAGATTCCGACAGACCAGTTTTTGTATGAAAAAATTTAGATTCAAAGGATTACGACCATGAGTTTAAAAGTTTTGTTAATCGACGATCACATGCTGTTCCGCGAAGGCCTGATCAGCCTGTTGCAGCGGCGTAATATCGAGGTGCTGGCGGCAGTCGGCGACGGTAACGAAGGCATCAAGCTGGCGCAGGAACTGAAACCCGATATTGTCCTGCTCGACAAGCGCATGCCGATCGTCGACGGCATCAGCGTGCTGAAACATTTAAAGAAACTGGGCTTGACGATGCCCATCGTCATGCTGACGACCAGCTCGAACGAACAGGATCTGCTCGATGCATTGAAGGCCGGTGCCAGCGGTTACCTGCTGAAGGATATGGAACCCGACGGCCTGGTTTCTGCGC
>CAMYML010000276.1 GCA_947259305.1 uncultured Gammaproteobacteria bacterium | reverse complement strand
TTACATCGTGTGCGTAGGCCGGTCGGCCTGCAGTGCACCGGCGAGGAAACCTTCGATTTTATTGCGCGTGGTGCCATTGTCCTGCGAGCTGAACTGCACGCCTATTCCGGCCGCCTTGTTGCTCTGTGCGCCCTGCGGCGTTACCCAGATGATCTTGCCCGCGACCGGCAGGCGTTCCTTGTCGTCCATCAGGCTTAACAACATAAATACTTCGTCACCGAGGGAGTATTGCTTGTTGGTCGGGATGAATAATCCGCCATTTTTTACGTAAGGCATGTAGGCGGCATAGAGCGCGCTTTTATCCTTGATGTTAAGCGAAAGTATACCCTGGCTGCCGGGTGCTCCCATTAGATCAATCTCCGGGTAAGTATTTGTTTTAATGATATTAGCACGTCTTCCAGCTGAAGTTGGAAATCGAGGTTATTTTCTTCGACCCGTAACTGGTTCTGTGCGCGCAGTCTCAGATCCAGCAGCTGCCGCGCGCGTGGCCGATCTGCGCCTGGTCCGGGATTGGCGCCCGCATCGACGCCGCTGGCCTGGTAACAATAAGCGCTCAGGGTCATATTGACGAGTCGACGCACCAGTGCCGATTCAAACGAGAGTAACTCCTGGCACAGGCTGGAAACGCTGAGGTCGCTGCGCAGGAACTGGCTAAAGCGGGATTTGAACTGCGCCACCAGCGCGGCATAATCATTTTGCTGCAGATTCAGCGCGAGCAGCGGATCGCTGTCGGCAAATTCGAGATAGCGCTGGCTGTCCTGCTCCGATAATCCTTCTGCGGCCAGCCAGGTTCGCGCCTGTTCGGGCGAGGCTGGATTAATGCTCCAGGACTGGCAACGGCTGCGCAGCGTGATCGGGATGCGCCCGCTATTGTGGGTCAACAACAGAATCAGCACGCGCGATGCGGGTTCTTCCAGGGTTTTTAGCAGGGCGTTGGCGCTGGCCTTGTTCATCGCTTCCGCCGGATAGATCGCGGCAATCTTCAGGCGGTCGTACTGATGCGTTAAAGAGAGTTCATGTATCAGGTTACGTATTTGATCTATCTTAATGTTTTTACTCATTTTTTTTGTTTTTTCATCGGGCTCGACGGCAGGCTTCGCAACTGCCGCAGGGAGACAGATCCTGCGCCTGGTCGCACAGCAACAGCATCGCCAGATGCATGATGAAAGCACTGATATCCATCTCGCTCGCGCTGTCGATCATGACCGCGTGCGGCAGGCGTTGTTCGAATTTGAGTTTTAGTGCGCGCTGCAGAACACTTGCCTGCCACGGCAGATAACTTGCTTCGAGATCCGCCATCAGACAATTTCCCGATTGGCCTGCAGGCGCAGATCGAAATGCTGGTTGACGACCTCGATAATCGCCTGGCTGACCTGATCCATGCTTCGATCGGCCTCGATCACGTGATATCGCGCCGGGTCGGTGGCGGCTACCTGCAAAAAGGCGTCACGCACACGGGCGTGGTAATCGGCGCCTTTTTTCTCGAAGCGATCTTCGTCGCCACCGCGGTCGTGGGCGCGTTGCAGCGCAATCGACTCGGGCAAGTCCAGGATTAACACCAGCGCCGGCTCGAATTCACCCACGGTTACGCGATGTATCTGTTCTACCGTATCGAGCCCGAGATTTCCGGCAATGCCCTGAAAGGCGCGGCTCGAATCGGCATAACGATCGCTGATGACCCATTTACCCGTGGCCAGCGCAGGCCAGACGGTATCGCGTAAATGCGAGCGCCGCGCCGCGTACATCAGCAACAACTCGGTCATGCTGTCCCATTTCTCCGGCTCGCCGGTTACCAGCAACCCGCGGATATCCTCCGCCGCGCTCGAGCCGCCGGGTTCACGTGTCAGAATTGCCTGCAAACCGGCATCCTGCAGCGACTGCAGCAGCCGACGGGATTGCACACCCTTGCCCGAGCCATCGACACCATCGATTACAATCATTTTGTTTGTCTGAACTTCTGTGGTCACGAGAATGCCTGGATCCGGGTTACTTTTTTTTACGACCTTTCAACTGGTAACGGCTGACTGCGGCGTTATGCTCTTCCAGCGTCTCCGAAAACTGGTGCGTGCCATCGCCCTTGGAAACAAAATACAGGGCTTTTGTCTCTGCCGGATGCAATGCCGCGCGAATCGCGTCGAGCCCGGGCAGCGCGATCGGCGTCGGCGTTAAACCTGCATGCAGGTAAGTATTATACGGTGTGTCCTTTTTCAAATCCCGGAAACGTATATCACCGTCAAAATTTTCACCCAGCCCGTAAATAATGGTCGGGTCGGTCTGTAGCCGCATATTGCGTTTCAGGCGTTGGATAAAGACAGCGCTAATCATAGGGCGTTCGAAGCCGACACCGGTTTCCTTTTCGATAATCGACGCCAGTATCAACGCTTCGTAACTCGATTTCAAAGGCAGATCGCTAGCGCGCTGGTTCCATTCACGTTGTAAATGCTGCTGCATGACCTGGTAGGCGCGCCGTAAAAAGTCGATATCGCTGGTGCCCTTCGGAAAACGATAGGTGTCCGGAAAAAACATGCCTTCCGGATGCTGCGCGGGGTAGCCGATCATCTCCATGATCTCCGCGCTGGATTTACCCTCGAGCTTATGCTCGATGATGGGATCTTGCGCGAGCGCGGTCAGCATCTGGCGGAAGGACCAGCCTTCGATAACGGTGAAACTGTACTGGATCGAACTGCCTTTGGTAAACGTATCGAGCAGGTTATCCGGAGTCTGCCCGGCTGCAAGTTGATATTCGCCGGCGCGTACGCGGGTTTCAACGCCCTTGAGCTTCGCCAGCAGGATGAACAGCCAGGGATCATCGATGATCTTCTGCATCGTCAAGTCCTGGGCAATCGTCTTGATGTTACTGCCGGACCTGATCAGGAATACCGTTTGCTCCTCGGGCAGCGTGACCGCGCCGTGCTGAAAGCTTAGCAACTGATAAGTCAGCACCCCGATCACCAGCGACGCTGCGATCAGGCCCCAGACAAGCAAACGCTTGAATAATTTTAGCATCGCACCCGGACCGGGTGCTGGCGATTCGAAGCCTGCCGCGACATCGGGTCAGGCATGCCGTCGCCGATCAGGTTGCGCCAGCAGAAATACTGATTCCTGCTGGCGCAGCACTTGGGCAGTGTTGGGCGGGTTTCAGGCTGCTGTTGTGCCGTTAATCGCTCGAGTACGTGGCAGATAATCACGGCCCATCAGACTAACTTGAACACGCAGGTACCGTTGGTTCCACCGAAACCGAAGTTGTTACACATCGAGACGTCGAGTTTCAAGTCGCGCGCGGTATTGGGCACGAAATCGAGATCGCAGGCGGGATCCAGGTTATCCAGATTGATGGTTGGTGGCACCACCTGGTCACGCAGCGCCAGGATCGAAAAGATGGCCTCGATTCCACCGGCCGCACCCAGCAGGTGCCCGGTCATCGACTTGGTCGAGCTGACCACTGTGTTGTAGGCATGGTCGCCGAGGGCCAGTTTGACCGCCTGTGCTTCGGCTACATCGCCGGCCGAGGGCCAGTTTGACCGCCTGTGCTTCGGCTACATCGCCGGCCGGGGTCGAGGTGCCATGGGCGTTGATATAGTCGACATCCTCGGGATTGAGGCCAGCGTCGTTGAGCGCATTCAGCATGCAACGAGCCGCGCCCTCGCCGCCCTCGGACGGCGACGTCATATGGTGGGCGTCGCCGCTCATACCGTAACCAGCGAGTTCACAGTAGATGTTGGCGCCGCGCTTTTTTGCCATTTCATACTCTTCGAGCACAACCACGCCGGCGCCGTCGCCGAGTACGAAACCATCGCGATCGACATCCCAGGGGCGGCTGGCGGCTTCCGGGTCATCGTTACGCGTGGATAGCGCGCGCGCCGCGGCGAAACCGCCGATACCGAGCGCGCAGGTTGCCATTTCCGCGCCACCGGCCACCATGACATCGGCATCACCATAAGAAATCATGCGTGCGGCATCACCAATATTGTGCGCACCGGTAGTACAGGCGCTGACAATCGATATGTTTGGACCCTTGAGGCCTCGCATGATCGACAGGTTGCCGGACACCATGTTGATGATCGAGCTAGGTACGAAGAACGGTGAAATTTTCCTGGGGCCGCCGGCCACGTAGGCGTCACGATTTTTTTCGATGCTGGGTAAGCCGCCAATACCGGAACCGATGGCGACACCAATGCGCTCTGCATTGGCCTCGGTGACCTCGATGCCGGAATCATCCAGCGCCTGGATTCCCGCGGCGATACCAAAATGGATAAAGATATCCATTTTCTTGATGTCCTTGAAAGACAGGTACTCGGTAGCATCAAAATTTTTGACTGAACCGGAAATTCGAGTCGAAAACTGGCTCGCATCGAACGCGGTAATCGGTGCGATGCCGCTCTTTCCGGCAACTATATTTTTCCAGGACTCTTCGACAGTATTGCCAACCGGAGTCAACAATCCGAGTCCAGTTATTACGACACGACGTTTTGACAAGATAAATTCCTCTTCTTAAGAGTGTGCTGCTCGATCAATAAATGAAAATGCCGCTTAACATGCAAGATGGTAAGCGGCATCCTTCGAATCGAGTAACTTGACTATAGGTTAGCGTTGACGTAATCGATAGCAAGTTGAACACTGGTGATTTTTTCTGCCTCTTCATCGGGAATCTCAGTTTCGAATTCCTCTTCCAGTGCCATAACCAGCTCTACAGTATCGAGGGAGTCTGCACCTAAATCATCGACAAAGGATGCCTGATTGGTAACTTCCTCTTCCTTGACGCCTAATTGTTCTGCAACAATTTTTTTCACACGTTCTTCAACAGAGCTCATTTTAAGAGTTTCTCCTGGTTAATAATTCGATAACTAGTAAGGGGCGATATTGTATTGAAAAGCCGGATTAGTTGCCACAAATGTATAAATTTTTTTTCGGCACTAAAATTGCTTAAAAATCAATTAGTTATGTCTGTTTTTGTCAGTTTTCGATTAAGGCATATACATTCCGCCGTTGACATGAATGGTCTCTCCGGTGATATATGCAGCCGCCGGTGAGGCCAGAAACACAACCGCCGCGGCGACATCTTCGGCCGCGCCTAGTCTGCCCAGCGGTATCTGGCTGGTCAGTGCTTCGCGCTGTTCTGCGGCAAGTTCACGGGTCATATCGGTATCGATAAAACCTGGGGCGACGGTGTTTACAGTAATGCCTCTCGAGCCTATTTCGCGCGCCAGCGATTTGCTGAATCCGACCAGCCCGGCCTTGGCGGCGGCATAGTTGGTTTGCCCGGGATTACCGGTAGCGCCGACCACCGAGGATATGTTGATGATGCGTCCGCTGCGTTTTTTCATCATTGGACGAACGACTGCCTTGCTCATGCGAAATACCGAACTGAGGTTGGTGTTGATAATTTCGTCCCATTGTTCCTCTTTCATCATCATCAACAAGCTGTCGCGGGTTATACCGGCATTGTTTACCAGGATGTCGGGTGAACCGAATTCTTCGGTCACCTGTTGTATACAGGCGGCGACCGATTCCGAATCGGCGATGTCGAGTTTCATGCCGCGGCCCTTGATCGCATTCTGAGCAAACACGCTGGAAATACTGTCGGCGCCAGCTTCGCTGGTTGCCGTACCGATGACGGTGGCCTGCTGCGCTCCCAGCGCCAGGGCTATGGCCTGGCCGATCCCCCGGCTGGCCCCGGTGACGAGGGCAATTTGGTCGATGAGCATATTATTCGTCTCCTATGGACTGTCGAGTACTGTCGAGCGAAGCGGCGTCGAACACGGCAAACCCGCGTAGCGATTTTTCGATGCGCCTGGCAAGACCGGTTAAAACCCTGCCGGGTCCGCATTCGATCAGGGTCGAGATTCCGCGTCGATGCATGAATTCGACGCTGGCCACCCACTTCACCGGCTGGTATAGCTGCAACTGCAGTCGTTCGCGAATTTCTTCGGTCGATTCGGCGATCGAGGCGCTTTGATTGTGGATGATCGGTACTCGAGGCATTGAAAGCGAAATCGATTCGAGTTCTTCCGCTAATTGCCGGGCCGCATCTTTCATCAATGAACAATGCGACGGCACGCTCACCGGTAATTGCAGGGCGCGCTTGGCGCCAAGTGCTTTTGCCTGCTCCATGGCAGCTTCGACAGCGGCGGTTTCGCCGGCGATAACCACCTGCCCCGGCGCGTTGAAGTTGACCGCCTCGACCACGCCGGCGTCGACCTGCGCGCAGGCTTTAACCACGTCTTCATCGGCGAGCCCGATGATAGCCGCCATCGAACCGGCGCCGGCGGCAACCGCCGTTTGCATCAGCTGGCCGCGCCTGGCAACCAGCTCGACGGCTTCGGCCAACGACAGGCTGCCGGCACAGACCAGGGCGCTGTACTCGCCAAGGCTGTGCCCCGCCATCATCGACGCCTGTGGCATGTCATTCTGCTCGGCGGCGATACGCCAGCTGGCGACACCGGCGCAAAGCATGGCCGGCTGAGTGGTTGCAGTCTGGTTCAACTGTTCTTCCGGGCCCTCGCTGACCACGGCCCAGAGGTCGTAACCGAGGCGGTCCGAAGCCTCCGTGAAAATGTCGACTACCGCCGATTGATGATCTTCCCAGCCGGTCATCATGCCGACCGACTGGGATCCCTGACCCGGGAAAACATAGGCGTAATTTGTCATGCTTTCGATAGGATTGAAAAACAACCGAATCTTATCACAGGGTATCGGGGGACGTTACTCACTCTATTGCTATACCCGGTAAATAATGGATAATGGCGCGCTTTAAACAACGAGTCAGAATATGCCCAAAGGCGATCATATTGAGATGCGTGGAGTGGTCAAGGATACCCTGCCCAACACCATGTTTCGTGTTGAACTGGAAAACGGACATGTGGTAACGGCGCACATCTCTGGAAAAATGCGCAAACACTACATTCGGATACTGACCGGAGATACGGTGACGGTGGAATTAACGCCCTATGATCTGACCAAGGGCAGAATTACCTTCCGCGATCGCTAAAGGACTAATCGACCGAGGCGCGCTCTTTCGATTTACGCGTCTTTAATACCTGGCAGTGCAGCCTGCCATTCTTGATATCAATCTTTACCCGTCCACCATTGGTAAGTTCGCCAAATAGCAATTCATCGGCGAGCACCTGCTTGATTTCGTCCTGAATTACCCGTGCCATCGGGCGTGCCCCCATTTTGGGATCATAACCCTTTTCAGCCAGCCAACGGCGCGCCGCGTCGCTGACGGTCATGCTGACTTTCTTGGCCTCGAGCTGAGACTCGAGTTCGATCAGGAACTTGTCGACGACGTTTAAAATCACGTTGGTGTCTAACGCCTTGAACTGAATGGTGGCGTCGAGGCGGTTCCTGAACTCGGGGGTAAAGACTTTTTTGATTGCCTCGCCGGCATCCAGTGTGTGGTCCTGCAGCGTGAATCCCATCGAAGCGCGGCTCATTTGTTCAGCCCCTGCATTGGTTGTCATCACCAGGATGGTGTTGCGGAAGTCCGCTTTACGGCCGTTACTGTCGGTCAGCGTGCCGTTGTCCATCACTTGCAGCAACAGGTTAAAAACATCGGGATGCGCTTTTTCGATTTCGTCGAGCAACACCACCGAGTATGGGTGTTTGTTGAGTTCTTCGGTCAACAGGCCGCCCTGATCGTAACCGACGTAGCCCGGGGGGGCGCCAATTAACCTCGAGACCGTGTGGCGCTCCATTTACTCGGAAATGTCGAAGCGGATCAACTCGATGCCCATGATCTTGGCTATTTGACGACACACCTCGGTTTTACCGACTCCGGTCGGACCCGAAAACAGGAATGATCCCACGGGTTTAGATTCACGGCCGAGGCCGGAACGCGACATTTTGATCGCCGCATCCAGCGCCTTGATCGCTTCGTCCTGGCCGAATACGACTCGCGACAGGTTCTTGCCGAGGTTCCTCAGCAGATCCAGATCGGAGGTGTTCACGGTGTTCGACGGGATACGTGCAATCTTGGCCACGATATTTTCAATATCATGGATGCCGATAGTTTTTTTGCGTTGTTTCGGCGGGTGCAGGCGACGTTGCGCACCGGCTTCGTCGATCACATCGATGGCCTTGTCAGGCAAGTGCCGGTCAT
>CAMYML010000275.1 GCA_947259305.1 uncultured Gammaproteobacteria bacterium | reverse complement strand
TACCGAGCTGCGACTGAAGCGAATGCTTAGGCCCGCGACTATCAGCGCCAGCATGTGGGTTAAATAGGTAACCCCGATCTTGGCGGAAACAGGCAGTTGGTCGTACTGCTGAAAACCGTAAATAGATACGATTATCAGGATAAAAATCGGAAAAAAACTTTTAAGTACTCTCATGCGACTGCTTTGCAGTTAGCTACACCGGGTGTTGATAAGATTTATTGCCTGTCGTATAGCACTGATTGTAGTCGCTATTCGAGCTTTATCCGCGAAACTGCCTTGCGATGAAGTTATCGCCTGACGGCGCCGGGATCGGTTAATAGTTCAGGGCCTGAGTCGAGCGATCGTTTTTATAAAAAACTGTTTGCGGCAGGCCTGTACTGCTTGACTTCGAGCCTGCAAATTCTGCGCGTCGACAGTCGTTATAACGGCAGATTTCTCGCTTAGTTGAATTTGAGCAGTTTTAGCAACCGGTTGCGCATCGAGGGGGCAGCAGAGGGGGATGCGGCCTCGTGGCCGAAATATTCGCGTACCAGTTCCTCGCGAATTTTCTCACGCCGCTCATCACGTCGGCCTTGACCAACAGCGCAACTCACCACCTGGGTAAAATCGGTGATGTGGGTATTGCCGGTTGCATCGCTGTGATCTGATGCGCCGTAGCCGGGAGATGTCGTCTTGTCGTTCATTAAATCAGTCCAGTTTCTATTGCGTTGTCATCAACCGCCAATATCTAGTTTCATGGTTCAAAATTAGTTCAGTACCATTAACTTAGTACGTTGTTCGGCACTAGTCCGCCAATTCTTTAAACAGTTCGGATAAAAGCGCCGAGTCGGTCGACCAACGGTTGCCTGCTTGCTCCTGAATGCTGAAATATGAGCGCCAGGGCACGTGGGCCATTATTATGGCAATTGGCCTTTTACCCTAAATTTAGCCATGTCGGATTGCGCTGCACGGCAGGTGAACCCTGGCGTCCGGTTTGTGGTAGTATTTTCCGGCTTCCCGCAGACTTGCGGAGCGCATATAAAATATAAGCAATCGACCAACCATCGAGGAGGCAGTTGTGAAAAAATTAAGAACTATTCTCTTGGGTATTACGACCGCGGTGATGCTGGGCATGGGTGCATCCCAGGCGGCAACACCGGCTAACACATTCGTCATGGCGAAGGACATCGCCGACATCATTACCATGGATCCGGCGGAAGTGTTCGAGCTCACCACTGGCGAAATCATCGCCAACATCTACGATCGCGTCATGATGTTCGAACCGGAAGACCTGCAAACACTGGTCGGCGGCGTGGCCGAGAGCTGGGAAGTCGGTAATGGCGGCAAAACCATAACCTTCAAGATTCGCTCCGGCCTCAAGTTCCACTCGGGTAACCCGGTGCGCGCCGAGGATGTGGCCTGGTCGCTGCAGCGGGTGGTCAAGTTGAACAAGACCCCGGCATTCATCATCACCCAGTTCGGCTGGACCGCGGATAATGTCGACGGCCTGGTCAAGGCACTCGATGACCGCCGCTTCAGCGTTACCATCACCGAAGAGTTCTCCCCCGGCCTGGTGCTCAACGCGCTGTCCGCCGGCGTCGCTTCGGTAGTCGACAAGGAGCTGGTGATGAGCCACGAAAAGGATGGTGACCTGGGCTACGACTGGCTCAAGTCGAACAGCGCGGGCTCCGGCGCCTTCAGCCTTAAAACCTGGAAGGCGAACGAAATCGTCACGCTGGATGCCAACGCCGGCTATCGCCACGGCGCGCCGGGCATGCAGCGGGTTATCCTGCGACACGTCGCCGAACCCTCTTCGCAGCGGCTGTTGCTCGAAAAAGCCGATATCGACATGGCGCGTAACCTGACGCCGGACCAGGTCAAGGGCGTGCGCGGCAATTCCGAAATCGCGATCGACGGCTACCCGAAGGGCACCATTGTTTACATGGCCGCCAACGCGGGGCACCCGGTACTGGGCAAAACCGAGGTCGTGCAGGCGATACGTCACCTGGTCAACTATGAAGCCATGGCCAATTCATTCCTGGCGGGACAGTTCGTCGTGCACCAGGCGTTCTGGCCGGCAGGCCTGTGGGGCGCGCTCGAAACGACGCCCTACAAACAGGATGTCGCCAGGGCCAGGTCCCTGCTCAAGGCAGCCGGTCACGGCGATGGCTTCGAGCTGACCATTCATACCCTGACCAACTCGCCGTTCCCGGAAATCGCGCAGGCGGTACAGGCCGACCTGGCCAAGGGCGGCATCAAGGCCAATATCGTGACCCTGGAAGGCAAGACCCTGTGGCCGAAGTATCGCGCCCGCGAGCATGACATCATCCTCGCGCGCTGGTCGCCGGATTACGTCGATCCGCATTCCAACGCCGATGCCTTCGCGCACAACCCGGACAATCGCCTGGAAGCAAAACTGACCGGCGTGCTGGCCTGGCGTAACGCCTGGGCGGATGATTCCAGCAACATGCTCGCGGTCAAGGCGCGCAACGAGCTCGATCTGGGCAAGCGTAAGGAGCAATACCTGGAACTGCAGACGATGTTGCAGAAAACAGGGCCCTTCGTGATCATGTTTCAGCAGAATGAACAGGTCGCGCGGCGTAACAACCTGCGGGGTTTTGTCTCCGGCTCCAACTTCGACCTGGTGTTTTACCGCAACGTCAAAAAGCAGTAGCGAAAGCGGCTGGATGGATCAAGCCTCGAGCCCGCATATCGTTGTTCGCAGCACCTGGCTGGTGAGATATGCGGGCTAGTACCGACCAGGCGGCGGTTGGGTCGGGTCTGACGCCGCCGTCGACCCTGGTCAAGATTATCGGGGTTCTATTCAGCCTGGCATTGACCTTCCTCGGGCTGACCGCGATCACCTTCGTGATCAGCCGGGTAATGCCGGTCGATCCGGTGCTGGCGATCGTCGGCGACCGCGCGTCCAACGAAGTTTATCAGCAGGTCTATCTGCAGCTCGGGCTGGACAAACCTGTTTACGTCCAGTACCTCAAATACCTGGGGCAACTGGCGCAGGGCGATCTCGGTTCTTCGATCATGACGACTCGGCCGGTGATCGAGGATATCAAACGCTTCTTCCCGGCAACCCTCGAACTCGCGACTGTCGCCACGCTGCTCGGCATATTTGTCGGCGTGCCGATGGGCGTGTTTGCCGCCGTCCACCAGGGCCGCTGGCCGGATCACATCGTGCGCGTGGTGGCCCTGCTCGGATATTCGGCGCCGATCTTCTGGCTTGGCCTGGTGGCCTTGCTGGTCTTTTATGCCAAGCTTGGCTGGGTCGCCGGCCCGGGCCGGCTGGACGTTTACTATGACGGCATTATCGATCCGGTCACCGGCATCCTGCTGATCGATGCCGCGCTGGTGCGCGACTGGGAAATTTTTCGCAACGCGCTGTCGCATCTCGTACTGCCGGCCTCGATCCTGGGTACCTTCGCGCTCGCCTATATCGCGCGCATGACGCGCAGTTTCATGCTCGATCAGCTGAGTCAGGAATATATCCTGACCGCGCGGGTCAAGGGCATCCCCGAGTCCCGGGTCATATGGGGGCACGCATTTCGCAATGTACTGGTGCAGTTGATCACCATTATCGGGCTGACCTATGCCTCGCTGCTGGAAGGCTCGGTGCTGACCGAAACGGTATTCTCCTGGCCCGGCATCGGTCAGTACATTACCAATTCGCTGTTCAACAATGATATGAACGCGGTGCTCGGCGGCACCATTGTCGTCGGCGTCTGTTTCGTCGGCATTAATATGCTGTCCGATTTGCTCTATCGGCTGGTCGATCCGAGGATCCGCTGATGTCGGCCCAGGCTAATCTGCGCGGCTGGCTGCTGGCCGAAGTCCCGCGATCGGCATCGCAGGCACGTTGCCAGCGGTTTTACATCGGCTGGTTAGAATTTCGGCGCAATCCGATCGCGATGATCGGACTTGTGATTATCCTCGGCCTGATCTTCGTCGCCGTGTTTGCGCCCTGGATTACCGCGTCGGACGGGCTTGAGCCCGACCTGGCCAATCGCCTGCAGGTGCCCAGCGCCGAACACTGGTTCGGCACCGATCAGCTCGGCCGCGATATTTTCGATCGCATTATCTGGGGATCGCGCATTACCCTGTATATCGTCGGCCTGGTGACGATCATCGTGCTGCCGATCGGGCTCGTTATCGGCATCATCGCCGGTTATCTCGGCGGGCTGGTGGACACTATACTGATGCGCCTGACCGATATTTTTCTCGCCTTTCCGCGCCTGATTCTGGCGATGGCCTTCGTCGCCGTGCTCGGCCCCGGGCTTGAGAACGCGGTTTTGGCGATCGCCCTGACCACCTGGTCGCCTTTCGCGCGCATCGCGCGCGCCGAGGCGCTCACCATCCGCAACAGCGAGTTTATCCTCGCGGCGCAGGTGCAGGGGGTTAGCACGGTCGGAATATTGACCCGCCATGTCACCCCGCTGTGCGCATCCTCGGTCATCGTGCGCCTGACGCTGGACATGGCCGGTATCATACTGACCGCCGCCGGGCTGGGATTTCTCGGCCTCGGCGCACAACCGCCGACGCCTGAATGGGGTGCGATGATTTCGCTCGGCCGGCAATACCTGATCGATCAATGGTGGGTGCCGACCGTGCCGGGCATCGCCATCCTCGTCGTCAGTC
>CAMYML010000274.1 GCA_947259305.1 uncultured Gammaproteobacteria bacterium | reverse complement strand
GGACGGTCAAGCCGCGGTATGACAGGAAGGACGGTCGAGCAGCGGTATGACAGGAAGGACGGTCGAGCCGCGGTATGACAGGTAGGGCAGTCGAGCCGCGGTTTGACAGGGAGGGCGGTCGAGTTTCGTTATGCCAGGGAAGCCGATCAGGTCGCGAGATGAGGCAGTCAAGTTAAGTTACAATAAGCGCTGATTTTTTACCGGGAGCAAGTTATGCCACGTTTCAATCGACTTTTAATCACCGGCGCCGCGGGTAATCTCGGGCGCGAACTGCGGCGCGGACTGGCGCCGCTGGCGACCACGCTCAGGCTGACTGATCGAGGCGAAATGGCGTCGCCGGAGGCGCATGAAGAAACCATGTCCTGCGAACTCGGTGACTTTGACGCGGTGATGAAAGTGGTCGAGGGTTGCGATGCCATCGTGCATTTCGGCGCCGCGCCGGTCGAACGTCCCTGGGAAGAAATTCTCGAAAGCTCGATCAAGGGCGGTTACAACGTTTACGAGGCGGCGCGGCGTCACGGCGTCAAGCGTATCGTTTACGCGAGTTCGATCCACGCGGTCGGTTACGAGCGCCGCGAGGTCGGCGCGGATACCGATACGCCGCATAATCCGGATACGCTGTATGGCGTTTCCAAGTGTTTTGTCGAAGACCTGGCGAAGCTTTATTTCAACAAGTTCGGCATCGAATCCGCCTGCCTGCGCATCAATTCCTGTTTTCCGGAACCTGCCGATCGCCGCCACCTCGCCACCTGGTTGAGCTTTGACGATATGCTGCACCTGGTAGGGCGCTGCCTGGTGTCCGAGCGTATCGGGCATACCGTGGTTTACGGAATTTCCGACAACCAGGAAGCTTTTTTCTCCAATCACAAGGTTGCGCACCTGGGATACAAGCCCAAAGACAGCGCCGAGGATTACCGTGACAAGGTCGAGGCGAAAGTGGGCCCGGGCGATCCGTTCGACCCTGCGATCGAGTTCGTCGGCGGGTTTTTATGCGCCTACGGGCATCCCGACGAAGAGGAACGCATCGAGCTCTGAGCCGAATTGTGTTTTTCGATGTCATCCCCGCGCAAGCGGGGATCTCGCAATTACGCGCTATGCAGTTATATAAAGATCCCCGCTTGCGCGGGGATGACACTGGAGATTGGGGCATGGTTCCATGGGTATAGGGATGACTACCCATGCATGATGCGCGCGTTGATAGTTGCGCTTATTCCCAGTGGCTGAGGACGTCCAATACACTCTGTCATACCGCGGCTCGACCGCGGTATCCAGGTTAGACTGAATCCAGGTCAGACTGGATCCCGCGGTCAAGCCGCGGGATGACAACAGAGTAACCGCGGGATGACATTATCTGTGAGCCCTGGGGTGACAGCACTATGAGCTTTGGGATGACTATGTAGATTGGGGATGTCGCCACAGGTAGAGAGATGACTCCCCGTGCACAATGAGCGCGTTGATTGTTGCGCTTATTCCCAGTGGCTGAGGTGAGTCGATACTTCGGGAATCGGGCGCGGCGGTATTTCGAGTGCCGGGGTGCCGAGGTAGATAAAGCCAATGATGCGCTCGTTTTCCGCCAGGCCGAGCTCGCCACAGACATAGGGGTCGTAAGCGTTGTCGCCGGTCAGCCAGATCGAACCGAAGCCGAGTGCATTGCTCGCCAGCAGGATGTTTTGCGCGGCGGCGCCGGCGCTTAGCATTTGTTCGATCTCGGGGATCTTGGGGCTTTCGATCAGGTGCGCGACGACCACCACGATCAATGGCGAGCGCAGCGGTTTGTCTTTCTGTTTCTTCAGGTAGGCAGGGTCCACATCGGGCTCACGCTGCATTATTGCGCGACCGAAGACTTCCGATAGCTTATGTCGCGCCTGACCGCGAATGCTGATGAAACGGTAAGGATGCAGACGACCATGGTCGGGCGCGCTCATCGCGGTTTTGAGGATTAACCTCAACTGCCTGTCATCGGGTGCGGGCTCGGTCAGCGCCTTGGCGGGCGTGGAGTGTCGATCCAGATGTTTCAGCGAGTCGTTCATATTTCAGGCCGATGGCGTTTGGTGTCAAAGCCGCCAATGATACACTTTGGCCTCGATTGATGAGTAGTTTTTGTAAATGATCAGATACCAGATTACCAGCCTCGATCCCGCGAGCCATTATTTCGACGTGTCGATCCGGGTCGATGATCCCGATCCGGCCGGGCAGGCGCTGCGTTTGCCCAACTGGATTCCGGGCAGCTACATGATTCGCGACTTCGCGCGCAACCTGCTTGACCTGGGGGCAAGCTGCGCGGATCAGCCGTTGGCGATCGATCAGACCGATAAATCGAACTGGCGCGTCGCCGCCTGTTCCGGCGCGCTCACGATCGCCTACAAGGTCTATGCCAAAGATCTGTCGGTCAGAGCCGCGCATCTCGACCATACCCACGGTTACTACAACGGCAGCAGCGTTTTCCTCGAAGTGCTGGGTCAGTCGGAACAAGCCTGCGAGGTGCTGATCGAAAAGCCGCCGGCCGAATATTGCGGCAGCTGGCAGCTCGCGACCTCGCTAGGGCGTAAGCAGGCCGGGCCCTGTGACTTCGGGCTTTACCAGGCGCTCGATTATGACGACCTGATCGATCATCCGGTCGAAATGGGGGACTTCACCCGCATTCCTTTCGAGGCCTGCGGCGTGCCCCACGAAATCATCCTGAGCGGCCGCTTCGAATGCGACCAGCAGCGTCTCGCGGCGGATCTGAAGACCATCTGCGAACACCACATCCGGTTTTTCGGCGAGCCGGCGCCGATGGACTACTACCAGTTCCAGGTGATGCTGGTGGGCGAGGGTTATGGCGGGCTCGAGCATCGCGCCAGCACCAGCCTGGTGGCGAATCGCGACAGTCTGCCAAAACCGGGGCAGGACAGGGTCGACGACGATTACCGCGATTTTCTCGGGCTGTGCAGCCACGAGTATTTCCATACCTGGAACGTCAAGCGCATCAAGCCCGAGGTTTACCGACCTTATGACCTGCAGCAGGAGGTTTATACCGATCTGCTATGGGCTTTTGAAGGCATCACTTCTTATTACGATGACCTGGCGTTACGGCGTTGCGGGCTGATCGACGCGCAGAGTTACCTCGAACTGCTGGCGCAAACCATGACGCGGGTGCAGCGCGGCCGCGGGCGCGGCCGTCAGTCGGCGGCGGAATCGAGTTTCAATGCCTGGACCAAATTCTACAAGCAGGACGAAAACGCGGCCAACGCGATTGTCAGCTATTACGCCAAGGGCTGCCTGATTGCGGCCTGTATCGATTTGAAGCTGCGTGAATTGAGCGCAGGACAAAAAAGTCTCGATGACGTGATGCGACAATTGTGGCAAGACTATCTCGAACTGAAGCCGGGGGTCGAAGCTGGTTCGATTCAACGGCTGGTCAGTGAAATCGCGGGTCAGGATCTGAACGATTTTCTCGATGATCTGATTTACGGCACCGGTGACCTGCCGCTGACCGGATTGCTCGAGGCGGCCGGTGTCGAGGTGATACAACGCGCGGCGAGCAATCTGCAGGACAAGGGCGGCAAGGACGCGACCGGCGAGCTGCCCAGGGTGGATTTTGGCGCGATGCTCAAGGCCGAAGAAGGCGGGGTCGCCATTCAGCGTGTCGCCGAGGGAGGCTCGGCGCAATCCGCCGGACTCGCCGCGGGCGATTTGCTGGTTGCAATCGACGGGCTCAGGCTCGACCTGGGTAAAATCGAAAACAAACTGCAGCGCGCCGAAGCGGGCGATGTCTGGGAGGTGCACGCGTTCCGGCGTGACGAGTTGTACCAGTTTGAAGTTGAACTGCAGCCGGCCGCCGCCGATACTTTCGTACTCAAAGTGACTGAGCAACCGAGCGCGCAGCTGCGATCCTGGTTGAAGCTCTAGTGGTCGGAATGCCGATCGATCAGGCTGCGCTAAAAAAGCTGGTGACGGATCATGGGCTCGACTGGCAGTACAGCCATGAAACCGAATCCACCAACGTCGACGTGCTGCGCCATTTCGATCGGCATCAACGTGAAGTGACCGCGGTCAGCGAGGCGCAGAGTGCGGGCCGCGGCCGGCGTGGTCGGCTATGGCATTCACCCTACGCGCGCAATATTTACTGCACTATCGGCTTGTACAAGACGCTGCCGGCCAACGCCCAGGGCCTGTTAAGCATCGTTACCGGCATTGCGCTGTGTCGCGCGCTGGAGCATTCCGCCGCGGCCGCGGTTAGCCTGAAATGGCCGAACGATCTGTTGTCCGACGGGCGCAAGCTCGGCGGTATCCTGATCGAATCGCGCCCGCAGGATAGCGGGCGATTCTTTTTCGCGATCGGCTTCGGCCTGAACGTGTTCATGCCCGTCGAGGATCTCGCCGCCATCGTGCAACCGGCAACCAGCCTCGACCAGGTATCGGCACGGCCGCTCGATCGCAGCGAGGTTTTGACGGCGGCGATCGATGCCGTGGTGCGGGCGATCCGCGATTTCGATCCGCTGCAGGCGCCGGCGCTGAGCGCCGAGTTCGAGGCATACGATGCCTTTCATGGGCAGGAAGTCGAAGTGGTCAGCGGTCAGGAGCGCATTCGCGGCATCAATCGTGGCATCGCCCAGGACGGGCGACTGCAGCTCGAGACCGAGCAGCGAATGATTCTGCTCGATTGCGGTAATAGTTCGCTCAAGGCGCAGCTGCGGGACTGCGGACGTGTGCGGGCCAGCTATGCCTGCTCCTATGCCGTCAACTGGCCCCAACGACTGGGACACTGGTTGCGTGCGACCGACGCGACCCGTTGCTATCAGTCGTCGGTACTCGAGCCGCAGCGCCAGGCTCTGCTCGATGACTGCCTGGCGGCGAGATTTGGCGCAGCCGTGACGCGTTTCAGGTCAGAGCCGCGCGGCGGCGGCGTGATCAACGGTTACCGACAACCCGAACGGCTCGGGGTGGACCGCTGGCTGGCGCTGATTGGCGCGGCCGGAATGGTCGACGGCGACTGCGTCGTGATCGATGCCGGCAGCGCGATTACGCTCGATCTGTTACGCGCCGACGGCCAGCACCTGGGCGGCGCAATTCTGCCAGGTATTAACACTTCACTGGAGCGCTTCCAGCAGATTTTCAGTCATATCGATTTCAGCGATCCCGAGATTGGCGCAAGCGACGAACCCGGATGTTCAACCGAGGCCGCGATTCAGATAGACTACCCGCGGGATTCGATAGAGCGGCTGTGCGAACTGGTGACACGCTGGATTCAACACCTTGATCGGGATGCAAGCGTTTTGCTGGCCGGGGGGGATGCGTCCAGCGTACAGGCCGAACTTGCGCAGCCGGGTCGGATAGTTCCTGACCTGGTATTTCTGGGTATGTCCAGATTGGCTGAGCAATGAAAGTATTTTTCGGATTACTGTTAATCGTCAATATCGCCTTCGCGGTGTTCCAATGGTTGCTGCCCTACGAACAGTTGTTTGTCGAAAAGAAAAAGATTGCGGCCGCGGAACAGCTGCAGTTGCTGACCGATGCCAACACCCAGGTCGTCAGCGAAGCCCAGGTTGTCGCCAGGGTCGAAGCCGAGACCGATGCCCTGGAACAGGCGGTGGCGAGAATCGAAAAGGAAGTCGAAGCAGAGCGCGCCAGACTCGTGACCGAGGATAGCAGCGATAAACGTGTGTGCTATACCATCGGGCCGATCAAGGACAAGGCGCGAGCGATCGAAATCAGCGGGCGCTATAGCGGCAAGCAAGCGGTAACCGCAATCAAGTCCAGCCTGGAAAAGGAGTACCAGGGGGTCATGGTTTACATCAGCGGACATAAAACCCGTGCCGATGCGGTTAAAACCGCGAGCCGGCTTGCCGCCAGCGGGATAACTGATCACATCATCGTCAACAATCCGGAGCAATCCAATATTCTGTCGCTGGGTGTTTTTGGCTTGAAACGTAACGCCGATCGGCTCAGGGCGCGCATCGAAAAAATGGACTTCAAGGTCGAAACCGAGGCGCGCTACCGTGAACGCACGATTTACTGGTTGTACGCGGAACAGTCGAGTGAAGCCGACGTGTTGCAGTTACTCGAATCTACCGACAACGAAAGCGGGATCAGCCAGATTCCGACGCAGTGCCTGCCGGGTTAGCTGGTGTACCTCGTGGTCGATGAGATCGAAAAGCCGGGTAGTCGAGCTCTATTCCCGTTGTTTTATCTGATTCAAAATCTTTTTTTTGTCAGCCCAATACCTGCCAACCAGGCGTCGCCACCATGAAAACTTGCCTATATCAGGCAAAAACAATAGAATTCGCGCCCTTGGCAAGGGGCAGGAATAGTTCCACTAAGAGGCCGCATTTGCGGCCGCTTGAAATGACTATGCCGGCGTAGCTCAGTTGGTAGAGCAACTGACTTGTAATCAGTAGGTCCCGCGTTCGATTCGTGGTGCCGGCACCAATTCAAAGCCCCTGATGCAGGGGCTTTTCTTTGCCTGATCGGTAGATTTGACGCCATTTCGTTAATATGTTGATTTGCATTTGAAACTGGCCCGGAATTTAACTTCAGGTTCTGTTCTAGTTGGATGAAAAGAAAAAAATCTTTTCCAGACAACGCATTACTGTAGCAATTAAAGGCCCGCATTATCGGAACTCTCGACCGGCTCCAGGCTGTATAATCCC
>CAMYML010000273.1 GCA_947259305.1 uncultured Gammaproteobacteria bacterium | reverse complement strand
CGAGCTGATCGAGGATCGCAAGCCCGACGCGTGCGCCGAAGCGTGATGCGGTCACACCGAAGCCCGAATAACCACCGGCATATACCATGTCGCCGTGATGGTACTTCTGGTAATGCACCGCCATGCGCGTGGTCAGCCCGATGGGTCCGCTCCAGGCATGGGAGAAGCGGATCTCCTCGGCGAGTTGCGGGAAGTTGCGGTAAAACGACTGGACCAGACGGATAAAGGGTTGCGGCGTCTTGTCCTGTGCCGGGTCGGTATCGTTGCCGAAGAAGTAGGCCAGCCGACCGCCGAACAGAATTCGGTTGTCGGCAGTCAGGCGCATGTAGTTAAGCTGGGTGCGGGTATCGTAAATCCCCTGACGGTTATGCCAGCCGACCTTGTCCATTTGTTCCGCGGTCAGCGGTTCGGTGACGACGATACGATCGCGAATCGCGGCCACGCGCCGGCTGATATGACGGTGACCCGCCGCCCAGGCGTTGGTGGCCAGCAATACCTTGCTTGCGGTGATGTCCGCGTGCAATGTTTCCACCAGGACGCCACCCGGAGTTTTGCGGTTAGCCAGATGCGGCGTGTTTTCGAACAGGCGCACACCCAGTTCGAGCGCCGCTCGCTTCAAGCCGCGTACCAGCTTTCCCGGGTGCACCGTACCGCAGCGCTGCCTGGACCAGGTGCCGCCGTGAAAAATCGGCGACTTGATTTCAGCCTGTACGCCCGCCTTATCGAGCTTGATCGCGTCATGACCGTACTTGAGATAGAGTTCGTGGTCTTCATCGATGGTTGCGAGCCCGTCGTCGCCGATCGAAACTTTCATCTCGCCGCCCCACTCGATATCGCAGTCGATCCGGTAGCGTTCGAGGGTTTGTTTGAACGCATCCATGTTTTCCTGTCCGAGGCGTTCCAGTTCGGCAACGTCGTCGGGGAATATGCGTTCGGTATTGTCGATGCCGTGCATTACCGAGGTCGACATGATCGCTGCCGGCCGACCGCTGGCGCCGTTGGCGATGCTCCTGGCCTCGATCAGCACGACCTCGCGCGCCGGGCTTTGCTCTTTCGCCTGGATCGCGGCCCAGAGTCCGCAGAAGCCGCCGCCGACGACGAGCAGGTCGCAATTGATGTCCCGCTTCAGCGCTGCCTCGTCGTCAAGCGCATCGAGGCTGTCGAGCCAGTAGGTCGTGAAGCGCGTATTCGCAAGTGCTTGCCGGGCTTGCCGGGAAGAGTCAGTCATGGCTTGTGATTTTTCTATTGTGCCAGCGCGATACTAGCATTTTTCGAGACAGCAATCCCGACCTTAGCGGTCAGGGTCGCCGCGTTGGTAGACCCGCAGCATGCCGATTTTGCCGCAGTCGCGGCAGCGGCCTAGCCGATAAACCGGTCCCAGTCCCTTGTAGCGCATGCCGCCGGCTTCCCAGACCGAGGTCTCGTAACCGCAGTTGGGGCACTGCATCATCCAGGTTCTCGACTCGGCTTCGATACGCTCCATGGCCCGCGGAAACAAGGCTCTGATCAGACGCCGCAGCATGTCGTTTCAGGCGCGCAAATAGTCCGTGATCTGCGGGCTGCGATAACCGTCTTCGCGCCACAGGACCGGGAAAAAGTTTTCGCCGAGCCGGTCGTCGCCGAGGCGCTTGTAGCGGCTGTAAATCGGGCCGCTGTCCAGGTGATAGCCGAGTGATTTGGCCGCCGGCGGTTTCCACCGCAGGTTATCGATCATGATACGAACTCCGGGCCAACCCGCCAGTTCGACAATCAGAAAACCGTTCTGCCGGTAACTCGACTTATCTTGTTCGCTAAGCTTTTGCATGCTTCAGGTCAGAGTCATGGAAAATATTGCTGGCGTTTGAATGCTAGCGCGGCCAGTCTTCGCCGTCGGTATAGCGGGTGCCGCGATGGCCTTTTTTTGGCAACGGCGTTTTCAGGCGCTCGCCGGGGGCGTCGACGATGATCAGGATGCGGGGTTTGCCCGAGTCTGGATTAGTTGCGCCGGTGATGAACTTGTTGATCCTGAGGCGACCGTGCAGCTGGTCGTTGAAAATCGTGTAGACATAATCTCCGGGTTTAAGCCGCCTCGGTTCGACGCCCGCCATGTGAAATTCGTATTCGCCGCGACTGCCATCGTAGAGCGAGTCGAGAACTGCAATCCCGGCTTTGGCCGGAATCGTTTTGGTAATTCCGAAACTCATGGCTTATATCCTGTAAAAATCGCCCACCATGATAAATGAGGACCCCTGCGCTCGACAATAAGCGGCCAGTGCTTGATCTCAATCAAATCATGGAACATTGCGCGGAATTAAAATATTCCCAATTAATATTCTAAATGAGAATGATTTACATTTGCATTCTCATTTAGAATTTGATAATTTCCTATCCCCAACCGTTTTAGTCAACAGGAGTAATCGAAATGTATCGCAGTTTAGCCGGCGCAAAATCTTTTGCTTCGATCGCAGTTTGTCTGCTCATGCTGTTTGCGCAAAGCGTTGCGCAGGCCCAGGAAGTCAATGTCTATTCAGCCCGTAAAGAGGCGTTGATTCTGCCCTTGCTTGAAAAGTTCAAGGCTGAAACCGGCATCGGCTTCAACCTGATTACAGGCAAGGCGGACGCTTTATTAAAGCGCCTCGAGTCCGAAGGGCGATCGAGTCCGGCCGATGTTTTTATTACTACCGACGCCGGTCGCCTGCAGCGGGCCAGGGACGCCGGGGTGCTGCAGCCTGTCGAGAACGCCGTTTTGATTGCAACGATTCCCGAAAACTTGCGCGATAAGGAAAATTACTGGTTTGGGTTGTCGCAACGCGCACGCATCATATTTTATGTCAAAGACAAGGTTAAACCCGCCGAATTATCGACCTACGAAGACCTGGCCGAGCCCAGGTGGAAACAAAGAATCTGTATCCGTTCCTCGGGCAATATCTACAACCAGTCGCTGGTGGCATCGATGATCGCGGCACATGGCGTCGACCAGACCGAGGCCTGGGTCAAAGGGCTGGTGGCCAATTTTGCGCGTAAGCCGGCCGGCGGCGATACCGACCAGCTGCGCGCCGCAGCCGCCGGGCTGTGCGATATCGCGATCGCAAACACCTATTATTATGGACGCCTGGTGACCAGCAGCAAGGCGGAAGACCGTGAAGTTGCCGCCAGCCTCGGTGTGTTCTGGCCTAACCAGAACGATCGTGGCGCGCATGTCAACGTCAGCGGCGCCGCTGTCACCAGGCACGCCAGACATCGCGAGGCCGCCGAGCGCCTGCTGGAATTCCTGGTCAGCCCCGAATCACAGACCTGGTATGCCGAGGTCAACAATGAATACCCGGTCGTCGCCGGCGCGAAAACTTCCGATACCCTTAAGGCTTTTGGCGAGTTCAAGGGCGATAGCCTCAATCTGAGTCGTCTCGGCGGGAACAATAGCGAGGCGGTCAAACTCATGGACCGCGCCGGTTGGCGTTAGTCGGGTATTTCCCTTTCAGTCCTGATAAGGCGCCGGCATTTCGTCGGCGTCGATGCCGGGCACGTGGGTGATGCCGGCGCGCTGCTTCCAATCGACCGGGTAGGCCGAGTAAAAGATGACACACTTGTCGTCGCACTCGTACCTGACGTGATTATCCTTGGGCACAAACATCAGGTCGCCGGGATTGAGCTCGTAGCCGATATCGTCGACGACCAGGCGAAAGCTGCCCTGCAGGCAATAAATGAGTTCGTCGCAGGTCAGGTCCCAGGGGACCGAGATCTTGTTGAGGGCATTGATACCGCCGCACATCGAGTCACTATGCTCGATGGTCACAAATGGTTTGATGAAGGTGCCGTTCTCGGGCAGGTTGTCGATACGGTCCTGTATATCGGCGATTCTAAATACGCTTGGTGCGGTCATGCTGTTCTCCAGTTAATAGTGGTGATATTTATTGATCGAGCAATTCAGTGATTGCCTGGTCGAGATAGCGTTCGAACTCGGGGTCGTTGCCGGGTGAGGCAACGCAATGTCCCCAGGGTGATTCGTATACACGCAGTTCGCTGCCGATGATGTGCTCGATTTCGAGCTGGTTGTCTTCGGGGCGAAAATACAAATCATTGTCGCAGGCGATGACGATGGTATCCGCCCTAATCGCATTCAGCGCGGCCCTGAAATCATGCTGGTAGAGTTCGTTGGCGCTGATGTCGCCCTGCTGCCAGGCCCACAGCTTGCACAACAAGTCGTTGGCATCCCAGTCGAGATGATCCCGTTCCCAGTCCTGCAGCAATTCCTCGGCCGTTGCGAAACCTTGCAGGCGATACATCTGTTCGCGGTAGAAAGTTTGCGAGAAGGCCCATCCGGCGTAAACGCGACCGAAGGCCCTGAGGCCCTTGACCGGTGGCTCACTGTAGTGACCGTCGGCGTACACGGCATCCGCCTGTAACGCCGCCTTGACGCCTTCGAGAAAAACGATGTTGTGTTCCGAGGTTTTGGCCGAGGCGCAAAACGGCAGGATGGCCTTGACGAAATCAGGATACTGCGCGCCCCATTGAAAAGACTGGCATCCCGCCATCGACCAGCCGGTGACCAGCGCAAGCCGTTTAACGCCGAGGGCTTCGGTGAGCAGCTGGAATTGCGCGCGAATATTGTCGTAGAGGGTGATATGCGGGAAATTGGCAGCGTCGAACGGGGCTGGAGTATTGCTCGGCGACGACGA
>CAMYML010000272.1 GCA_947259305.1 uncultured Gammaproteobacteria bacterium | reverse complement strand
CGATGGGTATGTCCAATGACGATCTCAAGCTGGCGGCGCAGATGAAGTCGTCCGAAACGCCGGGAGCGCTGTGCGACAACAAGATCGATGCGTTTTTCTGGCTGGTCGGTAACCCCGCGGCACTGAACAAGGAAGCTACTACCACCTGTGATGCCAACTTTGTCGAAGTATCTGGAAAGGGAGTCGATGCGCTGGTTAAAAAGTACCCGTTCTATGGCACCACGGTCATCCCCGGTGGCATGTATACCGGCAACCCCGATGACGTGCCGACTTTCGGCGTACTCGCAACCTTCGTTTCCTCTACCGCGACCCCGGCCGACACCATTTATGCCGTGGTAAAAAGCGTTTTCGATAACTTCGAGGATTTCAAGAAACTGCATCCCGCTTTTGCGTACCTGACTGAAAAGGACATGATCTCCAAGGGCATTTCGGCGCCGTTGCATGAAGGTGCAATTCGCTACTACAAGGAACGCGGCTGGATGTAATCCGCGATACCGACAAGGGGGCTAACGCCCCCTTGTTTGTTTAAGCCGGTCGTCAATCCGCGACCGCCGGCTTAAACAAACAAGGATGTTAGATCCGGGCAAGACATAACAACAATCAGGCAAGAGGAGAGACCGCAATGGTCGAGAATACTGAAAAACCGCAGGCTACCGAAGCCGAACTCGAGGCGATGATCGCCGCCACCGACACCGGTGCGCGCAGCCCCGAGGGCAATGTCGGCAAGATCATGCTGATCACCGCCTTCTGCTGGTCCCTGTTCCAGTTGTGGATCGCGTCGCCACTGCCTTACCTCGATTTTTTCTCGTCCTGGCTGCCGGTGCTGAACAATACCGATACGCGGTCGATCCACCTCGCGTTCGCGGTTTCACTCGCCTTTCTCGCTTATCCCGCGTTGAAAAGCTCACCGCGTAATAGAATTCCGGTCCAGGACTGGGTACTGGCTTTCGGCGGCATCGCCTGCACCATGTACCTGTCGATTTTTGCGGTTGAGCTGGGCGATCGGCCCGGGCTGCCGACCACCACCGACCTGGTAATCGGCGCGATAGGCATCGTGCTGGTACTCGAGGCCGCGCGGCGCGCGCTGGGTCCTCCGCTGATGGTTATCGCACTGATATTCCTGTGTTACGTTTTCTTCGGCCATCTTGGTCCGGACATTATCGCCTGGAAAGGCGCCTCCTTTGGTAAAGCCATGTCGCATATGTGGCTTACCCAGGAGGGCGTGTTCGGTGTCGCGCTGGGCGTGTCGACCTCGATGGTGTTCCTGTTTGTGCTGTTCGGGTCGCTGCTCGAAAAGGCGGGCGCGGGCAACTATTTTATCTGGGTGGCGTTCTCCCTGCTGGGTCATATGAAAGGTGGGCCGGCAAAGGCGGCCGTGGTCTCATCCGCATTGACCGGACTGGTTTCAGGTTCGTCGATCGCCAACGTGGTCACTACCGGTACCTTTACAATTCCGTTGATGAAGCGCGTCGGTTTCCCCGCTGAAAAGGCGGGCGCCGTCGAAGTGGCGTCGTCGACCAATGGCCAGTTGACACCGCCGGTCATGGGCGCCGCGGCCTTCCTGATGATTGAATTTGTCGGCATCTCCTATATCGAAGTTATCAAGCATGCCTTCCTGCCGGCAATCATCGCCTATATCGCGCTGGTCTACATCGTCCACCTGGAAGCGTCCAAGGCTGGACTCGAAGGCCTGAAGAAAACCGTACAGACAACTTTTATGGCCAGCCTGATGGTGTATACCACCGTCATTGCCGGGATTATCATTTTATCTGGCGTTTGTTACTACGCCTTCGGCTGGCTGAAAGACGTCGGTGGCGATTTCACCTTCTGGATCGCCTCGGCCATCGTGCTCGCGGCTTACGTGGCCCTGGCCAAGTATTCCACCAAATTTCCGGAGCTCGGGCGAAGCGATACCATCGAAGAATTGCCGGTGCCGGGGCCCATTGTCAAGGCGGGTCTCTATTACCTGTTGCCGGTCGCGGTGCTGATCTGGTGCCTCACCGTCGAACGCCTGTCACCCGGGCTGTCGGCATTTTACGCGGCCGTTTTCATGGCCATCGTGCTGTTGACGCACAAGCCTTTGAAGGCCATGTTTCGCGGTGAATCCAACCTCGGTGAGTACTTTCGGGAATGCCGCGTCGACTTTTTCGATGGCATGGTCGCGGGCGCCCGCAACATGATCGGCATCGGTGTCGCAACCGCCTGTGCGGGTATCATCCTCGGCACCGTGACCCTCACCGGTATCGGCCTGGTACTGGCCGAGTTTGTCGAATTCATTTCGGCCGGTAACCTGATCCTGATGCTGGTTTTTACCGCCGTCATCAGCCTGGTTCTGGGTATGGGCTTACCGACCACGGCTAACTATATCGTCGTTTCCTCGCTGATGGCCCCGGTCATCGTTTCTGTCGGGGCGAGTAACGGTTTGATCGTACCGCTGATCGCGGTGCACCTGTTCGTGTTTTATTTCGGGATCCTTGCCGACGATACCCCGCCGGTGGGGCTCGCGGCTTATGCCGCGGCCGCCATTTCCGGCGGCGACCCGATAAAGACTGGCGTGCAGGGGTTTATCTACGATATTCGTACCGGCGTGCTGCCGTTCATGTTCATCTTCAACACCGAGCTGTTGTTGATCGGCATCACCGGCCCGATTCACCTGATTGTCGTGGTCACCTCCGCGTTGACGGCGATGCTGCTATTTGCCGCCGCCACCCAGGGATTTTTCCTGACCCGCAACAAGGCATGGGAGACCGTCGCATTATTGTTGATCACCTTCACGTTGTTTCGCCCCGGGTTTTTCATGGATTATCTTTATGATCCATTGGTCAAGGTCGAGGCCACGAAGATCTACGAAGTGGCCGAGCAACAGCCTGACAATGGATTGCTGCGCGTTCATGTTATGGGTGAAACCCTCGAAGGGGATCTGGTCGACAAGGTCGTCATGCTGCCAGTTGGTGCGCCTGGACCTGGCAAGGATCGAATCGAAATGGCGGCCGGCCTCGAGTTGCGCCAGGAAGGCGATAAAATGCTGGTCGACAATATCGTGTTCGGTAGCGCCGCCGAGAAACAGAAAATCGATTTCGACTGGGAAATTGTCGATGTGCAGAAGAAAAATCTGGATCGACCGGATAAACGCTGGTTCTACATACCGGCAATACTACTATTAATCGCGGTCTGGAAAATTCAGGCGGCCCGTCGTGACAAGGATAAAATTGACGTAACAGGAGAGCCCAGTCATGTATAAGAGCATCTTGTTTCCGGTAGACCTGGAACACACGGCCGAAGCCGAAAAAGCACTCAAGCTTGCAATCGACGAAGCTCGTCGATCGAAGGCCAAACTGACTATCCTGACTGCCGCGCCGGGTTTCGGTATGCCGATCGTTGCTTCTTATTTCGAGGAGCATGCGGTGACCGAGGCGTTGAAAGAAGTCGCGCGGCATTTGAAGCGGTATGTCGACGACAATGTTCCGGCTGATATCGACTCTAATGCCGTAGTTGTCGAAGGCCATCCAGGCGAGCTGATTCTGAAACAGGCGAAACAGGATGGCGCCGACCTGATCGTGATTCCGGCGCAACACAGCAAGATCGAGAACATGTTTCTGGGTTCGGTTGCCGCTCAGGTTGTCAGGCATGCGACCTGTACTGTAACGGTCGTCAAATAGATCGGTTCCTACCGTTCTCGCCGAGATATGGAGAATTCGGTAATTCCGGGGACACAATACTTATTTCTATTTCCTCGGATACAATACGGTTTCTGCGGTATGCACGGCCCCGACCGCACGAAATAAGTATTGTGTCCCCGAAATGTGGTGTCCCCGAAATGTGCGGATAGTGTCGGAAAATCCTGAATGACGCCTTTTATTGCCGGCCTGGTGTTACTGGCTGCGCTGTTGCACGCTGGCTGGAACGCGATGGCGAAATCGGGCGGCACGCCACAGTACAGCATCGCCTCCTACCGTCTGATCAGCGCGCTCTGCTGTCTGCCCCTGTTGTTCCTGTTTCCGATTCCACTGGCCGCAAGCTGGCCGATGTTGCTGGCATCGATGATTATACATACCGCGTACTACGTAACCTTGTCGAAGGCTTACCGCAGCGGCGACCTGTCCCAGGTTTACCCGCTGTTTCGCGGGCTGGCGCCGGTGCTGGTCGTGCTGGGCGCGGCGCTGCTGGCCGCGGAATACCTGTCGGTCGGCGCCATGCTCGGCATCGGGCTGGTGAGCGCCGGGTTGATCAGCATCACCTTTGCCGGTGGCAGCTTCGGCAAGATACCGCGCCCCGCGCTAGGCTGGGGGCTGGCGACCTCGGTGTTGATCGCGGCCTACACGGTTGCCGACGGTATCGGGGTGCGCGCCGCGGGAAATCCTTTCAGCTACATTATCTGGTTATTCGTGCTGGAGCCGATCCCGATAGGAACCTGGCTGTTACTGAGGGATCGAGCCGGGTGGTTCGGCTATATGCGTGCCAAGCCGGGCAAGATTAGCGCCGGCGCGCTGGCCGCCGCCAGCGCCTACGCTATGGTGATCTACGCCATGAGTGTCGCACCGATGGCGCTGGTTTCGTCATTGCGCGAAACCAGTGTAATATTTGCCGCCTTGATCGGCACCCTGTTGTTTCGTGAACCCTTCGGACGCCAGCGCATCATTGCCGCGGTACTGGTTTGCCTCGGGGTCGTGTTGATCAAAATTCTAAGTTGAGCGGAGGCGCCA
>CAMYML010000271.1 GCA_947259305.1 uncultured Gammaproteobacteria bacterium | reverse complement strand
GCGCGCGGCGCCTGGGAATCGGTCAAGCGCCATTTTCGCGGACTCGGTAAAAACATCCAGACAGAGAACTTCACCGTGGTCGGCATTGGCGATATGTCCGGTGACGTATTCGGCAACGGTATGCTGCTGTCACCCTGTATACAACTGGTCGCGGCATTCAATCATATGCATATTTTCGTCGACCCCAGCCCCGACGTTAACAAGAGTTACCAGGAACGTCAGCGTTTGTTCGGGCTAGCGCGCTCTACCTGGAACGACTACGGCAAGCATCTGATCAGCAAGGGCGGCGGCATATTTTTGCGTAAGGCCAAGAGCGTTGATTTGACGCCCCAGATGCAACAGTTGCTAGGCTGCAAGGAACAACGTCTAACCCCCGATGAACTCATCGTTTATATCCTCAAGGCACCGGTTGATCTGCTCTGGAATGGAGGTATCGGCACCTACGTAAAGGCGAGCAATGAAACCGATAGCGACGTGTCGGACAAAAGCAACGATGCTATTCGCGTTACCGGCAGGCAGCTACGCGCCAAAGCCATCGGCGAAGGCGGCAATCTCGGGGTAACCCAGCGTGGGCGCGTGGAATATGCCCTCGCCGGCGGCCTGCTATATACCGATTCAATCGACAATTCGGCTGGCGTCGATTGCTCGGATAACGAAGTCAATATCAAAATTCTGCTGTCGCAGCTGGTCAAGTCCGGGCGCCTGAGTAACAAGGAGCGCAACCAGCTACTGGTGGAAATGACCGATGAGGTCGCACAGAAATGTCTGTTGAACAATTATCGGCAAACCCAGATTATCGACAGCCTCGAAAAACACGCCGCGCTCAATATGTACCAGCATGCCCGTTTCATGCGTCACCTGGAGGAAGGCGGTATTATGAATCGCCGGCTGGAACATCTGCCCAACCGCAAACAGATTACCGATCGTATTGCCAAAAACCAGGGTTTAACCCGTCCCGAACTTTCGATACTGCTGTCCTACAGCAAACTGACCTATAAAAACGCTCTGCTGGGATCCTCGTCGCTTACCGAAGAATGCTACAATTCGCTGTTGCTGGGTTATTTTCCGCGACTGATACGCGAACGCTACGCCGATGAAATCCTGCAGCACCCGCTACGTAAGGAAATCATCGCCACGATACTGAGCAACCAGATCGCCAATAATATCGGCATCGGCTTCGGTTCACGCATTCGCGAGGAAACCGGTTCCACTATCGAGGATATCGCCAAGGCCTATGTCGTCTGCGTCGAAGTATTTGAACTTTTTGACACCTGGCGCAAGCTGGAGAAGCTGGATAACGAGGTGCACGAGCGGGACCGGTATGAAATCTTTCAGGCAGTCAGCGGGTTGCTCGAACGCTCGATCAGCTGGTTGTTGCGCAACCAGCCGTCGGATTTCAACGTCAGCCATGTCATCGAGCGTTACAAGACCGACACCCGGATCCTGCAGCAAGTGATTTCCAGCGCTATCATCGGCAAATCACGCAAGAACTACCTCGCAACCAAACGCAGCTTTATCAAGTACCGGTTGCCGGCGGCATTGGCGCAGGAACTGGTCGACAAGACTACCCTGGCCTCGGCTTTCGATATCATCGAAGTCAAATCAAAGCTCTACAGCGATACCGAAAATGTAGCCAGATTGTTCTACGCATTGTCGGAGCGATTGCAGCTGCACTGGATCAGGGACGCAATTTCGCAATCCATCGTGCGTACCCACTGGAACCACCTGGCGATTCTCAACCTGCGCAACGATTTGCACGCCAATCAGCACAACCTGACCGAGATCGTGTTACATATCGTCAATAACAAGCGCCATACCAACAAGGCGCTGGCGATCTGGGAGGAGAATCTCTCCGCAGCGTTGCAACGCTATGACAGTATACTCAACGAGTTCAGCGCCATGCGAAGCTGCGACTTTCAGACGATTAGCGTGGCCGTGTCGGAAGTTCGGCGGCTGGTGCAGCTGAGTAAACGCGAGCACTACAGTCAGAAAGAGTAAACTATATATATCAGTGCCTTATATAACTTATTTAAAGTTAAGTATTCTATTGCTGCACTGTCTTTGGGTTGAACATAAGTCGCATGAGTCGTTTTCGGGAAAAGTTTGATCATCGCGTCTGGGAGGTTGTCGCCGCGATACCGCCCGGTCGCGTCATGGGTTATGGCGAAGTGGCCAGAGCGGCGGGGTTTCCGCGCTACTCGAGAATGGTGAGCGCCGCCCTGGGGCGCGCGCCCGAACCCCTGCCCTGGTTTCGTGTGGTGCGCTCAAATCGAACCCTGGCATTCGACGAAGACTCGAGCGCCTACCGCGAACAGGCCCAGTTACTAAAGCAGGAAGGCGTACGCTTCGATGGCCTGAGAATCATAGAAGTCGAGTCGGACGATAGCCTGGATCGAATTCTCTGGGGCCCGCAAGATTAACAGATGCGATTGAGATCAAGGGTTTGTTTCCATGGTTTGTCGTGGTTGCTGCTTATTACGCTAGTGCCGGTGCAGCAGGCAGCGGCGCAGATGGCCGGAATAAGCCCTGAAGTCATCGGACTGCCTATCGATAAGATCCTGATTAGCGGCAACGAGGACACCCAGGAAAGATGGGTTCTCAAATGGACTGATCTTAGCCCCGGCCAGGTAATCAGCATTCCCCTGCTCAAGCGCGCGCGCCAGGAATTACTGGATACCGACCTGTTCAGGACCGTCGGATTTCAAGCTGAACGATTCGAAGATGGTGAATTAACCTTGCATATACTGCTCGAGGAGCGGAAATCATGGTTGCTGTTGCCGCGCCTCAATCGCAACGCCGACGGTGACGTTAAAACCGGGATCAGGTTACGCATGTACAACTTGCGCGGCGCAGACCAAACCCTCGAAGCGCTGGTACAACGAGAGGAAGAGCATACTGGCGACGACTCTGAAGAATTTCGTATCTACTACAAGTTGCCGTTGTTTGCCAAACCCTACGATCTTGAATGGCGCTTGAGCCAGGTTGTCGAAAACACCGAAGTGGAAGATTTCGATAATATCGAGACCATCGACCGAATCACGATGAGCGTATCCCGCGACTGGCATATCGAAGGATTGTCACTGCCTCTGACCGTCGGTACCGGCATCACGGTCGAAGAACTCGGCCTGGATCGGCCTTATCCTGAATCGATCGAAGCCAGGGAAGCGGGGCAATACAATCGCCTGCATTTGCAGCTGATTCTCGACGATTTGCATTCCGAGCGCTATCGACGCTATGGCAGTTATTATTCGATTACCGTCGCGCGCGGTTTCGAATGGCTCGATTCGGATTACGAGTCCAACATTTTCGAATTCGAGGCGCTGGGTTTCAGACCATTGAACCGTTACGACAATATCAACTATCGCCTCAATGTGGCCGTATCGAATGACAGCCCTTTCGACTATCTGAACTACAGTATTGGCGGCGGTTCGAGCATCCGCGGCCTGGAAAGCTTCGACGATCGTGGCGATGCACGGTTTTTCATCAACCTCGAATACGTCTTTGCCTATAAGAAGCATCCAGGGATGCAGCACAGCCTGTTCCTGGATTTCGGCAATGTCTACGATGATTTCGACGACATCGACCTGAGTGATCTGCGTTACACCGTCGGCACCGGCTTTCGCTGGAAGATAGAATCTTTCGTCAAGACCGACCTGTTCCTGGATTTCGGCTACGATATCGAAGCAAAAACCGGCAAACTTTATGGCGGAACTTCACTACCTTTCTAGGCGGCGATGCCGGTTTTAGCGGTAACTCGCGGCGGTGATAAATTCGCCGAAAGACTCGCACCAGACAATCATCGCGCGATAATTCGCCGGATCGATGTTTGCCGGTATATCCAGGATAAAGTTATTGAAGGTTATGACCGCGCCGATTTTTGCCGATTCTTCCTTCATCATTAGAAATTCCTGTTCAGTCTGGGCCAGAGCCGGCGTCAGGTAAAGCTGATAGTCGGGTCCCGGTGCGATCGTACCCATGAAACTGATCTGTTTGGTCGATATCGAAACCTGGCCATCACCCCAGTGGAGGAAGTCGCTGCCGGGTAATTTCCTGTGGAAATCTGCTTTGAATACGGCTTCTGCTGCGCTCGAACTCACTTCCGCGTTGCTCGGGGCATCGGGTGCTGTCAATACCGGTAACAGGTAAACGCCAAGTGCGAATCCTAGTGTCAATGCGATGCCGTGGGTAAGCAGAAACCGGACTAATTTGAACATGGAACTCATTGCCGATGAAATCGGTCGAATTATGTCCTCGTAAAAGTAATAAATCCATTACGAAACTGTTAAAGTGCGCGCCGACTCATCTTAAGGAATCACAATATGACTGACGCATTCGATTACGACCTGATAACCCTGGGCGCCGGTTCCGGCGGCCTCTCTATCATTGAGCGTGCCGCCAGTTACGGTCAACGCTGTGCCGTGATTGAGCGTGGCAGAATCGGTGGCACCTGTGTCAATGTCGGTTGTGTTCCAAAGAAAATTATGTGGTTCGGGGGCAATCTGGCGCACATGATCGATGATGCAAAAAATTATGGCTTCGATCTGACTAACAACGGCTTTGACTGGGCGCATCTGGTCGCCAGGCGCGAAAAATATATCGATGGGATAAACAGCTGGTACCACGGCTACCTGAAAGATCTCGGGGTTGACGAGATCGAAGGTGAGGCCAGTTTTGTCGATGCGCATACCATCGCGGTAGACGGCAAGCATTATTCTGCAAAGCATATCGCGATTGCTACCGGCACCCG
>CAMYML010000270.1 GCA_947259305.1 uncultured Gammaproteobacteria bacterium | reverse complement strand
CTTTGGCGTTGCGCCGGGTGAGTTCACCGAATGGGAGTCTTTCCCGGAAGAGACCGATTTACTGTTTTACGAAGGATTGCACGGCGCGGTCAAAACCGAGCAGGCGGACGTTGCGCAATATGCCGATCTCAAGGTCGGCGTGGTGCCGGTCACCAACCTCGAGTGGATCCAGAAGATTCACCGTGACAAGGCAGCACGCGGTTATTCCGCCGAGGCGATCACCGACACCATCCTGCGGCGCATGCCGGATTACATCGAGTATATCTGCCCGCAATTTACCAATACCGATATCAACTTTCAGCGGGTGCCGATCGTCGACACCTCGAACCCTTTTATCGCTCGCTGGATCCCGACCGCGGATGAATCGATGGTCGTGATTCGCTTCGCCAATCCAGCCGGCATCGATTTCCCTTACCTTTTAACCATGATCGACAAGAGTTTCATGTCGCGCCCCAACGTTATCGTAATCCCCGGAGGCAAGATCGACCTGGCCATGCAGTTGATCTTTACCCCGCTGGTGTTGCAGATGGTCGAACGCAAGCGTCGTGCGGCTTAATCCCGAGGAATTGCAATGGATACCAAGTTTGAAAAAGACCTGAGCAGAACCGAAACCCGTCGCGCAATGGCGAACGCGATCCGCGCGCTATCGATGGACGCGGTACAAAAAGCCAACTCGGGGCACCCAGGCCTGCCGATGGGCATGGCCGATGTCGCCAGCGTGTTATTCGCCGATTTTCTCAACTTCGATACTACCGCCCCGGACTGGCCGGACCGCGATCGCTTCATTCTCTCCGCCGGGCACGGTTCGATGTTGCTCTACAGCCTGCTCTACCTGTGCGGTTACGAAGACATGACGATCGACGAAATCAAAAATTTTCGCCAGCTCGGCGCCAAAACCGCGGGTCACCCCGAATATGGCTACGCCCAGGGCATCGAAATGACAACCGGACCGCTAGGGCAGGGCATCGCCACCGCGGTCGGCATGGCGCTGGCCGAGAAAAAGCTGGCCGCCGAATTTGGCGATGAAATTGTCGATCACTACACCTATGTGCTCGCGGGTGACGGTTGCCTGATGGAAGGTATCAGCCACGAAGCTATCGATTTTGCCGGCCATCTGCAGCTGTCGAAACTCATCGTGCTGTTCGACGACAACGGCATTTCCATCGATGGCGCCACCAGCCTGACCACGTCGACCAATCAGCTGGCCCGGTTTGAAGCCTGCGGCTGGGACGTGAGCTATATCGACGGCCATGATCCTGTCGCCATCGCCGCTGCCATTGCAAACGCCAGAAAATCGGCAAAACCCTCGCTGATCGCCTGCAAAACCGTGATCGGGTTTGGCGCGCCGAACAAGCAGGGTAGCGCGGCAACCCACGGCGCACCGCTGGGAGAAGAAGAAATTGCGCTCACCCGCGAAGCCCTGAAATGGGCTAACGCAGCGTTTGAAGTGCCGCAGGATCTGTTAAACAACTGGCGCGCCTGTGGCCAACGCGGGGCCGATGCGAGACGGCAATGGCAGGCTCGTGTCGAAGCCATGCCGGCGGATCGCCGCAAGCGTTTCGATGCCATGCAGGACGGCTCGCTGGGCCAGGAATTCCAGGACTGCATCGAACAATTGAAACAGCGCTTCAGCGCCGAGCAACCCAAATTGGCGACGCGCCAGTCTTCGCAGCAGGTGCTCGAGGCCCTGATGGATGCGGTGCCGTGGCTGCTTTCCGGCTCGGCCGATTTAAGCGGTTCCAACGGCACCAAACCAGGCAATGCAGTGTCGCTTACGCGCGAAGATTTCAGCGGCAACTACATCCACTATGGTGTGCGCGAGCACGGCATGGCTGCGGCCATGAACGGTATCGCTCTACATCGCGGCTACATCCCGCTGAGCGGCACTTTCCTCGCCTTTGCCGATTATAGCCGCCCGGCAATTCGTCTCGGTGCACTGATGAGGCAGCGCGTGGTGCACGTCATGACCCACGATTCCATCGGGCTCGGTGAGGATGGCCCCACCCATCAACCCGTGGAGCAGATCGCCTCGTTGCGCGCGATGCCGAATCTGATGGTGTTTCGGCCCGCCGATGCGGTCGAGGTCGCGGAATCCTGGGCCTGTGCGCTGACCGCGACCGATACGCCTTCGGTCATTTGCCTGTCGCGGCAGGGCCTGCCCACACTGCGCAGTAAACATCGATCGGAAAACCTGTGCGCACGCGGCGCCTACCTGTTGCGCGAGCCGCAGGGCAGGCGCAAGGCGACCTTGCTCGCAACCGGGTCGGAAGTTCAGATTGCGCTCGAAGCCGCCGGCATGCTGGCGCGCCTCGGCGTAGAAGTCGCGGTCGCATCCATGCCCTGCTGGGAATTGTTCGAACAGCAGTCGCCGGAATATCAGCAAATTGTGCTCGGCGGTGAATGCCGGGTTGCGATCGAAGCCGCGTCGCCGATGGGCTGGGATCGCTGGCTCTGCAAACGCAGCTCGATCATCGGCATGAACGGATTTGGCGCCTCGGCGCCCGCGGAAGATTTATACCAGCATTTCGGTATCAGCGCGCAGGCAGTGCACGACGAAGTGCGCCGTTTGTTACAGATTTAATCTGGAGAGATTTTAATATGGCAAGAATTACGCTCAGACAGTTACTCGATCACGCCGCCGAAAAGGGTTATGGCGTGCCGGCGTTCAATATCAACAACATGGAACAGGTGCTTGCGATCATGAATGCGGCAAGCGCGGTCGATGCACCGGTGATCTTGCAGGCCAGTCGCGGTGCTCGCGGTTACGCCGGCGATATCATGCTGCGCAAGATGGTCGAAGCCGCCGAAGAAATGTACCCGCAGATTCCGATCTGCCTGCACCAGGACCATGGCAACGACCGCGCCACCTGCGTGTCGGCGATGCAGGCCAGCTTCACCTCGGTGATGATGGACGGTTCGCTCGAGGCCGATGCCAAAACGCCGGCCAGCTATGACTACAATCTCGATATTACCGCCGAAGTCACCCGCATCGCGCACGACATCGGCGTATCGGTCGAGGGTGAACTCGGCTGCCTGGGTTCGCTCGAAACCGGCGAAGGCGAAAAAGAGGATGGCCACGGTTTCGAAGGCAGCCTCAGCAAGGAGCAATTGCTGACCGATCCCGATCAGGCGGTCGATTTTGTTACGCGCACCAAGGTTGACGCGCTGGCGATCGCGATGGGAACCTCGCATGGCGCCTACAAGTTTAGCCGCAAGCCCGATGGCGAAATCCTGGCGATGAACGTGGTCAGGGAAATCAACGAAAAACTGCCCGAGGTGCACCTGGTGATGCATGGTTCATCGTCGGTGCCGCAGGAACTGCAGGATATCTTCAACCAGTTTGGTGGTGAAATGCCGCAGACCTACGGCGTCCCGGTCGAGGAAATCGTGCGCGGTATCAAGTTTGGCGTGCGCAAGGTCAATATCGACACCGATTGTCGACTCGCAATGACCGGCGAATTTCGCCGTATTGCCGAGCAGGACAGGAGCCAGTTCGATCCGCGTAAATTTCTGACGCCGGCGCTGAAGGCGATGGAAGACCTGTGCCGCGACCGTTTCGAGCAGTTCGAAACCGCCGGTAACGCCTCGAATATCAAACCGATCAGCGTCGCCGACATGGCGAAATCATATGCCAGCGGTGCGCTCGATCCTAAAGTTGCCAGCAGCAAAAGCGCTGCCTGATTTTATATTTGGAGAACGAAAAATGAGTTCCAGAAAAACTTACGACGCGGGCGTGAAAGATTACCGCGAAACCTACTGGATGCCGGAATACACGCCGGCGGACACCGATATCCTCGCCTGTTTCAAGATCACGCCACAGCCCGGCGTGCCGCGCGAGGAAGCCGCCGCCGCGGTCGCCGCCGAATCATCCACCGGCACCTGGACCACGGTCTGGACCGATTTGCTGACCGATCTCGATCACTACAAGGGCCGCGCCTACTCGATCGAGGACGTGCCCGGCGACGATAGTTGTTTTTATGCGTTAATCGACTACCCGATCGACCTGTTCGAGGAAGGTTCGGTGGTCAACGTATTCACTTCGCTGGTCGGCAACGTGTTCGGCTTCAAGGCCGTACGCGGTCTGCGTCTCGAGGACGTGCGCTTCCCGGTCGCCTATGTCATGACCTGTAACGGGCCACCCAACGGTATCCAGGTCGAGCGCGACAAGATGAACAAGTACGGCCGTCCTCTGCTGGGTTGCACCATCAAGCCCAAGCTCGGCCTGTCGGCTAAAAACTATGGCCGTGCGGTTTACGAATGCCTGCGCGGCGGCCTCGACTTCACCAAGGACGACGAAAACGTCAACTCTCAGCCGTTCATGCGCTGGAACCACCGTTTCGACTTCGTCATGGAAGCGATTCACAAGGCCGAGGCCGAAACCGGCGAGCGCAAGGGGCATTACCTTAACGTGACCGCGCCGACGCCCGAGGAAATGTACAAGCGCGCCGAGTACGCCAGGTCGCTGGGCGCGCCGATCATCATGCACGACTACCTGACTGGCGGTTTTTGCGCCAACACCGGCCTGGCGCAGTGGTGCCAGGAAAACGGCATGTTGCTGCACATCCACCGCGCGATGCACGCGGTACTCGACCGGAATCCGACTCACGGCATTCATTTCCGCGTGCTGGCCAAGGCACTGCGCCTGTCCGGTGGTGATCTGCACTCCGGCACCGTCGTCGGCAAGCTCGAGGGCGATCGCGAGGCGACGCTGGGCTGGATAGACATCATGCGCGACAAGTACATCAAGGAAGACCGTAGCCGCGGTATATTCTTCGATCAGGATTGGGGTTCCATGCCTGGTGTCTTCCCGGTCGCCTCGGGCGGTATCCACGTATGGCACATGCCGGCACTAGTGAACATTTTCGGCGACGATTCGGTGCTCCAATTCGGTGGCGGTACTCTCGGTCATCCCTGGGGCAACGCTGCCGGCGCCGCCGCCAACCGGGTTGCGCTCGAAGCCTGCGTACAGGCGCGTAACGAGGGCCGTGAGATCGAAAAGGAAGGCAAGGACATACTCACCAATGCGGCCAAGTCCAGCCCTGAGCTCAAGGCAGCGATGGAAACCTGGAAGGAAATCAAGTTTGAATTCGATACAGTCGACAAGCTCGACGTTGCCCATCGATAAGAGGATAAGAACATGAGTGATATTCAAGACTATCAATCGAGCCTCGAAGATCCGGCGAGCCGGAAATTCGAAACCTTTTCATACCTGCCGGAAATGAC
>CAMYML010000269.1 GCA_947259305.1 uncultured Gammaproteobacteria bacterium | reverse complement strand
AGTGACGACCAGCGCAACGTCGTTATCCGGCCGCTGGCCTACCTGCGTGAAAGCCTGATCAAACAATATGCGGCGCTGCGCGAGTTTCCGATAATTCCGTGCAATTTATGCGGTTCGCAACCCAGGTTGCAGCGCCAGGCGATCAAGGCGATGTTGCAGCAATGGGATAAGTCGCATCCCGGTCGCGTCGACAACATATTGAAATCGTTTTGCCGGGTGACGCCGTCGCACCTGCTCGATCGCAAGCTCTTCGATTTTGAAAACCTGTAGGCTGGGGAAATATGGCCCGTCAAAAAAAACTCTGGCTAACGAGGCCAGAGCAATGTGATTATCTCGAGGAGAGAAAAACTGACTTAAAATATCCGTTGGTCCCTGCGTGTGCGTCCCTGCACGTGGCGTCCTTCCTGTCTGTCGACCTGTCCCTGTGTCGTGCTAGTATACTGCCACGTTAAACGCTGGGCAGATACCGTGGCAGGGCTGCATAGTTGTCAGCATTAACCGTAAAATCTTGTAGGAGCTGTCCTACAATCAACAAAAACGGAGATTAACAACCCGCATGTTATTCCCAGCCATTCAACCTGGTCAGACCTGGCGTTTGCCGGTTTCAGATTTGCATACGCTGTATATCGAGGAGAGCGGTAATCCAAAAGGTATTCCCGTGGTGTTTCTGCATGGCGGGCCGGGTGGTTCCTGCGAGCCGGGACACCGGCGCTTTTTCAATCCCGAATCCTATCGCATCATCCTGTTTGACCAGCGCGGTAGCGGCAAGTCCCGCCCGCATGCCAGCCTCGAAGAAAATACCACCTGGGACCTGGTGGCGGACCTCGAGAAAATTCGCGAGTTTCTGGAAATCGATCGCTGGGTCGTGTTCGGTGGCTCCTGGGGCTCGACCCTTGCGCTCGCATATGCGCAAACCCATCCCGACAAGGTGCTGGGGCTGATTCTGCGCGGCATCTTCCTGGCGCGTGACGAGGATGTGAACTGGTTTTTCAATGGTCAGGCAGCCCGCATTTTTCCCGAAGCCTGGCAGCATTTTATCGAGCCGATTCCGGAGCAAGAGCGTGGCGATATCATCGGCGCCTATTACAAGCGACTCACCAGTAATAATGAAATCGTGCGCATGGGCGCCGCCAAGGCCTGGTCGATCTGGGAAGGCTCGTCGGTAACCCTGCTGCCCGATAAAAACGTCGTCGATCATTTCAGCGATCCGCATATCGCGCTCAGCATCGCGCGCATCGAGTGCCACTATTTCTGCAACAGCTGTTTCCTTAAGCCTGGCCAGTTGATCGCAGACATGGGCAAAATCGATCATATTCCCGGATACATCGTGCACGGCCGCTACGATCTGGTGTGCCCGATCGATCAGGCGTTTTTGCTCAAGGATCACTGGGAAAATGCCCAGCTCAAGATCATTCCCGATGCGGGACACGCGGTAACCGAACATGGGATCAGCAAGGCGCTGGTGGAATGCTGTAATTCGATGCTGGAAATCGTGACTTGATTACCCTGCTGCAGCGCGTCAGTGAAGCGCGGGTTGAGGTCGACAGAATAAGCATCGGAAGTATCGGCCAGGGCATCCTGGTGTTGGTAGGCGTCCAGGCCGACGACGATGAATCCGTTGCGCGAAGCTTTGTCGAGCGCCTGTTGAATTACCGCGTTTTCGCCGACGCCGACGGCAAGATGAACCTGTCGCTGATCGATATCGCCGGCGGGCTTTTACTGGTACCCCAGTTCACGCTCGCCGCCAATACCAGAAAAGGGCGCCGGCCGAGTTTTACCTCTGCCGCCAACCCGCAGCATGGCAGGGATATATTTGCGGCGATGGCCACTTACGCAGAGAGCTGTCATCAAGCCGTTGCCTGCGGGCAGTTTGGTGCGGATATGCAGGTGCATCTGATCAACGACGGTCCGGTTACATTTATCCTGGACTAGATTAAGCTGTCGATTAAAGGTCGAATTTGGCCACGATGTCGATTATTATCGCAGGCTCTAAAATCCCACCGGAAGCAGTGGTAAATGTCAGATCGCAGTGCAAAGGTCAGCCGTAACACGCTTGAAACCCAGATCAGTGTCGTGCTCAAGCTGGATGGCAACGGAATCTCCAGTTTCGACACCGGAATCCCGTTTCTCGAACATATGCTCGAGCAGATTGCTCGACATGGGGCCTTCGACCTCGAAGTGACCGCCAGCGGAGATCTGCATATCGATGATCATCATACGGTTGAAGATATCGGCATTACCCTGGGGCAGGCGTTCAACCAGGCGCTCGGCGATAAAAAAGGCATCATGCGCTACGGGCATGCCTACGTGCCGCTGGACGAGGCCCTGTCACGCGTCGTTATCGATTTTTCCGGGCGCCCCGGCATCGAGTACCGAGTTGAGTTCAAACGCCCCCGGGTCGGGCAGTTCGACGTCGATTTGTTTCACGAGTTTTTCCAGGGTTTCGCCAACCATGCCCCGGCGACGCTGCATATCGACAACCTGGCTGGACATAATGCGCACCACGTTGCCGAAACCATTTTTAAGGCATTCGGGCGCGCCCTGCGCAGCGCCGTGACGCCGGACGAGCGCATGCCGGGCGTGGTTCCTTCGACCAAGGGATCCCTCTAGATCATGCAGACGATTGCCGTGATCGACTACGGCATGGGTAATCTCAGGTCGGTGGTCAATGCGCTGCAGGTGGTTAGCGCAGGTTCTGACCAGGTGCTACTAACCTCCGATCCCCAGCAGGTGCTGGCGGCCGATCGCGTCGTCTTCCCCGGGCAGGGTGCGGCCGGCGACTGCATGCGCGCAATCGACGAATATGGATTACGCCAGGCAATCCTGAGTGCGGCGCAGCGGCAGCCGTTTCTTGGTATCTGCATGGGCATGCAGGTTTTGGTCGAACACAGCGAAGAAAACCAGGGCACCCGCTGTCTCGGTATTTTCGCCGGGCAGGTGCGCTATTTTGGTGATGGCCATCAGGACCAGTGCGGCGTTAAACTTAAGGTTCCGCATATGGGCTGGAACCGCGTGAGGCAGACTCAATCACATCCGTTGTGGCATTCGATCGATGATGGTAGCCGCTTTTATTTTGTACACAGCTATTATCTTGATGAGCAGGATGCCACCCTGGTTGCCGGTGAAACCGATTATGGCTTCGGTTTCACCAGCGCAATCGCTAAAGACAATCTGTTTGCACTGCAATGCCATCCTGAGAAAAGCGCCGGGGCCGGCCTGCAGCTGTTGCGGAATTTTGTTAACTGGGACGGGCGGGCATGATTCTGATACCGGCAATCGATTTGAAACAAGGGCACTGTGTGCGTCTGCGCCAGGGCAACATGGATGAAACCACGGTTTTTTCCGACGATCCGGTAGCAATGGCGGGCAAATGGGTGGATCAGGGTTGCGGTCGGTTGCACGTGGTCGATCTCGATGGTGCGTTTGAAGGCGAGCCGATCAATGCCGACGTGATCGAAGAGATCAGTGCCTCGTTCCCCGATCTCGAAATCCAGATCGGCGGCGGAATTCGTTCCATCGAAACCGTCGAAGCTTACCTCGAGGCCGGAGTCAACTACGTCATTATCGGCACCATGGCGGTGAAGCGCCCCGAATTCGTGACCCAGCTTTGCTCCGAGTTTCCGGGCAATGTGATTATCGGACTCGATGCCAAAAATGGCATGGTGGCGACCCATGGCTGGGCCGAGGAATCGGAGCATGAGGCCTGCGATCTGGCGCGGCGTTTCGAGGACCAGGGCGTCGCCGCGATCGTATATACCGATATCAGCCGCGATGGCATGATGCAGGGCGTCAATGTCGACGCTACCAGTGCGCTCGCCAAATCAATCAACGTTCCGGTTATCGCGTCGGGCGGCGTGACCGATATGGATTGCATCGTCAAGCTGAACGCGGTCAAGAGTTCGGGTATCGAAGGCGTCATCATTGGCCGCGCGCTGTATGAGCGCACCATCAGCCTGGTAGAGGCGCAAGCCTATATCGATCAACACTAGTTCGGTTTCGATTAAATCGTGTCGCTCGCAAAACGCATCATTCCCTGTCTCGACGTCGACAACGGCCGCGTGGTCAAGGGCGTTAAATTCGTCGAAATCCGCGATGCCGGGGATCCGGTCGAAGTGGCGCGTCGCTACAACCAGGAGGGCGCCGACGAGCTGACCTTTCTCGATATTACGGCGAGCTCCGACGATCGCGAGACCATGGTGCACGTGGTCGAGGACGTTGCCGCCGAGGTATTCATTCCGTTGACGGTGGGTGGCGGCATACGCGAACTCGGCGACATTCGGCGCATGCTCAACGCCGGTGCGGACAAGGTCAGTATCAACACCGCCGCGGTTTTCAATCCCGAGTTTGTGGCGCAGGCTGCCGACAAGTTCGGTTCACAGTGCATCGTCGTCGCGGTCGACGCCAAGCGCGTGAGCGCCGTCTCCGAGCCCGGGCGCTGGGAGATATTTACCCACGGCGGACGCAAGCCGACCGGAATCGATGCAATCGAATGGGTGCGCAAAATGGATACCTTCGGCGCCGGCGAGATTCTACTCACCAGCATGGATCGCGATGGCACCAGGATCGGCTTCGACAACGAGCTCACGCGCGCGGTTTCGGAGGCGGTGCGCGTGCCCGTAATCGCCTCGGGTGGCGTCGGTAATTTACAGCACCTGGTGGATGGGATACTCGAGGGCAGGGCCGACGCGGTGCTGGCGGCGAGTATTTTTCATTTTGCGCAATACAGTATCGGCGAGGCCAAGGATTATATGAAAGCCCGAG
>CAMYML010000268.1 GCA_947259305.1 uncultured Gammaproteobacteria bacterium | reverse complement strand
AATCCATTGCAACCAGCCACGTTTCTCAACGCAAAGCCTCGATCCCTGCCACTAAACCAAGCGGCATTTTCTTTACCGCACGTGCACACCGAATCGGGTTATGAGACAGTTTTCCCAACTCGAGCAACGCCTGCTGAACGACTTCCAGCAGGGCATGCCGCTGACACCCAACCCCTATGCCGATATCGCGAAGCAGCTCGGGGTTTACGAAACCACGGTGCTGGAAACCCTGCAGCGTCTGCAGACCGAGGGCGTGATCAGCCGCGTCGGCGCGGTGTTCCGGCCCAACCGCGTCGGCGCCAGCACGCTGGCGGCGATGGCGCTGCCGCCAGACGAGATCGAGACGGTAGCCGCAATCGTCAACGAGTTCGACGAAGTCAATCACAACTATGAGCGCGAACACGAATTCAACCTGTGGTTCGTCGTCGTCGCTGCGGATGAAGACCGCCTGCAGCAGGTTTTGGCGGATATCGAAGCGGCCTGCGGTTACCCGGTGCTGGACCTGCCGCTGCTGGACGAGTTTTTTATCGACCTGGGGTTTGACCTGAAATGGACATGATCAAAGACAGCGCCTTCGAAACCGCGCTGATCGAAATCATCAGCAAGGGACTGCCCCTGGTCAAGCAACCCTACGCGGCCATCGCCGAGCAGCTCGGCAGCAGCGAAGCCGAAGTCATCGACGGCATCCAGCGCGTCATGATGCGCGGCGACCTGAACCTTTTTGGCGTCGTCGTCAGGCATCGCCAGCTGGGTTACCGTGCGAACGGCATGGTCGTCTGGGATATCCCCGATGAACGCATCAAGGAAGTGGTGGTCTGGGATATCCCCGATGAACGCATCAAGGAAGTGGGCCACTGTCTCGGTCAATACGCCTTTGTAACCCTCTGCTACCAGCGCCCGCGTCGGCTGCCGGACTGGCATTACAACCTGTTCAGCATGATTCACGGACAGGACCGGGATGCGGTCACCGAGCAGGTGCGATTCATCGTCGAACAATGTGGCCTGCACGGCATCGATCACAAAATCCTGTTCAGCAACCGCTGCTTCAAGCAACGCGGCGCCAGCTATCGTCGCATGCATGCCAATGGTGACCGGCGCGGAATCGCCATCAATGGATGAACTGGCGCGCCAGTTTCTGAACCGATACCAGGGCGGTTTCCCGATCGAGGAACAACCTTTTGCCAGCATTGCCGCCGAACTCGACACCGACGCCGGCACCTTAATTGCCAGCATTCAGCAGTTGCTGGAGGATGGCTCATTGAGCCGCTTCGGTCCGCTCTACGATGCCTCCAGCATGGGCGGCAGCATTACCCTGGCGGCAATGTCGGTGCCGCAGGATCGTTTCGACGAGGTCGCGGAAATTGTCAACGCCCTGCCCGAGGTCGCGCATAACTACCAGCGCGAGCACGAGCTCAACATGTGGTTTGTGCTCGCCACCGAAACCCCCGAACTGTTGCAGCAGGCGATCGACCGCATCGAACAAAGCGCCAACCTGCCGGTATACAATTTCCCCAAGCTGCAGACTTTTTATCTCGGGTTGCAGATATCGCTGGACGAGTCGGGCGGTGTCGGCACGCAACCGATTCCCGGGCCGCTGAAGCAGGGTGGCATGATCATCGACGAAATGGATCGCAGCATCGTGCAGGCAACCCAGGGGGGTCTGCCATTGCAGAAAGCGCCCTATACCGAGGTTGCCTCGATCTGCGGCTGCGATACCGATACCGTGCTGCGGCGTATGCGCCGCATGCTCGACCGCGGCGTGATTCGACGCATCGGCGCGATTCCGAACCACTATCGCCTCGGACTGCACGGCAACGGCATGTCGGTATGGGATGTCAACGACGAAAAATTGCGCGAACTGGGCGCCCGAGTCGGTCGGCTCGATTTTGTCAGCCACTGCTACGAGCGGCCGCGCCACCTGCCGCTCTGGCCCTATAACCTGTTTGCCATGGTGCACGGCCACGACCGCGATGAAGTGAGCGCCAAGCTGACCGAAATCGCCACCCTGCTGGGGTCTGACTGCAGGCAACACGACGTGCTTTTCAGCACCAGGATTCTCAAGAAAACCGGACTGAGGCTAGTAGACTGATGTTTAGATTAAGCCGCTACATGCAGGCTCTGAAACAGGGCGCCATGGTGCCGCCCAAACCGAAATCCGTAATGCAGGGCAGCGGTCCGGTGGTCATCTGGAACCTGATCAGGCGTTGCAACCTGGCCTGCAAACACTGTTACGCGACCTCGGCGGATATCGACTTTCCGGGCGAACTCGATACCGAGCAGGTGTTCGGGGTGATGGACGATCTGAAATCCTTCGGCGTCTCGGTACTGATTCTGTCGGGCGGCGAGCCGCTGTTACGCCCCGATATATTCGAAATTTCGCGACGCGCCAAGGACATGGGATTCTACGTCGGGCTGTCGAGTAACGGCACCCTGATTAGCGAGGACAACATCGCCGCGATCGATGCCATCGGTTACGACTACGTCGGCGTCAGTCTCGACGGCATGCGCGCCACCCATGACTGCTTTCGGCGCAAACAGGGGGCGTTTGACGAATCCATACGCGGCCTCCGCCTGTGCCATGACATCGGCATCAAGGTCGGACTGCGCTTTACCCTGACCCAGGACAACGCGCTCGAGCTGCCTGAATTACTGCACTTGATGCAGGTTGAAGAAATCGACAAGTTTTACCTGTCGCATCTGAACTACGCCGGACGCGGCAACCGCAACCGCGACAGCGATCTGCATCACCAGATGACGCGCAAGGCGATGGACCTGTTGTTCGAAACCTGCTGGCAAGACGTCCAGGACGGCGTCAGACGCGAGTTTGTTACCGGCAACAACGATGCCGACGGCGTATACCTGCTGCAGTGGGCCCAACAGCACATGCCCGAACATGTCGAAACCCTGCGCCAGCAATTACTACGTTGGGGCGGCAACTCTTCCGGCATCAACATCGCCAATATCGACAATCTCGGCAGCGTGCACCCTGACACCATGTGGTGGGATTACAGCATCGGCAACGTCAAGCAGCGCCCGTTTTCCGAAATCTGGCAGGACAGCTCCGATCCGCTGATGGCCGGGCTGAAGGCAAAACAGCGCCCGCTAGAAGGGCGTTGCGCCGAATGCCGGCAGCTTGCCATTTGCGGCGGTAATTCGCGTACACGCGCCTGGCAGTTAACCGGTAATCCGTGGGCGGAAGATCCTGGCTGTTACCTCAGCGATGCAGAAATCGGGGTAACCGATATGCCGCAACGGGTAGCCGTGACGCCTTACCGGCGGCATGAAGAAGCGCACAAGGAATTACTCTCCCGCTAACGCGGAGCTACCCCGAGCACAGGCTGATCATGGCGTCGCGATCGTGGATCGTGACCTTGCGACCGTCGATGCTGACTATTTCCCGCTCGTGCAGATTCTTCAGGATGCGCGAAAAAGTTTCGGGTTTGACCGACAGTCTCGAAGCGATGACGCTCTTGGCGACCTGCAGCTCGAAGTTGTCCCGTTCCCGTGGCGCCTGATGCAGCAGGTAGGAAACCGTGCGCACGGTCCCGGTGTCGAGGCTCAGGGCGTCGATTTCACTAATCAGCCCGCGTAGACGAAAACACATCGTGCCCATCAACAGGAAACAGGTGTCTACCGATTCACGCAGCATCGACTTGAAATCCTTGCTGTTGACGCCGATCACACGGCTCGGCGCGAGCGCGGTGGCGGTCACCGGGTAATGCGGCTGATCCATAAACATCAGGGCCTCGGCGAAGGTCGCGCCTGATTCCATGATCTCGACGACTTTTTCCTTGCCCTCCGGCGACACCCGGTAGAGCTTGATTCGCCCCGACAGCACCAGGTAGAAACTGACCGCGTCATCGCCCTGGAAAAATAGCGATTCCCCTTCCACCATATCGATAACGTGCGAATGGCGCCGCACGCGGTCGAGCTGCTCTTCGGTGAGTTCCGAAAATATGTGGCAGCCGCTTAAGGCTTCACGAATGCTCTGAGAATCCAAAATCGTTCCCTATTGAAATCCAATCGCTGACAAAGGCTGGATATTGACATGAAGCTTCTTGATTTGCATCGAATTTATGGTGCGCCAGATCAGGTTGGGCCGGTTAGCGCTCACGCAATAACTGCTCGCGAATCAGCCTTAGTTTCAGCGCTCGATTAGTAAAAATCCAGTCCACATTTCGATTTAATTCACGGTAAAAACAATGGCGCGAGGCCACAAAACCCGTGCCCAGCTTCTGCCCGTGCGCGTGAAGCAGGCCTAGCAGCCGACTGCTCAGCAACAGGTAATGCCCGCATAACCCGCCATAATCGTGTTCGATTACCTGCTGGCTGAAGGCGCTGATCTCGAACTCGGCCACCAGCAGGCAGGCCTCGTACCCCGCAAACCCGGTCGGCTCGAACAAATCCGCCTGCAGCGCAAGAAAATGGAAATCTTTCACCGGGCGCAGCGTTGCGCATACCTCGACCAGCCGTGCCGCCTTGATCTCGTCTTCGTTTAACGGGTCGCGCTTCAACTCGACCATCAAATGTATCCGGCCACCGAACTCGGAGACAACCTCTTCCAGTGTCGGTATCTCCGGTATTTGCCGGCGCAGCTCTGCCAGGCTAACCTCGGCCACCGCCAGATCGATACCGAATACCCGGCCCGTCTCGGGATCGTGAATGACGACAGGCTGCAGGTCCCGGGTCCAGCGCACATCGAACTCGATACCCCAGATTCCGGCGGCCGCCACAGCTCTGAACGCGGCCAGCGTATTTTCCCTGACCTGACGGTTATCGTGTTCGCCGCGATGCGACACAACCCGGCACTCGGTGAGCGCCCGTTTCGAAGGCCGTCGGCGCGGTATCACCATGCAGCAGAAATCGGCAGCTCTCTGGGCCGCCAGCCCGAAGTAAAAACGCAGGTTCACGGCAGGCGCCAGTCGAGCCCGAGGCAGGGCACCGGATAAGTCAGGGCGATCAGCAGCAGGCCGGAAAAATTTCGCTTGGTCGGATTCAGCATGAGGAAACTCTAATCCAAACAGCGACCGATTAAAACGACTGAAGCAAAACATCGATTCGCGCCGACAGATGACGACGATCTCGAATGCTAGCGCCCGGGAGGCGGAAAGCAGTTGAAAATAGAGTTGTGTCTAAACTGGGAAAATCGCCATCCCTGGCAACGAGGGGATTATTTACTAGTGGACATTTGCCTTTTCGCGAACCGAACGTAAGCGTTTGTTCAGGAAGCGCAGTTCGGAAACCAGGTAGTGCTTGCGCGCGGGTTCGATGCCCACATGGTTACTCATTCTGACCTGTTCGGTAAGGCTGTTTATCGATCGTACCAGTTTGATTTCATCGATCGCGAGGCCGAGATACTTCAACACACAGCTCGTCGACAGCGGATCGATTTGGATATTTGTCTGACTCATGGAATACCTCAACTTGTAATTTGAACTGGGTATTTAATCTGTGACTCAATTCCGCTCCGAATGCGAATTTCTTCACCACTTTGGGTAGAAAATAGGTCGCCTGTGACCGGGGTCTATTTTTAATTGGGCACTGCGTCACATTGCGCTTTAACCGAAATCGCCAATTTCGGTTTCGAAACCCTCGATGGCCGCGTTTAACGCCGTGGCACAATCGGTTTCGAGTTTTAACGCTAGCAACTCGTCGGCGCGGGTTTTACCGCGGTTGATCGCCGCGATCGGCAGGCCCGCCTGCGCCGCGGCCCGAGCAAAGCGAAATCCGGAGTAAACCATCAACGAAGAGCCGACCACCAGCATCGCGTCGGCCTGCCGCAGAGCCTCGAAACAGGACTCGACCCGCGCCGCGGGCACGGTTTCGCCGAAAAAAACGACCGCCGGCTTGAGCGTGCCGCCACAGTTCTTGCAGTCGGGTACGCGCACCTCGGTTTCATCGTATCCGCCTAGCAGGGCATCGCCGTCCGGGGCCAGTTGCGCCGACAGCTGCGCGAGCACGGGATTACCCGCGAATAACTGCTGCTGTAGCATCGCCCGCGGTATGACCGAATCGCAGCCGAGGCATTCGACACTGGCGAGCGAACCGTGCAATTCGGTAACCCGTTGGCTACCGGCGCGCTGATGCAGGCCATCGACATTCTGGGTGACCGTACGCAGCAGCCGACCCTGCCGTTCCAGGCGGGCCAGCGCGATATGCGCCGGGTTCGGGCGTGCGTGCTGGAATCGTTGCC
>CAMYML010000267.1 GCA_947259305.1 uncultured Gammaproteobacteria bacterium | reverse complement strand
CAGGGCTTTGCGCCGCAAGGTCCAGTATTTTTGAACCGGGTCCTCACCATTGTATATGGTGAAGAAACGACCCGCGTAAATACCGCGAATCATGTCCGGGTTGTCGTAACGCTCAAGATACGGCGATGGTTCAAAGGCTCTGGAACTGACCCGTACGGTATCGTTGATGTCTAGATTTTCCTGGATGTTCATTCAAACTAATCTCTGTGGAGTTGAAAAAAGGTTATGGATGGTCAATTCGAATCCGGCTCGTTTTCCCGCAGGATTTCAGGTGGATCGAAGGCCGTGACCTTCGGTAACGGGTCAATGAAGCGCTCTATCTCGACCAGGCAGGTGTGGGCAATCGGTCCCTGTGCGAGCTGGGAGGTACCGATGTCGGGCGTCAGCATGTTCGGATTGCCGTGCTTGCACAGGCTTCCCTGCTCAGTCGGATCGAGTGGGTCGTACCAGGCACCGGTACTCATTTGTACGACGCCTGGCATCACCTGATCATCGATTACCACTCCACCCAGGCAGGCACCGCGCTGATTGAACACACGCACCACATCCCCATCGGCCAGGTTCCTGGCCTTGGCATCCTCGGGATGTAGCATGATCGGTTCACGTTGATTGATCTTAGCCGCGCGGCAATGGCTGCCATGATCAAGCTGTGAGTGAAGCTTGGTCTTCGGTTGATTGGAAATAAAATGCAACGGAAAATCTTCCGTATCGCCGCCGAGCCATTCCAGCGGTTCCATCCAGGTGGCATGGCCGGGACAGTCGTCATATCCAAAACTGGCCACAACCGCAGAATGAATTTCAATTTTACCCGACGGTGTTGCTAGAGGATTCGCGATCGGATCATCGCGAAAGGCTTTCAACATCACGACAGGCTCGACTGGCGGCTCGGGTTTAAACCAGCCGGTTTTTTTGAATTCAGCATAGCCTGGCATATCGAAACCCCTGGCTTTCGCTCGCTCGACTGTCGCCTCGTAAATCGACTCTATCCATTCCCGTTCGCTGCGACCTTCGGTGAAAGCCTCCTCGACATCCATCTGGAGCGCCAGGCCCGAGAATATATCGTAGTCGTTGCGGCTTGAACCCACCGGTTTGATCGCCTGTTGCATATCGATTACATAGGGATCGCGAGGCGATATCGATATGTCATTGCGTTCGAGTGTTGTGCTACAGGGCAGCACAATATCGGAATGTTTGGCCATGCTGTTCCAGCACCATTCATTCACCACGATGGTGTCGGGTTTTTGCCAGGCCCTGAGCATTTTGTTCAGGTCCTGGTGGTGATGAAACGGATTACCGCCCGCCCAGTAAACCAGGTGAATATCGGGATACTCGTAGCTGCCTCCGTTGAATTCGAATGGATCGCCCGGATGTAACAGCATGTCGCTGATGCGAGCCACTGGAATGAAGGTTGAAATCGCATTCTTTCCCTGGGGTAACGATGCCCCCGGCACCTTGGTATTGTGGCCACCAATGCCGTTTGTGGTTGAGTAGCCAAAAGCAATACCACCACCTGGCAGGCCGATCTGACCCAACATTGCAGCCACGGTAATCGCCGCCCAAAACGTATGTTCCCCATGATGCTGGCGGGTTAACGACCAGCTGATCGATATCATGCTTCTGTTTTCTGCCATGCGTCGAGCGAGTTCGCGAATTCGATCTGCAGGAACCGCACAAATAGCGGACGCCCACACGGCGTCTTTCTCGATACCGTCATCAACACCTTGCAGATAATTCTGAAACTCATCCATTCCAACGGTGTATCGCTGGATAAAACTGTTATCCGCCAGTCGCTCGTCAACCAGTGTTTTGGCGATGGCAATCAACAGCGCTGTGTCAGTCCCCGGTCGTATTGCCAGCCACTCGGCATTCAGTGAATCGTCAATATCAGCCCGGATAGGACCGACGTTAACAAACTCAATGCCCGCATCCCGCGCTTCAATCATGTGTTCCCGTTGCACATGGCGACCGATACCACCGGCATTAACCTGCCCGTTCTTCCATGGCATGCCGCCGAAGGCGACCACCAGTTGGCCCTGGTCAATGACCGATCGCCAGCTGGTGGTTTCCAGTAACAAGGCCCACAAATCACCCATGACGTGCGGCACAATCACTTCGGCAGCAGCGAAACTGTAGGTACCGACCGACCGGGTATAACCACCAATACACTTTAAAAATCGATGCAGCTGGCTTTGCGCATGATGAAACCGACCGGCACTGGACCAACCGTATGAACCGCCAAAAATGGCCTGATTACCAAACTGATTTGTAACCCGGAATAATTCTTCGGCGAGGAGCGTTTCAGCCTGTTCCCAGGTCACTTCGACAAAGGGTTCGGCGCCGCGTAAATGATTTTTGCTACCGGGACCCGATTCGAGCCAGCTTTTCCTGACCATGGGTGCTTTGATTCTCGACGGCGCATCGAGCACGTCAACGATTCCGGAACCGATGGGTGACACATCGTCGTCTTCTTCAAAGCCGTGCAAGGCCTTGACGACACCGTTCTCGGTTTCAACGCGGTAGGTACCCCAATGGCTACTGGTCAAAGGGAGTTCACTGTCTCGAGGCATATTCTTATAACTCCGCGTTGAGCCCGAGCTCTGCTTGTCCTTTTCTGCTCCAGGCCTGGGTCATTCTGGCGCAGGTCTTGATTGTCCCGTGCCGGTGAGTCCGTATTTATTGTTAAAAACGTATACTCTATACGGATATCGGGGACAAGCGAATAGAAATCCTGACCGACGGGGCATCAAAGGCGCAAGATTACCAGGCGTATTACGACGTATTGGTCCCGTTTTTCGCGGCAGGATTTGCCCGTCTCGCGGAAAAAACTAATTCCGAGTAGCAAACCGTGATTCGATTAATCCTTAAACCTGATCGGATGACCAGGAAACATAACAAGAGATAGATTACGCTTATGTGTTACGTCCCGGTAATCAATAAACCAATCTTAACACTGGAGAAGCTATGACGATTCGAGGCAGTTGTTTATGTGGAGAAGTTTCGTATGAGGTCACCGGGCCCTATCTTACGGCCTGGCATTGCCATTGTTCACAATGCCGCAGGGCTCATGGTGCAGCATTTGGCTCTTATGCAGGATTCAAACCAGAGAATTTCAAATGGTTGTCGGGTGAAGAACTGTTAAAGACTTACGCACCGGAAGAGGGGGAATTTGTTTTCTGCAGCCAATGCGGATCGAACGTTGCGGGATCCTGGAAAGGCGAAATTTGCCAGGTGACATTTGGCACGATGGAAGGTGATCCGGAAGTCCATCCAGATCAACACATCTTTGTCGGTTCCAAAGCAACCTGGATAAAAATTGCCGATGATTTGCCTCAGAACAATGAATATCCACCTGACTTCGATGACAGCTGACGGGGACATGAAGTCGCACTGCACCCCGGGTGGTCAAGGATGGGGTTCCCAGATACACAGGTTTCGATTAATGGGCGACGCCGCTGATGATAGCCGCGTGCGCGGTCGGTCTCATACAGGAGTGGGAGCTACTCACGCCGGCCCCTGCCCATTTCCATTTCAGCGAGCTGCGTGAAAATGTCTGACCCGGACAAAGTATTGACATCAAATACCGTACGCATCGGTGCAGGGCGTTTCGAGCAATCGCCCTACTTCGAATGCTATGCAAACCCTGACTCACTTCTCGGCGTAGCGGCCAATCGATACTACGCGGCCGACAACGGCGAGGATACCGAGGAAACCTACTGGGCGTTACGTCAAAAAGCGGTCCTGTTCGATGTGCCGGAAAAGCCCTGGCAGATCGAAGGGCCGGATGCCGTGCCGTTTCTGCAACGAATCTTTGCCCGTTCGATTGATACCTTGCCGCAAGGACGCGGTCGATATGCGATTGCCTGTACCTCCGATGGGGGCATTTTCATGGACGGCATTCTTTTCAAACTGGCAGAAAACCGATACTGGTATGTGCAACCCGATGGCGCCCTCGAAGAATGGCTGGTCGCACACAAGGATGGATTCGATGTGAGTTTCTCCGATCCGAATTCACGTGTGTTACAAATTCAGGGGCCGAGCGCCTTGAAGATCATGTCAGAGGTCACTAATGGGGCCATAGAGGACAGCCTGAAATATTTCGGAGCCGGTTATTTCGATATCGACGGGCAGCGACTGTATGTCTCGCGCACCGGCTGGACTGGAGAACTGGGCTATGAAATCTATTCCGATGGTGCGAGAACCGATTGCAAACGTCTGTGGAACGACCTGTTTGCAGCGGGCTCTCCTCACGGCATGGTGTTCGGCAGCCTGAAGGCCATGGGGATTCGAAGAATCGAAGCCGGCATTCTGGATAACCTGTCCGATTTTGATATGTCGATGACGCCTTTTCAGGCAGGCCTCGGAGCGTTCATCGATCTGGAAAAGGCAGATTTCATCGGTAAGTCCGCGTTGCTCGAAGCCGACCGACAATCGATTCTCTATGGCATTAAATGTCTGTCGGATACACCTTACAATCGGGCCGAGATCATGGATGGACAGACCTTCGTCGGCCGGGTAACTGCTTCGGGCTGGTCACCTTACCTCGAAAGCGGTATCGGCTATGTCAGGTTCAACAACCCCGGTGATTGGGCGGGTAGTGCTTTAACCATGAAGACACAGCAAGGTGAATTAGTCAGCTGTGAAATAGTGTCCTTGCCTTTCTACGATGCCGAAAAACGTATCCCCAGAGGTTTGCAACCGGCTGACGCCTGATTTAAATAATAACCCTTTGCGACAGGCCGCATCGGATAACCGACGAAACACTATATGTTTTCAAAAGTATATTCCGATAAAACACTAAGTCTTGCGCTCGCTTTAAGTGCCGGCATCTGGGGCCTT
>CAMYML010000266.1 GCA_947259305.1 uncultured Gammaproteobacteria bacterium | reverse complement strand
ACCGCGGTCAAGCCGCGGTATGACAACTTACCGAGAACTGGCAAGGTCCCCGCTTGCGCGGGGATGACGGTGCGGATTGCCGGATACCGCCGCTTCGACATTTCGGGTCGGGCCTTCGGGTTTGCGATAGCCTGTCATACCGCGGCTCGACCGCGGTATCCAGGGAAGTCGTCGCCGCGGCTGCGGCGATTCGTGCTTCGAGCCCCGAGGCTTGGCCGGAATGATTTCGACGCGGCCGTGCGAGATCCCGCCGGTCCGACGCATCGGGTCAAGCCGCGGGACGACAGAGACCAAAGTGAATCCACGAAGTAAAAATGTCGTCCCGCTGCGCAATATTGTCATCCCGCTGCGCAATATTGTCATCCCGCTGCGCAATATTGTCATCCCGCTGCGCAATATTGTCATCCCGCGGCTTGACCGCGGGATCCAGTTGATCTGCCTTCGAGCGCTCTGAGAGTCCATCACGCGGATGCCTGAACCGGCTGGGCGCTGCCCCTGGCGATGTATTCGTAGAGGTCGTCCCAGTCGGGATTTTGTTGCTCGATCAGGCGCAACTTCAGGCAACGCGGCAACTGCCTGATCTCGGCTTCGCGCAGCAATGCCGGGCCGGTAGCGTCGAAGCGTTCGAAGTAAACCAGCTGGTGTATTGCGTACAGACTGGTTACGCCATCGATCAGGTTGCCCTTGGGTGTAGTGGGCGGTGTTCATGCTGCCGGGGCCCCACTGGTTCGGCCTCGTGGGATAAACCGCGAGCCGAGGGTGGCGAGGGATTGTAAGATCCCCGCTTGCGCGGGGATGACTCTGGACCTCGCGGGGATGACTCTGGGCCTCGCGGGGATGACTCTAGACCTCGCGGGGATGACTCGTGAAGCCCCAGGGGCGATTTTGAGCATTGCGAGGAGAGCGGTGATGAACAGCCAGGCGGTGGCGGGCAGCGGCACCGCCGACGGCGCCAGGCTGGCGCTACCGGGCGCACCTGGGGTGCCGATATCGCCGAGGCCGTAGGTCAGCCCGGCCAGTGTCAGGCCGTAGTTTGTCGCCGTCATCGGTGAAGCGATGAGCTCGCGCGACTGGCCGGCTACGTCAAAGCCGCTGCCGTATTCGAGACGCAGGTGTTCGAGCTGGCCCTCGCGCAACACGATTTCGTCACCCGAATTACTCAGGGTGAAGTCTGCGTATATGTAATCGGCATCGAAGCCGCCGTTCAACGCGCGATCGCCGTTGCGCGCCAGGGTCAGGAAATGACCCGGCAATATCAGCAGATCGGTTTCGATCGTGTGTCGATCACTACCATCGTCGCCGATAATGATGTCGCGCAGATTGATTTCGTCAGCGCTTGGGTTATAAAGCTCGAACCACTCGCCGCGCGTGTCGCTGACGGCGGCCGGGTTGACCATGACTTCGCTGATCAGCAATTCGCCGACCGTCACGGCGCCGGCGCCAGTGGTGATTAAGAGTGATGAAAATAAGATTCCCAGTCGGGCAATTCCCTTTGCCATGATGACCTCCCTGTTTGGTTTTTACATGGTGACTTCCGTGCACAATTGCATGACAAAACTTACGCCCGTCGCGCGCAGGCGCATAGCGCGTGGCGCGACAGGATTTGTAGGAATTTTCTGATACTACTTGAGGTCGTTCGGAACGATCGTCGTTTCCGGCTTAAATTTCGAAGGTGCTTCGTCGGCCGGCACGCTGGGTTTGTTGCGCGGTACGATCGGCCCTTCGTAGGGCACCAGCGTCGGCGGTAACTGGTTGAGTTCACCGCTCATCGCCTTGAGCTGCAGATCGCGCATAAAATTGTATTTCTTGTAGCTCAGCAAGTGCGCGCGATCCGGGTCCTTGATGATGGTCGCGCGAATAAACACCAGCAGGTTTCGCTTTACCTTGGATGTAGTGCTGAAGCGAAACAATGCGCCCAGAATCGGAATGTCGCCAAGCCCCGGCACCTTCTGCTCGCTTTCGATAACGGCTTCGTCGATCAAGCCGCCCAGCACCAGCAAGGCGCCATCCTCGAGCTGCACCGTGGTTTTGATCGAACGTTTGTTGGTCACGATATCGACCGCATTGGTCGCGGTGCCGCTGATGTTCGATACTTCCTGCTCGATTTCCATCGTAATCGCATCGCCTTCGTTGATTTGCGGTTTGACCTTGAGGCTGATGCCGATGTCCTGGCGTTCGACGGTACGGAACGGATTGGTCGCGTCGGTGCTGCTGCTGGTGGTTTCACCGGTGACGAAAGGCACGTTCTGGCCAACGATTATTTCCGCCTCCTGGTTATCCAGGGTTACCAGCGAAGGCGTCGACAGCAGGTTGGTTTCCGAATCGCCGGCGAGCGCACTTACCAGGGTCGCAATACTGAGTCCGCTATCGCTGATCGAGCCGAACCCGAGTGTAAGGCCATCGGACAAACCGGTCGCGCCGGCGATGAGGCCGGGTATCGTCGTGCCGGCACCGGAGAATTGCGACGAGAATGCGCCAGTGTCACGTTCCCCGGCCGCCCACTGCACGCCGAGTTCCTGTGACGTATCGAGCGAGACTTCGGCGATGATGGCTTCGATGTGCACCTGCGCGCGCGGGATATCGAGTTGCTGGATCACCGCACGTAACGACGGGTAGATCGACGCCGGGGCGCTGATGACGAGCGCATTCGAAGCTTCATCGGCCTGCACGTTGACGGATTCACCCTTGCCGCCGGCGCCGCCGGCGCCGACATTCTTGGCTTCCGCCTTGATCGCTTCCTGCCCGACACTGCTCAGAATCGTCGCGATGTTCTTGGCGTCGGCATAGCGCAGGTAGACCACGTGCGTATTGCCGCTCGACTCCACCGGCGAATCGAGATCGGCGATGATCGCGCGATACTTGAGGCGTTCGGTGCGCTCGCCGCTGAGCAACACGCTATTGGTGCGCTCGTCGGCCGTGATCTTGATGCCACCGCCGGCGGCCACCTTTTTATCCGGTGAAGTAACGTTGAGGCTCGACAGCAAGCGCACTACCTCGGCGGCAAAGGCGTGCTGCAGCTTGACGATTTCGATATCGGCATCGACCTTCTTGTCCATCTGCGCGATGATGCGATCGATGCGTTGTATGTTGGCGGCGCGGTCGGAAATGATCAACACATTGGTCGTCGGATAGGCCGCGAGATGCCCCTGCTGCGCCACCAGCGGCCGCAGAATCGGCACCAGCTGGGCGGCGTTGATGTGATTGATGACGAGCACGCGCGTGATCAACTGATCGCCCGGGTTACGGCTGGCCGAGGAAAACGGCGCCGCGCTCTGTTTCGCGGTCGCGTCGGGGATGATCTTGATCGCGTTGGCGGTCGGCACGGTGGCGAATCCGTGCACCTGCAGGATCGACAGGAACACGTTGTAGACTTCATCTTCGTTCAACGGCTTCGACGACACTACATTGATCTTGCCCTTGACGCGCGGATCGATAATGAAATTCTTGCCGGTGATCTGCGATACGCTATTGATCACCGCGACCAGGTCCGCATCGCTGAAATTCAGCGTCACTTCCTCGGCGGCAGCCGTCTGCCCGAGGCAGATCATTGCAAACGCGATTATCAGGGTTGACAGCTTTTTCATCGACGGCGGCCTGTTATATCTGGAAGTCCAGGGTTTGTTCGGCGCCATTGCGCATGAAAGTCACCGAGACGTTGCTCGCGGTGGTCAGGGATTTCAGCGCATCGAGCGCTTCGAACGGATTCTTCAGCGAGACGCCGTTAACCGCGGTAAATACATCGTCGGCTTCGAAGTTGAGTTTCTTCAACAGGCTCTCGCCACGCAATGGCTTCAGCTTGAAGCCGATATTCTTGCCATCCTGCTGCACCGGAACCGCCTGGAACCGGGTCGCCAGCGCCATCGGGTTACTGCTGTAGCGACGTTTGTAGCTGCGCAGCAACGCGGTCTGGTTAGCGTTGACGCCGGCGCCGGCACCGAGGTTTACGGCTTGCCCACCCGGCGGCTCACGCTTTTGCAGGTTCAGTCGTTCGAGCTTGCCGTAACGGCTGAGCAGGATATGGTCCGGTTCGATCTTCGCCAGCGTAATGTTCTCCGCCAGTTCATCGTCCAGCAAATAGTGTTTGGTCTGGTTCGGTTTGACTTCGACGATTGCCGATGACAGGCGCTCGTCGGGGGAGAAATAAATTCCGCGCAGCTTGTAACCCAGCTTGGTCTCGACTACTTCTTCGACCTGGACCACGGCGGCCTCGGTCTCGGCCTTGCCGAACAGGAAAGCGCGGCCGATGGCAGCCGCCTGCTGCTGGAAATTGGCGCCAGACTTGTTGCTCGCGGTGTTAGTCGTGGTCTGCGTGATCTGCGTCGCGGCAGGCTGCGGCGGGGTCGGCACCAGCTGCCAGATCACCAGCGAAACCTGGTGGGCGAGCGCGGCCAACAGCAACAGCAACACGGCTAGCCGTAGCCACCTGTCGCCGAGAACTTTGAATAGTATGTCTGAGGTCAAACGCCTGTTCCTTCACGAATTCCGGTATCGCTACCGGAGATAATATACAGCACGCAAAATCAAACTATAATTGAATTCAAGTTTATAGTCGAATTTATTGATTTTAAACGATTTAATTGTAGGTTACCCAACGCTTATCTGGGTAATTACTTCTAAATTCACCGCATTTTGAACCATTTTAATTACGTTTTCTTAAAAAAAGCTGAATAATTGACCATATCGCTATTCCCGGGTTCCCACCATGACGAACATCACGAAAGTTAAAACCCCGCGCGCGCAAGGTTACCGCATGCCGGCGGAATGGGAAAAGCACAGCGCAATCTGGCTGCAATGGCCCGCTAGTCACCCCTGTTCGGCCGACGACGATCTCTCCTATCAAATGCTGCTGGAAAAAACCTGGATGTTGATGGCCTGGGAAATCCACCGACAGGCCAACCTCGAAATACTGGTTCGCAGCGACACACTGCGCAGCCATATCTTCGCCGCGATGAATCACTACGGATTCAATATGACGCGAGTATCGATCCACATAACGCATACGGTAGACGTATGGCACCGCGATTCCGGACCGATATTTGTCGTCGATGACAAGGGCGGCATCGCGATTACCGACTGGAATTTCAACGGTTGGGGTAGTTACCCGGAATGGGGCGAGACCGAAGGGCATATCCCGCAGACCGTGGCTGAAATCCTGGCCCTGCCCGCGTTTGTCGCACCGCTGGTAAGCGAAGGCGGCGCGATCGAAGTCAACGGCAGCGGCAGCCTGATGGCGACACGCAGCTCGATTATCAACGACAACCGCAACCCGGGGCTGAGCCAGCAGGAAGTCGAGCAGGTGCTGGGGGACTATCTCGGCGTCGATCATTTCATCTGGCACTCGGGGGCGCCACCCGAGGTTTGCGAAAACCAGCTCGGCGACGGCACCGACTACCATATCGATATCGCGGCGCGCTTTACCGCCAGGAACACGGTCCTCTACGCCTGGACCGAGGATCAAACCGACCCGCGCTACCCGTACCTGTTAAAACACCTCGAGGAGCTGCAGTCCGCCACCGACGAGGAGGGAGAATCCCTGACGTTGCATCCGATGC
>CAMYML010000265.1 GCA_947259305.1 uncultured Gammaproteobacteria bacterium | reverse complement strand
CCTGTTCAGGATGCCTGATTGTACATAGCATCGATTCGTTCATTATTAATGCTCACCATATTAATTGAACAAATATGCTCGTCGAGCTGCTGATATTCGCTTCACAACGGTCTCCAGATACCAACGCGGCGGCAGTAGGCTAATTTGACTGTAAGGTCAATAAAACTTCCGCGAATTGCGCGGCCTGGTCTTTGATCCGTCCCTGCTCGACAAACACGGCCAGTTCAGGATAAGAGATACCGGTGAGATTGGGGTCGCCCTTGAACAGGATTAACGAAATCAACTGCGGATAGTCTGGATGGGTGACCACGACATGAATATGACGCGCGCCCCATACGCCGGGCGCGCCCGGAATGTACCCGGGCAAAGCGGTCGTCACACCGAAACCGCCATTGGCCCTGGTGTGCAGCCGGGTTCGGTAACGGTCCGGGTGAACCTGCCCCATGGCGTCGGCGTGCCACAGCTCCACCTGGGCGTCGGGCACCGGTGCGCCGCCGGTGGTGAGCACCCGGCCTCGAAGCAACAATCGCTCTCCCGGGTCGCCCTCCTGCCACAGGTTTCGAATTTCCGGCGCTTGCGGGACATAGTAAATCCCGATATCGGTTTCCTCGGTGGGTGGCAACAGCCCTCCCTCGGCAGCCACCACCTCCGCGCTCCACATCGCGGCTATCCACGCCAGTGGGAATATGCCTGGAAAGTATTTACTCCGATTTCGATTATTGCGATTTAGCACAGGATTAAGTAATGCTTCTAAGCGGACACAACATAATTGTATCAATGGTGTAAGAATAAAGGAGCGGAGTGTAGTTCCCCAAGTTTAACAGATACTCCGTGAGCGACATTGTCGCTGCTTTAAAGTATCCGTTAAACTTGGGGAACTACAGACTGCCCCCGAAAACAAGGTAATCCGGAAATATTCCTAATGATCCCCAGATTCTTAGCTCTGGCTGTTTTACTTGCGATCCCGGCGCTGGAGGGCGTCTACGCCGAGGTGGAGCGGACAAAGACTGCTGCCATAATTGACGAGGTTTTTCGCATTGGTCCGATTAAAAGTTTCCTGCTGCAGCGAGATGGGGAGTTGCTCATAGAGGCCCACCGCATGGCCATGCGATCCGATCGCACGACGAACATCAAGTCTGTGGCCAAAAGTATTATTTCGCTTCTGGTAGGCATTGCAATCGACCAGGGGCATTTGCAAGGGGTGCAACAACCTATTAACGACTTCTTCCCGGACTATTTCGGGGAACGTCCCGACCCCGAAAAACAGTCAATCACCATTCAGGATTTGCTCACTATGAGAGCGGGTTTGGCCTCGACCAGCCGCCGTAATTATGGGCGTTGGGTGCAGAGCGATAACTGGGTCGAGTTTGTCCTCGGTCAGCCACTCGTCGAACAGCCAGGTGGTGAGATGATATACAGTACAGGATCCTCACATTTGTTGTCGGTAATATTGACCCGGGCCACGGGGATGAGCACCCGCAAGTTTGCCGAACGATACCTGTTCGGGCCTCTCGGTATTACGGACGGCGGCTGGGACCGGGACCCCCAGGGATATTATCTGGGGGGTAATAACATCGCGCTGTCACCATCGGCCCTGCTAAAGATCGGCACGATGGTGATGAACATGGGCGTTTACAACCAGAAACAGATTGTGCCGAGGGCATGGATTGCCGAGTCGATGCAGATTTATACCCGTAGCCATTTCAATCCCTATGATTACGGCTATCTCTGGTGGCAACGTGAGTTGAATGGCTACACCGTGCAATTTGCCTGGGGAAATGGCGGTCAATACATTATGATTTTTCCGGCGCTCAAGACTGTCGTTGCGATCGCCTCTGGCGGCGGGGAGAGTAATGAAAAAAGCAGGGACAGTCGACGCAGGCTATTCGATTTTATTGAAAACAGGTTGATCAGCTATCTACAATAAAACCTGCCGGGACAGCTTGCAGACGAGCGTGGATCCAAAAGGAATCCATAGCATTGTGAGGGCTTTTGAAATTATCGCTGAGAGAAGTTTTGCTGCCCAGGACTGGAATCGAACTGGACGAGTATCTGGTTGACAACCAGGCTCATTCCAGGTGGTCCACCACGCGAAGGTCTGGCAAACGAAGGCTGGTTTCAATACACCTGGTCCCCCCCCTGATTTTCCTCAATTTAATAATCAATAACGCTCAAGATATCGGGCCGAATGCCGTTCTATACATAATGACTCGCAGAAAGCCGTTTGCTTAATATTTTGGATACCGAAAATACCAGTTCCAGTGATTCTCTGAAAAGCAGGCAGGAACTGCTCGAAGAGATTCGCCTGTTGCGGGAAAGTCTCGCCGAGGTGGAAACAGAGCTTGATTCCAGGAAGAAGCGGGAGCAAACCCTGTCGACTGCGATCCGGATCGGTTTCTGGGAATGGGACGAGGTGAGCTATCGTCCCAGTTATCTGTCCGAGGAATTTGCAAAAATTCTGGGATTTAGCCAGCAGCACCTGTACGAAATATACCAGGAAGAAGAGGATTTATACCAATTCGTTCATCCTGAGGATCTCGATGAGTACAAGCAGCAGGTATTGTTGCCGACAAGACAGAAAAATAGCGACGGGCGGGCCCACGTGTTTGACTATCGCATCATCCGGCCCAATGGTGAAGTGCGCCATGTGCGCGAAATGGAGATCGGTATTCTGGAAAGCGATGGGGTACTGCTTCGATCCTTCGGCGCGGTTCTGGACACCACGGAATTTCACCAGGCGCTGATCGCCTCCCAGGAAAGCGAAAAAAAATACAGCTCGCTGTTTTCCCAGCTGCCGCTTGGAGTGCTGGAACAGGACTATAGCGTTGTCAAGCGGGGCATCGATAAAATTCGTGCGCAGGGTGTCGTAAATATCCGGGAGTACCTTGAGGCCAATGGCGACTGGTTACGGGAACTGGTCACCGCCATCAGGGTTACCGGGGTAAACGAAGCGCTGCTGGAATTATACAGAACCGATTCACTGGATGATTTCCGTGAGGATGAAGGGGATGCCGGGTCATGGTGGAGCGACGAATGGGTGAAATTTTATGCGTCGGAAATCGAAGGACTCCTGAGTGCGGGAAACATCCATAATGCCGAACTTGAAGAAGAAAGATTCGATAACACGACGTTCGAAACGCGTATGATCACCAAGGTTGTGCGGGGTTATGAAGATACCTGGGAAAGGGTGATTACCCTGCACGACGATGTCACCGAACGTAAACGAAATGAGATCGCCCTGATTGAAGCCAAGGAGGCGGCAGAGCTCGCGAGCAAGGCGAAAAGCGAATTTCTGGCCACCATGAGTCATGAGATTCGGACCCCGATGAACGGGGTGCTCGGCATGACCGAGTTGTTAATGGACACCGACCTCGACATGCGCGCGCAGCGCCTTGCCATCACCGCGCATCGATCGGCCGAAACCTTACTCGAAATCATCAACGATATTCTCGATTTCTCCAAGATCGAAGCCGACAAGATGCTGCTCGCCGAAGAGGATTTCGATCTCAGGCAAGTGCTCGAGGATGTGCTCGAGATGATTGCCGGGCAGGCACATCGCAAAGGCCTCGAATGTATCGCGAACCTGCCGCCCGAGCTTCCGCGGCAGGTCAGGGGAGATGCGGTACGGCTGCGCCAGGTGATGGTTAACTTGCTGGGTAATGCGGTCAAGTTTACCGGGCACGGCGAGGTCAGTTTAGCGGCAAGCGTCGAGCGACGTAACGTTGACAGTTTTCAAATGGTATTCGAAGTTTCCGACACGGGAACCGGCATTCCGTTAGACAAACAGGACACCATTTTCGATGCATTCGACCAGGTCGACAGTAGCACCAGCCGTCGATTCGGCGGAACCGGGCTGGGTCTCGCGATTACCTGCCGGCTGGTTGATTTAATGGCGGGCCAGATAGAACTGGAAAGCACCCCCGGCAGAGGCACTCTTTTCCGTTTAAAGCTCCCGCTCGCGGTCGCCAACGAGAATATTCCTCAGGCGCAACCGCCCGCAGCCCTGGCCGGCTTGCGGGTATTGATCGTCGATGATCATCCGACAAACCGCGAGATATTACACAACCAGGTTATTTCCTGGGGCATGCGCAACGACAATGTCGATTCCGGCATCAAGGCGATCGAAACTATTCGCCTGGCACAGGCAGAGAATGACCCTTACCAGATCGTCTTGCTGGATTGGCACATGCCGGACATGGATGGGCTGGAGTTGGCCAGAACCCTGACCACGGATCCATCTATCCGTACCCCGCAACTTGTGCTGTTGAGTTCAACCGGCTTCGACAGTAGTTCCACGATCGCAAGAAAAGCCTCTATTTCTCTCCACTTGCAAAAGCCGGTCAGGCAACAATTACTGCTGGATTGCCTGTGCGAAGTCATCGGCATGAAGAAATCCGGCAAGAAAGCGGCAATCAGGCAAGATCAAAAGTTCGCAGGCGAAGTTCTGCTGGCTGAAGACAACGAGGTGAACCAGGAAGTGGCCATCGGCATGCTCATGGCCCTCGGTTGCAACGCGGACCTGGCGGAAAATGGACATGCCGCGGTGATCGCGGCGAAGGGTAAACGTTATGACCTTATCCTGATGGATTGCCATATGCCTGAAATGAATGGTTTCGAAGCGAGCCGGAAACTGCGCGCGCATGAAAATCAACAGGGGTTGTCGCCAACCCCGATCGTGGCATTAACCGCGGATATTAAAAAAGGCATCGAGGCCGAATGTGCGCAGGCAGGCATGGACGGTTATCTGAGCAAACCGTTCAGCAAAAACAAACTGGAAGAGCTATTAGGCCAGTGGCTGACTTCAGGCGAGCCGGAAGCAGAAGCCGGAAACAGAAGCCAGCGCGGAATTATCGGCTGCCGTTACGGCGCCTGCAGAAAAGATAATTGATATGGATATTCTGCAGGAACTGAAATCACTATCAGAAACGACCGGGCGCGATATCCTCGGCAAATCGGTAAAATATTTTCTCAGGCAAACGCCTGAAGATGTCGTCGCGCTGCGCCAGGCTATCGTTCGAATCGACCTGGAAACGCTCGGAAATATTGCGCATAGCCTCAAATCGTCGAGCGCCAACCTGGGTGCAATGGGATTTTCCAGGTTATGCAATCAGATTGAAGATTCGGCTCGCGAGGAACGTATCGAAATAGCCTCGGCGCGATTGCTGGAGATTGAAGCCATGCTGCCCCGGCTGCTGTATGAATTGCGGCAGCAGGCCGGTATTGACGGCAGTGTCGAGCTTGACCAAATGGAACAGGCCCAACCACTCGGGAATGCTTCGGCGCCTGCCATTCTGGTTGTCGATGACGATAACGGTTTTCGTCTCACCACCTGCGAGGCGCTCAAAGGCAACGGCTTTAACGTGATCGAGGCTTCGAGCGGCGAAGCCGCCATGTCCATTCTCGAGGAAACCCTGCCCGACCTGGTTTTACTGGACGCCATTATGCCCAGCATCGACGGCTTCGAAGTTTGCCGGCAAATTCGTAAAAGACGTGAAACCCGCGCGATTCCAGTGATGATTCTGACCGGGCTTGGTGATATGGATTCGGTCAACAAGGCGTTCGAATCGGGGGCCACCGATTTTATCGTCAAACCGGTCAATTACGCGGTATTGAGTTCCCGGATTCGATTCCAGTTACGCATCGCTGACAATCTCAGGGAGCTGAACATCAGCCAGGAATGGCTGGCCAGCGCTCAGCGCATTGCCGGCGTGGGTTATTGGCAGTGGGATTCCACTACCGACAAAATTACACTGTCCGAACAACTGGCAGCAATGCTCTCAATGGGTAACGCATCCGGTTTCGAAAGTCTGAACGAATTTTTGAACCTTGTTCATCCTCAGGACCAGGAATTTGTCCGCAGCAGAATACTGTCGGTTAGCCTGGATGGCGCCACGAGTTCGGACGATTACCGGATGATGACATTAGAGTCTGAAACCATCATGGTTCACCAGGAACTGGCCCGACCTTCGGATTCCAGCGATATCGTGTTGGGTACCGTACAGGACGTAACCGTACAACGTGAATCCGAACGCAAGATTCGTCAGTTGGCCTATTCCGACGAATTAACCGGCCTCGCCAGCCGGGTCTATTTCCACAAGCATCTCGAAGATGTCATTAAAGCCTCGCATCGACGCAGCGAACGTTTCGCGCTGCTGTTTCTCGACCTGGATGGATTCAAGGATGTGAACGATAGCCTGGGCCACGACGTTGGCGATATGTTACTCAAGATAGTTGCCAAGCGTTTGCAGGACCTGATCAGGGACACCGATTTTGTGGCGCGCCTGAGCGGCGATGAATTTTGCATCCTGGTGGATAATATCTCAGATCAGTATGGCGCCGCGTATGTTGCCGAACGTTGCCTGGAAGAAATGAATGAACCGATTAACCTGGGCAGGCAAAATATTCGCCCCAGGTGCAGCATCGGTATCGCCTACTATCCCGACGACGGCGAAAACTCCAAATCGCTGCTGAAAGCGGCTGATAGCGCGATGTACGCGGCCAAGGAAAGTGGCAAACATCGTTACGTCTACTACCAGCCTGAATTTACCGAGCAAGCAGAAGAACGTCTGCGAATTGAGCAGGAGTTGCGGCTGACCATCGATAACGAGGAACTGGAACTGCACTACCAGCCACAAATCGACCTCAAGACGGGCCGTATGACGGGGGTCGAGGCGCTGGTGCGCTGGAACCACCCGACGCGCGGCATGATAGCGCCGCTGGAGTTTATCGATATTGCCGAACGAATTGGCTTCATCAACCCCCTGGGGCAATGGGTGCTGAAAACAGCCTGCCAGCAAGCCATGGCCTGGAGGGGTATGGGGCTGCCCGAACTGCAAATGGCGGTAAATATTTCCGCCAGCCATTTCCAGGATTCAAACTTTATCTCGATGGTGGAGAAAACGCTGGAAGATAGCGGTTTCCCGGGGACCTCGCTCGAACTCGAAGTCACGGAAAGCGTTACCCATCCAGGTAGGACGAATATTTCGATTTTTACGCGTCTACAGAAAATGGGCATCCGGATTGCGATAGACGACTTTGGCACTGGATTTTCATCGCTGGCATCGCTCAGGGAACTGCCGATCGATTGCCTCAAAATTGATCGGCTGTTTATCAAGGACATGTTGCAAAATCCGGAGTCCTCGGTTTTGCTTGGCACGATTATCGGCGCTGCCCACGCACTGGGTCACAGCATTGTTGCCGAAGGCGTGGAAGAAGAAGACCAGGTGAAAGTACTGACCGCAATCGGGAGCGACTTTATCCAGGGATATTATTTCAGTAAACCGGTTGCTGCACGCGAGATACCAGACCTGGCCAGGACTAATTTCCTGACAGAAACCAGCCATCCGGAATTGGTGTTGCCACTGCAGCAAAAGAAGGCATTATGACCGCGACCCCCATATCCACCGACGAATCCACGCTCGACCAACTGGGCACGCTGCAACTGCCCAGTGTACCGGCAGGGGCGCCTTACTTATTGAAATCACTGACCAGTGAAACTATCGGTTTTATTGAACTCGCGGCGGTTGTGGAAAAATTTCCGGGCATCGCCGGCAAGTTGATTTCACTGGTTAATTCGGCCTGGTCCGCGCCAGTTTCCGAGGTGACCTCGTTAGAGGCTACCTGCTCGCGTTTAGGCCTGGGTGTCGTCAGAAGCACCAGCATCGCGCTTGCAATATCCGCGCCTTTCAATCCGGCGAGATGCCCGTCTTTTGACCTCGAGTATTACTGGTGCAGTGCATTGTTAACCGCAGAGGCCGCTTCCAGGCTGACAGCCGTATTATCGGTAAAACATGAATTCGAGCCGGCAACCGCAAGGGCAGCGGGGCTGCTGCACAACCTGGGTTTGTTATGGTTGGTCGACAGGCTCCCCGCGGAAGTCGATCGGACTTTGATAATGGTTAAAAATGATCAGGCCGAATCGGTGCAGCAAGCGCTTTCACAGGTCATCGGATTCGATCAGGTGCGAGCCGGCGGGTATCTCGGTAACAGCTGGGGCTTGCCGAATCCACTGGTTAGCGCGATGATTCATTATCCGGAAACCGATTATCGCGGATCGCATTGCGAACTTGTAGCAACCGTCGGCCTGGCGGCCAGGATGGTTTCGGCGGTATTAAAAGAAGAGCCCTGCCTCGAGCAGGACATTCGCCTGTCGAGCCTGGGCATAACACAGGATAATCTGGAGAACGTCTTTGATCAGCTAAATGGGCAACTGGTCAAAACCCGAGAGATCGCGAAAGTATTAATTTGATAAACAACGCATGCCTTGTTGGCGCAAATTCAATCATTGTCGCTGCCCATGGTTTAGGCCAGGGTTTTTAAATCATGTGTTTACTTATTACAGTCGTGCTTCGACCTTGAAACCCCGTAAATGCCGTCAAATATAAGGCCTGACCCGGTATATGCCTCGAAATTAACCATGTGACCCAGGTCTAGAAAAGGCAAATCTACCCCCGG
>CAMYML010000264.1 GCA_947259305.1 uncultured Gammaproteobacteria bacterium | reverse complement strand
GCCGCGGGCTTTTGCCGGCACAGACGTTGAGCAACAACAGTAATAGGGTCACAGCGCAAAACAGTCGGTGCGCGCGCAAATCGGAAATCATCAGGTTCTCCTGCTCTCGCCGCGACAAAGGTATCCCAATCCATGGTGATTTGTCGAGCGCTGGCCGGCATCTTCTATCACTCTTAGCGGGAAGCGCCGATGTCTTGCCTGGCTTCGCGCCGCTGCGGCGCGGCTACTCGGGACGCCCCGGCGACAGGTGGTGAGAAATGCGGGGTAACTCTGCTACACTGCGCGCCAACGTCCGTTACATTGAAATTGTTATGAGCAGTTTGACCGAACGCCTCGAGAATAAGGAAATCCTGCTGCTGGATGGTGGCGTCAGCACCGAGATCCGCCGCCGCGGCGTGGCGCTGGACGAGAATGTCTGGAGCGGGCTTACCACCAAGACTCACCCCGACCAGGTGCGCGAGGTGCATGAGGATTACATCAGGGCGGGCGCACAGGTTATCACCGCAAACACCTATTCCACCGCGCGTCACGTACTCGAAAGCGTCAACCTTGGCCACGAGTCAAAGTTACTGAATTTCAAATCGGTGCAGCTGGCGCAACAGGCGCGTGACAATGTGGCGCAGGAAGAGGTGTATATCGCGGGCTCGATGTCGAGCATGCCGCCGCTGACCCATCAGCATGAAGTAGCCACCGGCGAGCACGTGGTTTCGAGTTACCGGGAACTGGCCGAAGTGCTCGCGGAAGCCGGGGTCGACGTGATTATTGCTGAAATGATGCGCGATATCGAAAATGCGAGCATCGTTATCGAGGCCGCGGTAGCGACCGGATTGCCGGTATGGATCGGCTATAGCGCGATGATGGCCGACAATGGCGTCGACGTGCGCAGCCTGCGCTGGAAGAACACCGACGATACCACCAGCGCCCCTGATTTCGGCGAAATGGTCGAAACCCTCAAGCCGCTCGGCGGGCAGGCGGCAGGTATCATGCATACCCAGGTCGAAAATATTGCACCGGCGCTGCAAGTGCTGCGGCAGCACTGGTCGGGGCCGCTGCTCGCCTATGCCGAAACCGGCAAGCTGATTCTGCCCGAATGGCGCTATGAAGAAGTCAGCCCGCCCGATGAATATGCGCTTGAAATCGACGCCTGGATCCGCGATTACGGGGTGCAGATCGTTGGCGGCTGCTGCGGTACCGGTCCCGAGCACATTCGCGCCCTGAAGCAACTCCTGTCCAACCGTGTAAGCTAGTCCTGGCGGCCACAAGGTGATTTGAATACGGGATGCCAGCTACGCTCCTGTTTATTTTCTCTGGTCCTGGCCAGGGCCGATTACCAAACCTGTCGGGTTATTCTGCCGAAACTGTAAAAACACTCTCACAAGCTGACGTGGATCAGTAAAAACCGGAATGCGCTCGCTAGAATCTGCACGCATGTACCCCTTAGCCGGAAATTCAGATGCCCGGGTCGATTGACCTCGAAACCCGAAGCGCGACCACGGTCGCCCTGCTGGGGCGTGACTACCGTGGCGTCAGTTTCGAACTGCTGTGCGACGAGGGTGACGAGGTTCAGGCGGGCGCCGCGCTGATGCGCGATGCCCGACGGCCGGAAATCAAATTCACCGCGCCCGCGGCTGGCAGAATCTCCCGCATCGAGCGCGGTTCGCGGCGTAAACTGGTCTCGCTGCAAATCGAAGTCGACGAGTCTGCGGGCGTAACCAGTTACCAACCACCGGCAACCGAAGAGCGCGCCGCCCTGCGCGTGTTCATGCTCGAATCGGGCGCCTGGAGCAGCCTGCGTACCCGGCCTTATGGCAATATTCCCAATCCCGATGCCGAACCGGCCGCGATTTTTGTGACCGCGCTCGATGCCGAGCCGCTGGCGCCCGATCCGCGTCCCGTCATCGATGCCAGGCTTGACCAATTCACCGCCGCACTCGGCGTATTGGCAAAGATTAGCGCGGCGCCGCTTTACGTCTGTCAAGCACCGGGTCATGCGCTAGGGATCGCGCAATCCGCCGGGCTACGCTGCATTTCTTTCACCGGCGGACACCAGTCTGGCCTGCCCGGCATCCATATCAATGCCCTGTGCCCGATCGGATTTGGCGGGGGCGAAGTCTGGCACCTGGGATACCAGGATGTAATTTCGCTGGGGCAGCTGTTACTGCAGGGCGTGCCCTGGACACAGCGGGTGATTTCACTCGGCGGCTCCGCGGTCAGGAATCCGCGCAGCCTGCTGGTTGCGCCCGGCGCCGCCATCGACCAGCTGCTCGCCACCGAGTTAGTCGATGGGCCGATGCGTATTCTGGCCGGATCCTCGGTCTATGGCCGCCCGTTATCAGCCGAACAGAAATTTCTCGGCGCCGGACAGCGGCAAATCACTGCCCAGGCCTTGTCGGACAATGAATCCGAGGCTAAGCAGGCGCGCGGCGGTGTGTTGATTCCCAACGACAGGCTCGAGCAGCTGGCGCCACCCGGAATTTTCCCGGTGCCGCTGATGCGCGCCCTGCAAGTCGGCGATGCCGAACGCGCGCGTGAACTCGGCGCGCTGGAGCTGGCGGAAGAAGATTTGGCGCCACTCAGCCGCGCCTGCGCTTCCGGTAGCGATTACGGCCTGCTGTTGCGCGCTGTGCTCGATCAGCTCGAGGTTGCGTCCTGATGGCTGCTTCCCTGGCGCCACCGGGAGGGGCCGTGGGTGGCTATGCGCGCATCCTCAGGCTGCAATTGCTGGCGCTGGTGCCGGTCAGCATCGCGGCCGTGCTCAACAGCGGTTACCAGTACCTGGCGGTGCTCGCGCGTGAGCCCGAGCGCATGGGTAATGATTTGCGCAGTAATCTGGCGCACGGCCTTGGCGCCGGTTACGACGATCCGGGGCTGTACGACTGGCTGGCCGCGGGGCTGGCGCATTTTTTACCGTTACTGCTGCTGGCGCTGGTCATCGGCGGTTTGTGGGAGCGTATTATTGCGGCGCGCTGCCAGCGCGCCATCGAACCCGGTTTCATCCTGATCGCGCTGCTGTTTACCCTGCTGCTGCCGGGTTCGGCGCCGTTCAGTCACGTCGTCTACGGCATGTCGTTCGCGATACTGCTGGGCAAGGGAATTTTCGGCGGCGATGGCAAAACCTTTTTAAGTCCGGCCCTGCTTGGTATTGCCATCGTGCAGGTCAGTTTTCCGAGCGCCGCCGGCCAGCATCCGCTGTGGCAGGGGCTCGCGGGTTACGCCGGTAGCGACGCCGTCGCGCTGTTTCATCGCGGCGGCGAAGCCGCGCTGGCGCAGGCCGGAATCGATCTGTGGACGGCCTTTGTCGGTAGCACCAGCGGAACCCTTGGCACAACTTCGGTGCTGGCAGTGATCCTGGGCGCTGGCCTGTTATTGCTAAACCGGGTCATTTCCTGGCGCCTGCTGCTGGCGCAGCTGGTCGGGTTGGCCGTGGTTGCCACGCTGTTTAATTTAACCGGCGCGGATACGGGCGCCAGCTCCATGCCGCTGCACTGGCACCTGCTGCTGGGCAGCTTCGCATTTGCCGCGGTGTTCATCGCCTGCGATCCGGTAGCCTCCTGCTGCACCAATCCCGGCAGGTGGATACAGGGTTTTCTGATCGGCGCGCTGGTGGTGCTGATCCGCGTGGCGAATTCAACCCATCCCGACGCGGTCATCCCCGCGATGCTGCTGGCGTCGATTATGGCGCCGCTGATCGACCACGCGGTCATCGCCTGGAACATACGCCAGCGGGGGCGCCGTCATGTCTGATGCCGTCAGTAAAGACAGTACCCCGAGGGCGCTTGGTGTTGCGCTCGCGGTCGCTTTCGTTTGCGCCCTGCTGGTTTCGGTCGTCGCGGTAAGCCTGCGCCCTATTTACAAGGCAAACATCGAAGCGGAGCGCATTGCCCAACTCGAGCTGGTGTTAGCGGCGTTGTCGGATATCGGGCGCGCGCAGACCATCGACAGCCTGGAGGCGCATCTGCTCACGCTTGCCACGGGTAAATTCGACACCACCACCGATCCCGCCGGCTTCGACGCGCAAAGGGATGCCGGCAGACCGGCAACCAGCGTCGCAATCCCGGACGATCTCGATCTCGCTGGACTCAAACGCCGCGCCTTGCTGGCGCAGGTTTACCTGGTGCGCGCGTCGGACAAGCGCGTCGAATTGATTATCCTGCCGGTCTCCGGGCGCGGTTACCAGTCGACGCTGCGCGCCTGGCTGGTGCTCGATGGCAACGCCAGAACGGTGCGTGCGCTCAAGTTTTACCAGCATGGCGAAACCCCGGGCGTCGGCGCTCGCATCGAAGAACCCGAGTGGGAAGCCAGGTGGCGCGACCTGCCGGCCTACGACGATGACGGGGTATTGCGCATCGGCGTCAGGACGCACGCCGGGGGCGGTTTCAGCGAGCATACCCAGTACCAGGTCGATGGCATTTCCGGCGCCACCCGGACCGCCCAGGGCGTTGACGGCATGCTGCGTTTCTGGCTCGGCGAGTTTGGCTACGCGCCATTTTTGCAACGCATACGCGAGGGACAACTCTGATGCAGGACAGTAAGTGGCGCATTCTGACCCGTCCGTTGATCGACGATAATCCGCTGACGCTGCAGATCCTCGGCATTTGCTCGGCGCTGGCGGTGACGACGTCACTGGATACGGCATTGCTGATGAGTTTCGTAGTGGTTTGCGTGCTCGCGCTGGGGAGCGGCTCGGTCAGCCTGATTCGTAACCACCTGCCGCATTCGGTGCGCATCATCGTGCAGATCACGATCATCGCCTCGCTGGTCATCGTCGTCGACCAGATACTGCAGTGAGCAAGCGCCTGTCGGTGTTCGTCGGCCTGATTATCACCAACTGTATCGTGCTCGGCCGCGCCGAGGGCTTCGCGATGCACAATGGTTTCGTCGCGAGTACGCTCGATGGTATTGGTAACGGGCTTGGCTATTCGCTGATCCTGATCATTGTCGGCGCGATCCGCGAATTTTTCGGCAGGGGCAGCCTGCTCAATGTGCAGATTCTGATTCCGACCAGTCAGGGCGGCTCTTTCGAGCCGCTGCATTTGATGCTGCTGCCGCCGAGCGCATTTTTCATCATCGGCGGCATCATCTGGGTTATCCGCCGCAAGCGCCCGCAACAGGTGGAAAAACCCGAATTTACGCTGCGCCGCGCCGAGGAGAGCTCCAAATGAACGCGCTGCTGGAATTATTATTGCGCTCGGTTTTCCTCGACAACCTGGCGCTGTCGTTTTTTCTTGGCATGTGTACCTTTCTCGCGGTGTCGAAGCGCGTCGATACGGCCTTCGGCGTCGGCCTGGCGATGATGTTCGTGCAAACCGTGACGGTACCGGTCAACAACCTGATTTATACCTGGCTGCTCGCCCCCGGTGCGCTCGACTGGGCCGGGCTTGGCGATCTCGATCTCTCCTTCCTGCGCCTGATTGCGTTTATCGGGGTCATCGCGGCGATGGTGCAGGTGCTTGAGATGACGCTCGAATTCCACGTGCCGAAACTGCATCGCGCGATGGGTATTTTCCTGCCGCTGATCACGGTTAACTGCGCCATCCTCGGCGGCAGCCTGTTCATGGTCGAGCGCAGTTACAGCTTCACCGAAAGCCTGGTATACGGCTTTGGTTCCGGTCTCGGCTGGGCGCTGGCCATCGTCATGTTTGCCGCGATCCGCGAACGCATCAAGTATGCCGATATCCCCGACGGGCTGCAGGGTCTGGGCATGAACTTCATCATTGCCGGCATCATGTCGCTCGGCTTTCTCGCGTTTGCAGGGATGGGCTGATGCTCGAAGCGACCCTCGGCGTACTATTCTTTTCCGGCATCGTCCTGCTGTTGACCTTGTTCGTGCTCGGCGCGCGCCGCCTGCTGGTGCCGCGCGGCGAGTGTCATATCGAAATCAACGGGCGTAAAACCGTCAAAGCCCAGATCGGCGAGCGCCTGCTAGGCGTTTGCCAGGAAGCCGGCATTCATTTGCCGAGCGCCTGCGCAGGTGCCGGCACCTGCGGCCTGTGCAAGGCGCGGGTGGTCAGCGGCGGCGGCGAGGTCGGGCCACAGGAACTGGCGCATCTGAGCCAGCGTGAAGCCGCCAGGGGCGGACGACTTGCCTGCCAGGTGCGGGTGCTGGGCCCGATGACGATCGAGGTCGACGAAGCTTATTTCGACATCAGGACATGGCATTGTAAAGTGGAGCGGGCGCGCAATGTCAGCACGCTGATCCGAGAGATCGTGTTGCAGCTGCCCGCGGGCGAGCCGATGGAGTTTCGCGCTGGTGGCTTTGTCGAACTGACCAGCCCGCCGTATCAGCTCGATTTCAAGGACCTGGACATCGAAGCCGAATTCCGCGACGTCTGGGACGAGATGAACCTGTGGCGCCTCAAAGCCGGCAGCGAACGCGAGGTCACGCGCGCCTATTCCATGGCTAACCACCCCGCGGAGCAGGGCCTGATCATCTTCAACATACGCATCGCGCTGCCGCCGCCGGGACAGGCCGACGCGCCGCCGGGCGTGGTTTCGAGCTGGCTGTTTTCGCTCAAGCCGGGCGACGCGGTCACGCTGCGAGGGCCCTACGGGCACTTCGCGGTCGAGCCCTCGGAGCGAGAGCTGGTGTTTATCGGCGGCGGCGCCGGCATGGCGCCGTTGCGCGCGCAGATTCTGGATCTGCTACAGACCCAGCAGTCGAAGCGCCGCATCAGTTACTGGTACGGCGCACGCTCGCGGCGCGAACTCTACTATGCCGACCTGTTCGACGGCCTGCAGCAGGAGCACGATAATTTTAGCTGGTATCCCTACGGGAGAACTCAAGGTAGTGCACTCTACATTGCAGTCCCATTAGCTATCGTTCTTGTCTACAAGGTACTGACCTTCCTTGGCTTCTC
>CAMYML010000263.1 GCA_947259305.1 uncultured Gammaproteobacteria bacterium | reverse complement strand
TAAATTCGGCGAGTTGATGCAACAGGCGATCAACCAGGTAAACGAAACCCAGATGCAGGCATCGTCCCTGACCACCGCCTTCGAACTGGGTGAGAATATCGATCTGTCGCAAGTCATGATCGCCGTCAACAAGTCCCGGGTGTCTTTCGAGGCCTTGACCCAGGTCCGTAACAAGCTCCTGAGCGCCTATCAGGACGTGATGAACATGTCGGTGTAACCCATGGCCGAAGCAAGCGTTAATCAACAGATGATGGCCGGTGCGGATGGACAGGGCATGGTCGCTGTCGCGCCGCGTCAGATCAATCCAATCGACGCCGTGGCGCAGTCGCGCGCGGTGCGCCACTTCAGCAAGCTGATCGGGCTGGCGGGAGCCATCGCCATCGGTATGGTCGTGGTGCTGTGGTCGGCGGAGCCGAACTTTGCCCCGCTGTTTGACAATATGTCAGGCAAGGATGCCGCCCAGGCCGCCGATGCCCTGATGTCACGCGATATCGAATTCAGACTCGATGCCGCGAGCGGTACCCTGATGGTCGACCAGAGCCGCCTGTCGGAAGCGCGCTTGCTGCTCGCCTCGCAGGGCCTGGCCGGAGGTAGCCAGGCCGGTATGGAGATGCTACAGGAAGAGCAGGGCCTCGGCACCAGCCAGTTCATGGAAACCGCGCGTTACAGGCATGCGCTCGAAGCCGAACTGGTGCGTTCGGTTGAATCTATCCACGCGGTCGAAAAGGCGCGCGTACATCTGGCGATTCCGGAACAGTCTATTTTCATTCGTAATCGCACCCGCCCCAGCGCCTCGGTGGTGGTCAAGCTGCATCCGGGCCGTTCGCTCAACGACGGACAGGTTGAAGCCATCGTGCAAATGATCGCTTCCAGTATCCCGATGCTGGAGAGTACCGAAGTCAAGGTGGTCGATCAGTTCGGCCGCCTGCTAACCGATGATGAAGACAAAGGCATGGCGCAGACCACGCGCCAGTTCGACTACACGCGCCGGCTCGAAGACAGTTTCGTCGATCGCATTATCAACCTTTTGCAGCCGATTATCGGCCAGGGGAACGTCAATGCGCAGGTCGCCGCGCAGCTTGATTTCTCCGCGGTCGAATCGACCCGCGAAGCCTTCGACCCGGAACGCAGCGTCATTCGCAGCGAGCAAATCAAGGAAGAAGAAAACCGCAGCCTGTCGCAGGCCCTGGGCATTCCGGGAGCGTTGAGCAACCAGCCGCCCGCCGCCGGCACGATCGAACCGGCAGCCGTGGCCGGGGTCGACACGGCCATCAATGAAGACATTCCGTCCAACCAGAACCGCTCGGCGACGCGTAACTATGAAGTCGATCGGGTTATCAGCCATACCAGTAACCCCGTTGGCGGCATACAACGGCTCTCGGTCGCGGTTATCATCGACGACAAGCAGGTGATCGCCGACGATGGCAGTATCAGTAAAACGCCCTATAGCGACGAGGAAATCGCGCGCTTCGTCAACCTGGTCCAGGAAACGATCGGATACGACGCCAACCGCGGTGATTCGGTCAGCGTGATCAATGCGTCATTCCTCGAAGTGGCGGCGCCGGAAATCGAGGCGGTGCCTGCATGGAAAAGCCTGCTGAGCGAAGCCTGGATCGGTTCTGCTGGTCTATTTTATTTTTGTGCGCCCACTGTTGCGCTCGTTGTCGCTGAAGAGCAGTGATACGCCGGCGTCTGCTGGTGAGGGCGCGACGCAGAACCTGGGTACCGCGATGCCGATGCAGCAGTCTGCGGCCATGGCGGGGCAATATCCGGGAGCCGGGAATATCGGAATCCCCAATCTTGCCGCGGATCCAAATAATCCGGCCGTCATGGTCAGGCGCAAGGATGCAACCTACGAGCAAAAGCTGGACATGGCGCGTTCGATGGTGATGGACGATCCGGCGCGGGTGGCCAACGTGATGAAAAATTGGGTGGGTGACGAATATTGGCGGACGATCAGGCGCAAAAGGGGGCTGCGATCAAGGGGCCGGAAAAAGCCGGGGTGCTCTTACTGACCCTCGGTGAAGACGTGGCCGCGGAGATTCTGCAGCACATGAACCAGCGGGAAGTACAGCTGGTCGGTTCCACTATGGCAACGATGAACGATGTCTCGCGCCCGACGGTGGAAAATGTCATCGACGATTTTTTCGATACGCTCGAGTCGCAAACCGCGCTTGGCATCGGTAATGACGCCTATATTCGCGGCATGCTCGAAAAAGCGCTGGGTGAAAAAGCCGGCGGCGTGATCAATCGCATCCTGATGGATAGCGGCAGCAACGGCCTGGAGTCGTTGAAATGGATGGATCCGAGATCGATTGCCGAAATTATCCGCCACGAGCATCCCCAGATTATCGCTATCGTGCTGTCGTATCTCGAGGCCGACAGCGCGGCGCAGGTGCTCGCCAACCTGCCGGAAAGCACCCGTGCGGGGATTTTGATGCGTATCGCCACGCTGGAAGGCGTGCAGCCGGCGGCGATCAAGGAACTCGACTCGATCATGGAAAAATATTTCAGCGATAGCGATAACGTCAAGTCATCGATGGTGGGTGGTGAGAAAACCGCCGCCAATATCCTTAACTTCATCGACGGTTCGATCGAAAACAAGATGATGGAACAGATTCGCACCGAAAATGAAGATCTCGCGGTGCGCATCGAGGACCAGATGTTCGTCTTCGACAACCTGCGCGCGGTCGACGATCGCGGCATCCAGACCATGATGCGCGAAGTATCCACCGATCTGCTGTCGCTCGCGCTCAAGGGCGTCGACGACGAAATGCAAAAGAAATTCCTCAAGAACATGTCGTCGCGAGCCGCGGAAATGCTGGCCGAGGACATGGAAGCCAAGGGTCCGGTCAAGCTCAGCGAGGTCGAGGCGGCGCAAAAGGAAATTCTGGCGGTCGCCCGCAAACTGGAAGAATCCGGGGAAATCGTGCTGATGGGTGGTGGCGAGGAAATGGTTTAACCGCAGCGCTGCGGACCATCGCCTGATAACAATAATAGATGAGTGAATCTGGAATGGTGGCTGACAAAATAGTCGAAAAATGGCGTGCACCGGTAATGCAAGCCGATCCTAGCCGGGTGCTGCGACACCGTGAAGCTGACCAGGCTTCGATGCCAACCGCGGACGATATCGAGCAATGGCGCCAGCAGGCGGAGGAAGAGGGATTCCAACAGGGCCTGATACGCGCGCAGCAGGAAGCCGAGGCGTTACAGCACCGCCTGTTGCAATTGATTGATTTTTTCGAACACCCGCTGCAATCGCTGAACGAAGACATCGAACACCAGTTGGCCCAGCTCGCGGTGACGCTGGCGCAGCAGCTGGTGCGGCGCGAGCTCAAGATCGAACCCGGCGAAATAATCGGCCTGATCCGCGATTCGGTCAAGTTGCTGCCCGGCAATACGCGCAATATTTCGATTCTGCTGCATCCCGACGATGCCCGCCTGGTGCGTAATGCGCTGTCGCTGGAATCCGGCGACGAAGAGCATAGCTGGAAGCTGGTGGAAGATCCGATAATTACGCGCGGCGGTTGTCAGATCAGCGCGCCGCCGTCGTCGATCAACGCCACCCTGGAGAATCGTTTGTCCGAACTCGCGGCCTCGGTGCTCGGCGGCGAAAGGGAGCAGGATTGATGGCGGACGCTTTTATTGAAAAAGCGGGCCGCGACTGGATGACCGCGCTGGCGCGGATTGGCAGTGAATCCAGGCGTTACGGCAAGCCTGTGGTCGAGGGCGTGTTGACCCGCATGGTCGGTTTGACCCTGGAGGCGGCCGGCTGCCAGGCGCCGATCGGCGCGCGCTGTGACGTCGTAAACTCAGTGGGTGAGCGTGTCGAAACCGAAGTTGTCGGTTTTTCCGGCGGTAGCCTTTACCTGATGCCGACCTCCGAAGTGCACGGCCTGGTGCCGAATGCGCGGGTGATTCCGACCCGGCATGGATCGGATGTACTGGTTGGCCCGGAACTGCTGGGTCGCGTCATCGATGGGCGTGGCCGGCCGCTGGACGACAAGGGGCCGCTGCGCGCGCGTAATAAAATCGCCTTGCAGGGCAAGGAAATCAATCCCCTGGCGCGGACACCGATTCGCGAGGAACTCGACGTCGGCGTGCGCGCGATTAACGCGCTGTGCCCGATTGGGCGCGGTCAGCGCATGGGTTTGTTCGCCGGCAGCGGCGTCGGCAAATCGGTGCTGCTGGGCATGATGACGCGTTATACCGAGGCCGATATCGTTGTGGTCGGACTAATCGGCGAACGCGGGCGTGAGGTCAAGGAATTCGTGCAGGAAATTCTGGGTGAGCAGGGGCTGCAAAAAGCGGTCGTGGTTGCCGCACCGGCGGACTCATCGCCGTTGATGCGTATTCATGGCGCAATGCAGGCGACCAGCATCGCCGAGTATTTTCGCGATCAGGGTAAGAACGTGTTGTTGTTGATGGATTCGCTCACCCGCTTTGCCCAGGCGCAACGCGAAATCGCACTCGCGATTGGCGAACCCCCGGCAACCAAGGGCTACCCGCCGTCGGTATTCGCGCGCCTGCCGCAGCTGGTCGAGCGCGCCGGTAACGGGGCGCAGAATTCGGGTTCGATAACCGCGTTTTACACGGTGCTGGTAGAGGGCGACGACCATGCCGACCCGATTGCCGATGCCGCGCGCGCAATACTCGATGGGCATATCCTGCTATCGCGGCAGCTGGCGGAAACCGGCGTTTACCCGGCAATCGATATCGAGGCTTCCATCAGCCGGCTGACGCCGCAGATTACAACGCCCGAACACATGGGGATGACGCAGAATTTCAGGGGACTCTACAGTCTTTACCAGCAAAATCGAGACCTGATCAGCGTCGGTGCTTACCAGCCGGGGACCGACCCCGCCATCGATCGGGCGGTGCGCATGCATCCGCAAATAATCGATTTCATCCGCCAGGACATGAACCAGTCGGTGGACTTTGACGACAGCCGCGATCAGCTGGCGCAGGTGCTCAGTCAAACCGGCGACGAAGACCAGCCGCAGGTAGTCGATGCGCTGCTGGCGCAGGATTTGAAACAGGGTGAAGGCTAAACCATGACTCGAACCCAGCGCTTACGTCCGGTTGTGCAGCATACCGATAAAAAGGAGCAACGCGCGCTGCAGGAAGTTGCGCAAAGCCAGGCGGTGCTCGACGGCGAGCAGACCCGGCTGACGCAGCTGCAGGATTACAAGCTCGAGTACCTGCAAAAGAAAAAGTACGATATCGGGGTATTCACGCCAATCGAATTGCAGGAGTTCAACCGCTTTATGCAGCAACTCGATCAGACCATCGAAAGGCAATTGGAGCTGGTCGCGCTGCGCCAGCAGGAACTGGAACACAAGCGCCAGCTATGGACGGCAACGCGAATCGATTCGAAGAAGATGCACAAGGTCGTGGAAAAGCTGCAACAACAGGAGTTTGTCGAGCAGGAGCGCAAGGAACAGAAAACGCTCGATGAATTCACCCAGCGCAACAGCAGGCGCCGTTAAAGCCGGATTATAAAAACTGGCACGCAAGATGCATTCAGTACAGGCAATAGCCCGCAAAGCCATTGCAAAACAGGTACTGACCGGATGACAACATGAACATAATGCTTACGGAGATACGCTCCCTGACGCTGGAGATGCAGGACATGCCCGTGGTCGCGCCGGGAGCCGGTGACGGCTTTACCCGTTTGCCGCAGCAACAACTCCCTGCAGATGCCGAAAATGTCGATCAAGTCATTGAGTTCAAAGAGTTTTTTGAAAACTTTTCGGACGCGGCCCAAACTTCGGAGTTGAACCCTGCCGATGCAGCGGTTGCGGCCTGGCAGGACTACCTGTCACAACAGCAAATCCGTATTACGACAGATGCCGATCCGATTGCGGCAACCCCGGTTGATATTGATGCGTCCCTGCTGGATCAGCCATGGCCGTTTGCTGCGGCCGGCGCTCAAACACCGGTCGGGAGCGGCGAACCATTGCCTGTCGGCGGAAATTCATTGCCCGATGACGCGAGTGGCGGACTCGCAATGCCGCGCGCTGAAATCATGCCGGCAGCATTCCGCCCGGGTTCCACCAGCGCCGCGGTCAATCCTGTGCCGGTCGCTGCCGAGCCCCTGGTTAGTTCGGTTCCGCCAGCACTGACGTCCGCGGCCACTGATAGCGGGAGTAGCGTTGCCACAGCGCCGGCTAGTTTAACTGGCCTCGGGCCACAATCGGTCGTTGCCGAGTCGAGGCCGGCTCGACTTGCCGGTGGTCAGCCTTCGCCTGATGTCCGGGCGTCGATCAACGCAACTTATGCTGTAGGAAACGTCACCGGCAACGAGCTTGACGCCCGGGTGAAAATACCCGCATCCGCGACCCGAGCCACGCTACCCCGAGCGGATGGGAGCGGCGAGCGAATGCCGAGCCCCGTGAGCTTGACCGATACCCGGGCAGACGGGCTGGCGGTCAGCGCAAATCCAGTCCGTGAATCCGTCAGCAAGGAGTTGCCCTTGCCGCGCGACCTGGACGTCGCGCTTCCCATCTCGGTCAGGCAAGCCGGGGCAGTGACCGCCCGCGGTGAAAACGCAGAGTACAGCGACTTGCCTGAGACTTTCAGGATGCCGACGCAAGCGCT
>CAMYML010000262.1 GCA_947259305.1 uncultured Gammaproteobacteria bacterium | reverse complement strand
TCGAGGTGATCGGCGACCAGGCGCTGGATCTGTTTCGCAAGGCCGGTGCCTCGGTAGACGAGGATGGCGTGGTGCGTATGGACCGCGCCCTGGTGCTGGAAACCGTTGCCTGCGCACCGCAACAGTTCGACGTGGTGCCGCGCAATCCGGCCCAGACCATGCCGGTGGGTGGTAATGTCATCAACTTCGGACTGGTCTCGGGCACGCCAAACGTGCACGATGAAATCAACGGCCGGCGCGCTGGAAATTACGCAGACTACAAGAAGCTGATCAGTTTTGGACAGTACTTCAATGTTTTGACATTCTTCGGCAACCAGGCCACCGCGCCCACCGATATGCCCGCCAATTCGCGTCACCTCGATACCACCTTCGTCAACCTGACGCTGTCGGATAAGCCTTTCTTCGCCACCGGAATCGGCGGCGGACGCGCCCGCGATGCGATTGAAATGAGTGCGATTGCCTGTGGCCTGAGCATGCAGGAAATGAAATCCAGAGCGGGCGTAATGACCAATGTAAACGTCAATTCGCCGCGCAAGCTGGACGATGCGATGGCTTACGGAGCGATGCAGATGGCGCTGTTCGGCCAACCGGTGACGGTGACGCCGTTTACGCTAATGGGCGCAATGACGCCGTCGACAATGGCGGGCGCGTTGGCGCAGCAAAATGCGGAGGCGCTGGTCGGTATCGCACTATTACAGTTAACCAATCCCGGAACACCGTCGGTATATGGCGGCTTCACTTCCAATGTCGATATGCGCTCAGGTTCGCCGGCCTTCGGTACGCCGGAAAATGCACTCGCCAATATCGCCGGCGGCCAGCTCGCGCGGCGCTACAATTTGCCCTACCGCAGCAGCGCCTGTAACGCGTCGAACGCGGTCGATGCGCAGGCAATCTATGAAACCCAGATGGCGTTGTGGAGCGCGGTCATGGGTCACGGCAACCTGATTTACCACACCGCCGGCTGGCTCGAAGGCGGCCTGGTGGCGTCATTCGAGAAACTCGTTATCGACTGTGAAATGCTGCAACACATGAGCAAGATGCTCGAACCGATCAAGATCGACCTCGAGGAAACAGGTCTCGAGGCGATGCGCGAGGTTGGCCCGGGTGGCCACTTCTTCGGTTGCGAGCATACCATGCAACGCTATAAGACCGCGTTTTACGAACCCTTTATCAGCGACTGGCAAAACAGCGAAAACTGGGCCCTGGCCGGCAGCAAGGACGCGACCATGCGCGCGACCGAATTATGGCCGAAGATTCTCGAAGATTTCACTCCGCCGCCGGTCGACCCCGCAATCGAAGAAGCGCTGCAGGCTTACATGGCACAGCGTAAAGAAGCGCTCGGCGGCGAAGAACCGATTCTCGAACCTACCGAATAGCACGAACGGGGGGACCGTATACAAGGGCACTTACTTTAGGGCGTCGGACCCGCTTGCGCGGCGGTCCGACGTATCGGGCGGTCCGACGTTTCGGTCTTGATACCACTGGAAAGCAGCTGTTACAAGATTCCCGCTTGCGCGGGAATGACCATGTTTTGTTAAGTATTTTGTCCCCGATTATCCCAGGAGTTTTTCCTCGAAGGGGTATCTGATCAGATTTTCGTAACCGTCCTCGGTGATCAGCACCTGGTCTTCGAGCTTGACGCCTTCGCGACCGCCTTTCTCGCCGAGGTATACTTCGACGCAAATCATCATGCCGGGCTCGAATACGCCATCGTAACCATGGGCGTCATAATCTTCCCGGTAGCGGATCGCCGGATATTCGTCGCACAGGCCGACCCCGTGCATGACCACGCCGTAGCGATTGGGAATGCAGTTGTCCGGCAGGCGATGAGCCTTTGCCGTGATTTCACTGAAATGAACCCCGGGTTTGAGCAACTCCATGTTGCTCATGATGTGCTCGTGCGATATCTGGTAAAGCCGTTTTTGCTCGGCGGTTGGCTCGACGTCACCGCATAGCCAGGTGCGCGAGATATCGCAACACATGCCGTAGACGCCGACCATGTCGGTGTCGAGCGCCAGCAGTTCGCCGTCGCTGATGACCCTGGGGCCGGACTCCTGGAACCATGGATTGGTGCGCGGCCCCGAGGAAAAAATGCGCGTTTCGAGCCATTCGCCGCCGCGCTTGATATTGCCGGCGTGTAATACCGACCAGATTTCGTTTTCACTCTTGCCGGCCTCGATCGCAGCCTGCATTTCATACATCGCTGCTTCGCAGGAAGCGACCGCGCAGCGCATCGCCTTGATTTCATCCGGGCCCTTGATGACGCGCGCGATTTCGGTGACCGCCTGGCCTTCGAACACTTCCAGGCCGATTTTCTCGAGTGCTCGCAATCCGGCGATTTCGATTTTATCGACCGCCAGGCGCCGGTTGTTGCCGGCATGAGCGCGCATCAGTTCGTCGATTTGCGCAGCGAATTTTGTCGCGTGTTCATCGCCGCGACCTGCCGATTCGAAGTAAAAGAATGAAGCGCCGCTGCGTAGCTCTTTTACCAGTGGTAAGTGGTCGGACAAGTGAGAGCAGCTGTGAAAATCGAACAGTACGATATAACCGTCAGCCGAGACAAAACAGGCGCGCGCCGGATTATGCGTGATCCACAGTTGCATGTTGGTGGAATCGGTGGCGTAACGAATGTTGAGCGGATCGAATAAAACGATGCCACCGTAATCGTTGCGCCGCAGTTCCTGTACCAGCCGTTGCAGTCGAAACTCGCGCATGCTGGCGAGTTGCGGGGCTTCGAGCCCGAGCGCCGCCCATTCTTCGAAGGCGAGTGCGGTTGGGCCAATTTCCACCCGGTCGTTATCGTCGGGACTGCCATCCGGCTTGAGCGCGGCGTCGGGGTTACGGGTGGGATCGATTTTTCGACTTGCAGAATCGACGGAATAAGGATTCGCGGCCATGTGACGGATCTCGGTGGTGGCGTGAAACAAGTGCAAGAATACGGTATGACTGGTGTTAAGATAAGTTCTTTTTTGATGATTTTTTTGAATCCCTGCGAACGCAAAATCCAATGACTGATAATAGTGAAACATCGATAGAGACCCGCCTGGCCCAGGCCTGTCATTATATCGACGAGGTGACCGGCGGCATCAGTCCACCGCTGCAGATGTCGACGACCTATTCCAGGGACGCCGATTACGAGTACATCAGCGACTACAGCTACAGCCGCTCCAATAACCCATCCTGGCAGGTACTGGAGAAAGTCTGCGCCGATATCGATGGCGGGGTCGAGGCCAAGTGCTTCGCCTCGGGTATGGCCGCGGTATGCGCTGTTTTCGAAACCGTCAACTCGGGTGAGCACGTCGTCGCGCCGCGTATCATGTATCACGGATCACAGGACTGGTTGCGCCGCATCTCGGAAAGGCGCTCGATCGGATTGAGCCTGTTCGAGGCCAGTGATCTCGATGCCTTGCGCGAGGCGGTACAACCCGGCAAGACATCGATCGTCTGGATCGAAACCCCGGTCAATCCGACCTGGGACGTCATCGACATCAGCGCTGCGGCCGATATTGCTCATCAGGCCGGTGCCATCCTGGTGGTAGACGCAACGGTGTCTTCCCCGGTCACCACGCGTGCGCTCGACTACGGCGCCGACATCGTTTTTCACTCGGCGACAAAATATCTCAACGGTCATAGCGACGTGGTCGGCGGGATACTAGTAAGCGCGCGCCAGGACGAGCGCTGGGAAGATATCAAGTGGGTGCGTACTCTAACCGGCGGCGTGCTCGGACCCTTCGAAGCCTGGTTGCTGTTGCGCGGTATGCGCACCCTGTCGCTGCGTTTCGAAAAGGCGTCGCAAAACGCGCTGCGCCTGGCACGACACTTCGAAGATGATCCGCGCCTCGAAAGGGTCCTGTATCCCGGCCTGGAGTCTCATCCCGGCCACGAGATCGCCAGGCGACAAATGACCAATGGTTACGGCGGCATGTTATCATTGCTGGTTCGCGGTGATGCGGCAACGGCACGGCAAATTGCCGGCAATACACGTTTATTCGTACGCGCGACCTCGCTCGGCGGTGTCGAGAGCCTGATCGAGCATCGAGCGTCGATTGAGGGTCCGCATAGCGCGGTGCCGCCAAACCTGCTGCGAATCTCGATGGGGATAGAAAACTGTGAAGAACTGATCGAGGATATCGAGCAGAGCCTGGATCGGGTTAATTAAAATTTAAGGAGTCGTTATGGCGTTATCAAAAACAGCCCAGAAGGCGGTGCGCAAAATAGACAAGGCGCTGGACCACCACAATCTATCAGATCAGGATAAATCTGAAATTCTGAAAATCATTGGTAAATCGCTGATGCGAACCGTCGAGGAAACTACCGACACGCATAATCAGGCCACGGTTTTCTGTTGCGGGCCCGAGGCGGACCTTGCGCACAAGATAGAAGAAGAAGTCGAGCGCAAGAAGCGGGCCCTGATCGCCAACCTGATGGCGCTGCGCTAATCGTTGGCGAATTCGTAGCAGGCCTGTTCGATCGCGTGCGCGAAGGAGCGTGCCATGCTGCGGATGACGAATAAATCGTAAGTCGGCGCGTCGTCGACCTGGACGATGGTGGCGTTCATATGCGCGATCGACGTCAGCGCGCAGCGCCCGGGGCCGAAGGCACGTGGATGCAGGTCGAGCGCGGTGTTCTTGGCCATCACCTGGCGCGCGCGCGAACCGCTCAGGCGCAGGCAGCAGCGACCATGGCTCTGATCCACCACGGCGGCGAGATCGCCAACCGCAGTCTCCAGGGTCTGCAGTAATTCGCCCGGCACGCGGCCAGCCGCTTCATCGTTACACACGATCATCCAGCTGTTGGGGCCGTTCCAGCTCACCTGGGTATGCTCGTCGGAGTTACTGACACCCGCCCGGGTTGGGCACTCGATCCCCAGCGCCTTGCCGATCGCTGCCGCTGCCGCTTCGTGCTTGCCCCTGAAGCTCAGCACCTGAATGGCCGTGAGCGCCTTGCGCTCGCTGAGGCGCAGGTTCCTGTAGTCGACGATGTGTCCGCCGCTGCGCGGCAGTAAGGGTGAAACCCGTTGGGGCAGGGTGGTTTGATCAGGC
>CAMYML010000261.1 GCA_947259305.1 uncultured Gammaproteobacteria bacterium | reverse complement strand
CGCACTGTTTGCGCTGGCCGCTTACGGCCTGGCGCTGGTCTGGGGCGTCATGAACGTCAAGAACCTGGCCCAGGGCGATTTCGTCATCGCCGGTGGCTACGTGTCCTGGTGGCTGGTGCAGCACGGTTTTCCGGCCCTGCTTGGTGTACCGATAGCTTTCGTCGTCATGTGGGGCATCGGCTGGGTCATCTACAAGCTGGTCATTTCGCGCGTCATCGAACGTGACCTGTTCACCTCGTTGCTGGCCACCTTTGGCCTTGCGATCATGATGGCGCAAATCATGAACCTGATGTTTGGCTCCGATACCCAGAGTGTCGATCTCGATTTCGACGTACTTTATTTCTTTGACGGTTTTATCGACGTGCCGATAGCCAAACTCATCGGCGTACTGATGGCTGCAACCTTAGCTGCGGGCGTTATTATTTTCATGAAGTCGAGCCGCATGGGGCAGGCGATCCGGGCCACGGCGCAGGATGCCCGCGCGGCGCGGGTGATGGGTATCGATACCGAGAAAGTATACGCTTTCACCTTCTCACTGAATTCGGCGATCTGTGGTGCCGCCGGGGCAATCATCGTCATGGTCTGGGTGATCCAGCCGTTTTACGGCATTTCCTACTCGATTCGTGCGTTTGTTATCGTCACCGCGGCCGGTCTCGGCAATCTGCCCGGCGTTATCGCCGCGGGCCTGGGCATAGGCGCGCTGGAACAGTATGGTTCGCACATCTTCGGCATCGGCTATCAGCAGGCCATCGCGGTCATGCTGCTGTTGCTGGTGTTGCTGTTGCTGGTGTTGTTGTATCGACTGATTCAGCAACGGCGTAACCGACAGGTCTTGAAGTAGCTGCGATGAAGATGACTAAAAATAAAACCATTCTGTACGCGCTGATCCTGGCCTTCACATTTGTATGTCCGTTTGTGTTCCCGAATTTTGGCACCCAGCTGGCGACCCTGTGGTTGATGATCATCGTCGCCCTGACCTGGGACATGACTGGTGGACAAATGGGTTACAACTCGCTCGGCAACATATTCTTCTACGGTACCGGCATGTATGTCGCTGCCCTGGTCGCAATCGGCCTGGTGTATGACGTGGGTGATTACACCAATGCCGCGGGTGGCGGTATCTACGAGTTTACCGATCTCGAATATTTCGGCGGTATGGCGCTCGGCGTGCTCGCCGCCGGGTTATTCTGCTCCATCACCGCGGTCATTATCGGATCGCTTACTTTCGGTCTGCGGGGACCCTATTTTGCAATCGGTACGCTGGGCGTGGCCATCGCCGCCGGTGAGCTGGTGTCCAACTGGGACTGGGTTGGTGGCGGCCAGGGCATTGCCCTACCGGTATATCCGGGCGACCTCGATACCGGCAAGATTATGTTTTACTTTTTGTTTGCCGCTATCGGTGTCAGCGTTTTCGTGTTCGCTAAGTGGCTTTATGGTACCCGCTTTGGTGCCGCGATCAATGCGATTCGCGACGACGAGGAAAAAGCGGACGCGATGGGAATCCATACCTTGCGTTACAAACTCTACACCTGGGCGATGGCCGCGTTTTTCGTGGGCATGGCCGGCGGTGTATCGGCGTTTCAATTGATCCATTTCGAGCCGCTGGAATCCGCCTACCAGACGATCAACCTCGGTATTTTTATGGTCGTGTGCGTATTGCTTGGCGGCAAGGGCACCCTGTGGGGACCGGTAGTCGGCGCGATTCTGTTCCACCTGTTCAAGGAAGTTACCTGGAATTACCTGCTGGGTTGGCAATGGGTCGCGCTCGGTGCGTTGATCGTCGTTACCGTGGTTTATTTCCAGGACGGCGTGATGGGCTGGCTAATGCATAAGCGCCCCGAATGGTTTGGTATCAAGGTCGAGGAAAAAGTTGCGGAGCAGGCCGAATGACCGCGATTATTGAAGTGAAGGATGTATCGAAAAAATTTGGTGGTGTGGTTGCCAACCAGGACGTATCCCTGTCGGTCAACAGCGGAACCATTACCGGTTTGATCGGACCCAATGGCTCCGGCAAAACCACACTGTTCAATTCCATCGTCGGCTATCACCCGATCGATTCCGGCTCGATCAAGTTCGAAGACGAGGAAATATCGACCTTCCCGGTGCAACAGATCGCCAGGCGAGGATTGCTGCGCACCTTCCAGCAGACCCGTATTTACGGCGCGATGAACGGGGTCGAAAACATGCTGATCTCGTTACCGCACCGCAAGATGAAAATCTGGGATGCGCTGAAAACATTCACCCGGGAAGATTACGAACGTGCCGACCATTTGCTTGAATTTGTCGGGCTCTACGAAAAGCGCATGCTGAAGAGCGGCGACCTGTCCTTCGGCCAGCAAAAGCTGCTCGAATTTGCGATGGCGCTGATGAACGAGCCGACCTGCCTGTTGCTCGACGAACCCACCGCGGGCATCAACCCGACCCTGATCAACGGTTTGATCGACCGACTCAAGCGCGCCAATAGCGAGTTTGGGATTACCCTGTTTGTCATCGAGCACAACATGCGCGTGATCATGAACATGGCCGAGACGATCTACTGCCTCGCGCATGGAGAATTGTTGGCCCAGGGCACGCCTGATGAAATTCAAAATGATCAACGCGTCATCGATGCCTACCTGGGGGCTCATTAAATGAGCGACGGCAAGAAAACTCGCGGCTACCACGGTGGTGGCGTCGACTCGGTCATATCGGTCGAGGAAGTCACGCGCCAGGCGGCGGCGATCGCCGAAGACATCAGTCTCGAGCAGCTGGACGAACTCGCAGGCAACGAGTCATTTGTGTCGATCAGGAACCTGGTTGCAGGTTACGGCCAGATGCAGATTCTGCACGACTTCGACCTGCGCGTAGGCAAGGGACAGTCGCTGTGCCTGATCGGTCCCAACGGTGCCGGTAAATCTACCATTCTGCATGCGATATTCGGCTTTAACCGGATTTTCTCCGGGACCATCGAGATTGGTACCGGCAGTGACAAGATGGACGTTACTCGCATGACACCGAATCAAAAACTCGCCAAAGCCGGCATCGCTTATATCCTGCAGGACAAGTCGATATTCCCGGCCATGACGGTGGAAGAGAACCTGTGGATGGGGGGATTCCTCAAGGACAGGCCGCAGGAAGCAAAAGTTGCTGCTGAACAGGTTTTCGACAAGTATTCCAGGCTGGCCGACCGGCGCAAGCACAAGGCCGGGGTGTTGTCCGGGGGCGAACGCCGCCTGCTCGAAATTTCGCGTGCGCTGGTTATGAATCCCGAAATACTTCTGGTCGACGAACCCTCGATCGGTCTCGAACCGCGCTTCATCGACATGGTGTTTGAGATCCTCGATGACCTGCAAAACCATGAGGGTAAGACCATCATCATGGTCGAGCAAAACGCCAAGAAGGGTCTGGAGTTTGCCGATATCGGTTACGTCCTGGTGTCGGGCGAACTCGCCATCGCCGGCAAGGGTGACGACCTGCTGAAGAATCCGAAAGTCGGCGAACTGTTCCTCGGCGGTTAATTAGCCTGTTTTAATCGATTAAATGTCATTCCCGCGCAAGCGGGAATCTCCTAAAATTACAATCTGTTAACCACAAGATGCCCGTTTGCGCGGGCATGACGCTAGCGGAGATATGATGTCTGGTTCTAAATATCGAATTGCGGTAATCCCGGGTGACGGGATCGGCATGGAAGTCGTACCCGAGGGGCTCAAGGTGCTGCAAACGCTGGCACCGCGTTTCGACATTTCCTTTGAATTCGAACACTTCGACTGGAGTTGCGAGCGCTATCTCGAAACCGGCGCGATGATGCCGCAAGACGGCATCGAGCAACTGGCAGGGTTCGACGCGATATTCCTCGGCGCCGTCGGTTTCCCGACAGTGCTCGACCATGTTTCACTTTGGGGTTTGTTAATCCCGATACGGCGCGAATTTCAACAGTACATCAACCTCAGGCCGGTCCGGTTATTCGAAGGTATGCAATGCCCGCTGGTCGGCAAGCAGGCCGGCGATATCGATTTCTACGTGGTGCGTGAAAATTGCGAAGGCGAGTATTCCAACGTTGGCGGTCGCATGTTTGCAGGAACCGATGACGAGATGGCGATGCAGCAGTCGATCTTCACCCGCAGGGGCACCGATCGGGTGCTCAGATACGCCTTCGAACTCGCGATGTCCCGCCCGCGCAAACGTCTGACCTCGGCGACCAAGTCGAACGGCATCATTCATACCATGCCTTTCTGGGACGAACGCGCGGCTGCCATGGCCGAGCATTATCCGGATATCGAGATGGATAGATATCATATCGACATCCTGGTTTCGCACTTTGTCAATAAACCTGAAATCTTCGATGTCGTGGTCGGTTCCAACCTGTTTGGCGACATCCTCTCGGATCTGGGTCCGGGCGTCACCGGAACAATCGGTATCGCACCGTCGGCCAATATCAATCCGCAGGGAAAATTTCCGTCGATGTTCGAACCGGTACACGGGTCGGCGCCGGATATCGCAGGGCAGGGGATCGCCAACCCGATCGGGCAGATCTGGTCGGCGGCGATGATGCTGCAGCATCTCGGGCATCGGGATGCGCACGACGCCATTGTCGGCGCCATCGAGGACGTGATTCGCGAACGCGATCACCTGACCGCGGATATGGGCGGATCGTCCAGCTGCGTCGACTGCGGTTTAGCAATCGCCGCCCGCCTCGCCTGACAAAAATCTTCGGATCAGGGTAAAAACCATCCCTTGTCTGAATCCCGGACAGGGTGAAAAATATTTCTCTGCCTGGCCACAGTTACAAAATCGAAAAGGTAATACTCTGATTCGAAATTCTCGAGCGAGATCAGCTGGACAGCAGAATTAGTATGATGGCTGCCGTTATCAGCGCGATTCCCGCGATCTCGGGACGGCTCACTTTTTCCCGGAAAAACACCAGCGTCACGATAAACGTGAAGATCAGTTCGATCTGGCCGAGTGCGCGCACGTAAGTGGCATTTTGCAGGGTGAAGGCGGTGAACCAGCCGATCGATGCCAGGCCGCCGCTGATACCGACCAGTGCGGCGGGTCGCCAGTGCCGGATAACCTGCTTTAACTGCTCGGGTTCGCGTACGCCAATCATGATTCCCATGATCGCGATTTGCAGGATCAACACGATCAGCAGGGTAAACGAGGCGGCAGTCAGGAAACTGTCGAGACCGAGCGATAAAGAAGCCGCGCGAAACAGCACCACGCTCATGCCTAGCCAGGCCGCGCAGGCGAGGCCGATCAGTGTCGGCAGACGCCACAGGCCCTTAACCAGGTTGGCGATGCCGAGTTGGGCCTGGCCGGCGCTTAGCACGACCAGGCCGAACGTGCTCATGGCGATGGCGATGATCACCGCCGTGGTCAGTTGATCGCCGAGCAACAGTAGCCCGAAGATGGCGACCATGACGGTTTCCAGCTTGGAAATGGTGGTGCCAACGGCGAAGTTATGAAATGAAAACAACCACAGTAAAAACACCGTGAACATGATCTGGCAAATTCCGCCGAGCAGCGCATATAAAATGAAATCGATGCTGATAGCCGGCAGCGGCTGCCGCTCGATGACGATTACCGCAAAGAAATAAATCAACGCGATCGGCCAGGCGTACAAAAACCGCACGTAAGCGGCGCCGAGGGTTGACAGCTTACCCTGCAGGTGTTTTTGCAGCGCCGAGCGAATGTTCTGAAAAAACGCTGCCGCTATTGTTAGTGGAATCCATAGTTCCATGTTGTTATTGTCATCCCTCGGCGCGTTATTGTCATCCCTCGGCTTGACCTACTACTCTTGTATTAATTGTCACCCCGCGGCTTGACCGCGGGGTCCAGAGCTTGATTCCATTGGGTTTCTGGATACCGCCGGTCCGACGCATCGGGTCAAGCCGCGGTATGACAAGTTTGGAGAGTAAAGTTTCACAGTCCCTATATGCAAAAAATGCGAAAGCTCCGATACTACAAGGCGCTTATTGCCTCAACAATTTCTAAACCGGACAGTAGTGGGCGTGACCACGGGATCCAGTCCAGGAAAAACGCACATCAAGCTCGGCCCGGCAAAACTAATTTTACTCTGAGTAAATACTTTTGTGGGGATGACGATTGAAGGCGTCAATTGCTATGATGATCACACAATAATCCGAGCATCCCTGAAGTGTCTGATTATCACCTTGCCCAACTGAACATAGCGCAACTGAAATATGGTTTCGACGATCCCGAGCTGGCTGAATTTGTCGCACGCCTGGAAGAAATTAACGCGCTCGCCGATGAATCCCCGGGCTTCGTCTGGCGCCTGCAAACCGAGGCCGGCGACGCTACGGCGATCGACTTTTTCTGTCCCGAGTACCTGGTCAACATGAGTCTGTGGCGGGATGTCGAGTCGCTGCGTGACTATGCTTTTCGTTCGGCGCATAAAGCAGTGCTGGCGCGACGCCACGAATGGTTCGAGCGCATGGAGGAAGCCTACGCGGTATTGTGGTGGGTTCCGGCAGGCAACATTCCGAGCCTCGAGGAAGCGCGCGAACGGCTGGACTGCCTGCGTGTGGAGGGACCCGGTCCGCGAGCGTTTCCCTTCAAGCAGATTTTCGAGCCCGGGTAATTCTTTCAGATGATGTTCAGCCGCAACCTCGTGATCGCGCTGATCGCGACGGTCATATCCTTCAGTACCCTGTACATTCCACAACCGATGCTGCCGTTGTTGGCCGAGCGTTTCGGCGTATCGGCGGGCGAGGCCGGATTGCTGATGACGGTGGCGATGCTGCCGCTCGCCTTTGCCCCGCTTGCCTATGGTTATTTCCTGCAGGCCGTGCCGGCAAAACTGATGCTGGTGGTAGCGCTCAGCCTGCTCGCGCTCAACCAGGCATGCTTTTATTTTGCCACCGAGTTCTGGCATCTGGTCGGCCTGCGGCTGTTGCAGGGATTGCTGCTACCGGCGATATTTACCGCGCTGATGACTTACTGTGCCAGCATGGTGCCGGCCGCCATGGTGCGACGCGCGATGGGCTTCTATATCGGCGCAACCATCCTGGGCGGCTTCATCGGCAGGCTGGTGGGCGGTGTTTTTGCCAGCTCTTTCGACTGGCGCAGCGCTTTTCTGGTAATGGGGTTGATGCAGTTGCTGCCATTGTTGCTGTTGCTCAGGGTCGAAGCCGATGCCGATATCAACTTCGCGCGCCTGGACCCGAAAAGTATTTCGCGGGTGTTACGCAACCGAAACTATCGTTACATGTTCCTCAGCCTGGCGTCGGTGTTTTTTGTGTTTTCGGGAATACTGAATAACGTGCCTTTCCACCTGCAGGATATCAACCCGGGCACGACACCTTTTATTATTTCGATGCTTTACCTCGGCTATCTGGCAGGGGCGCCGATATCTTTTCTCAGCGAGTCGATCGGCAAGCGACTGGGCGATGGGCGCAGAGGTTTGTTTCTCGGTCTCGTCATTCACGGCTTCGGCCTCGTCATGCTGCTGTTTGTCGCCTTCGAAGGGCTGGTTATCATGATGTTTTTTCTGGCGGCCGGTTTCTTCTTGATGCATGCCCTGTTGTCGGGTCTCGCCAACCATCTCGCGCTGGAACACAAGGGCGTGGTTAACGGGCTTTACGTGTCGATTTACTATTTCAGCGGTGCCATGGGTTCCTGGCTGCCGGGTTATCTCTACGAGGGGTTGAGCTGGAACGGCATGATCCTGGTGTTTCTGCTGATTCTGGCGCTCTGTGGCTGGAGTATCACGCGGGTTAATATAAACTCTCACCCCGGAGAGCATTAGACATGCCGCACATCGTGCTTGAATATTCTTCCAATCTGCCCGAACTGCCGGATTTTCACGCACTGTTCGACGATATCCACCAGGCACTCAATCGCATTGGCGGTATCAGGCTGGAGAACTGTAAAAGCCGGGCGCGCGCTGCCGATCACTACTATATCGGCGATGGTAATCCGGCAAAC
>CAMYML010000260.1 GCA_947259305.1 uncultured Gammaproteobacteria bacterium | reverse complement strand
TCGCTGGGGGGAACTCCGCGCGCGGTGCGGATTTTGATCGATCCGGTCAGGCTCGCCGGATTCAACATTGACCTGGAGCAGATAAAAAGCGGGATTATCGCCGCCAACCAGTCGCGCGATGCCGGCAACCTGGTGTCCGATAATCATGAAATCACGCTGCAGTCGGGTACTTTTTTAAGCCAGGCCTCCGAGGTCCAGGAACTGGTTGTCGGCTTGTCGGATGGAGTTCCCGTGCAGCTGGGCGATGTCGCGACGATCGAAACCGAACCATCGCAGGCCGAACAACTGGTCTGGTTTGGCACCGGGCCGGCGGCGGCGGATAAGGGCATCGAGGTCAACGGGCGTTTTCCGGCAGTCACCCTCGCCATTGCCAAGAAACCCGGCAGTAACGCCATCGAGGTGGCGGACCATGTCATCGGCCGTATCGACCAGTTACGGGGTATCGTTATTCCGGCAGGGGTCGAGGTTACGGTGACGCGCAACTACGGCGCCACCGCTAATGAAAAAGCGCTGACCCTGATTCAGAAACTGGTGTTTGCGACCGCGGTGGTCGTGCTGCTGGTGGTCGTTACCCTGGGCCTGCGCGAGGCGGTCATAGTTGGCGTCGCGATCGTGGTTACGCTGGCGCTGACCCTGTTTGCATCCTGGGCCTGGGGATTCACCTTGAACCGGGTGTCGCTGTTTGCGCTGATATTTTCGATCGGCATTCTGGTCGATGACGCGATCGTCGTGGTTGAAAATATCCATCGCCACATGCTGCTCGGCAAGCGCAAACTGGTTGACGCGATTCCGCTCGCCGTCGACGAAGTTGGCGGACCGACCATCCTGGCGACGCTGGCGGTAGTCGCAGCGCTGTTGCCGATGGCATTCGTGACCGGCTTGATGGGTCCCTACATGAGCCCGATTCCGATTAACGCCAGTATCGGCATGCTGATCTCGCTCGCGGTTGCGTTTATCGTGACCCCCTGGCTAAGTCTTAAGCTGCTGGGGCATAAAAATCACGCCGAACACGAGATCGCCGCCACGGACCAGCGCCTGTATCCGCTGTTCAAGCGCCTGTTTGATCCGCTGCTCGACGATGCCAGGGGGCGCCGCAACCGCTGGTTTCTGTTGCTTGGCATCATCCTGCTGATTCTCGGTTCGCTCAGTCTCGCGGGATTCAAGCTGGTGGTGCTTAAAATGCTGCCATTCGATAACAAGTCCGAGATCCAGGTTATCGTCGATATGCCCGAGGGCAGCAGCCTCGAGCAAAACGCGCGCCTTATCGCGGAGTTGAGCGACGTGATCGCAACCGTGCCCGAGGTGACCGATTACCAGGGATATATCGGCAGTGCGGCGCCGATAAACTTTAATGGCCTGGTGCGGCAGTATTACCTGCGCGCCGCGGCAAATCTGTCCGATATCCAGGTAAACCTGCGCCACAAGTCCGAGCGTGATCGCAAAAGCCATGAAATCGCGCAAGCCATGCGCGCACCGCTGCAGGCCATCGGCAGGAACTACGGGGCAAACGTGAAGATTGTCGAGGTTCCGCCCGGGCCGCCGGTGCAGGCGCCGCTGGTGGCGGAAGTTTACGGCATTGATTACCAGGGCCAGATGCAGGTGGCGCAGGATTTGCGCAAGCTGCTGGAGCAAACTCCGGGCATTGTCGATGTAGACGACAGCATCGAGTCCGAGTCGGAGCGCTGGATACTCAGTATCGATCGCGAAAAGGCCACGCGGCTGGGATTGAACCAGGCCAGTATCGCCAACGCAATCGCGACCATGGTCGCTGGCGAGGATGTTGGCTACCTGCACCGTGACAACCTCAAGTATCCGATTCCCTTACGCCTCGAACTGGCCGAGGGTGACAAGGCCGATATCGGCAGCATTCTGTCGCTCAATGTGCGTTCGGCCCAGCAGGGCCTGGTACCGCTGTCCGAGGTGGTAACCCTGGTCAAGGGCAGCAACGAACGCAGCATTTATCACAAGGACCTGCTGCCGGTGGTGTTCGTTACCGCCGATGTGGCGGGCGATCTGGATAGCCCGTTGTATGGCATGTTCGATTTGATGGAGCAACTCAAAACGGAAGTGATCTCGCCGTTACTCGACAAACCGATCGATCAGTACATGATTAGCCAGCCGGACAATCCCTACCAGTACAGCGTGAAATGGGACGGTGAATGGCAAGTCACCTATGAGACTTTTCGGGATATGGGCCTGGCCTACTCGGTCGGCCTGATCATGATTTACCTGCTGGTGGTGGCGCAGTTCAAATCCTATTCGGTACCCCTGGTCATCATGGCGCCGATACCCCTGACGGTAATCGGAGTGCTGCCCGGCAATGCGCTGTGGGGCGCCCAGTTCACCGCCACTTCGATGATCGGCATGATTGCGCTGGCGGGCATTATCGTGCGTAACTCGATCTTACTGGTGGATTTCATCAATCAGCAGGTTGCGGCCGGCACCGCCTTCAAGGAAGCGGTAATCCAGGCGGCCGTGGTGCGCGCGCGACCGATAACGCTATCCGCTCTGGCCGCGATCCTGGGCGCTTTTTTCATTCTCGACGATCCGATTTTCAACGGTCTGGCGATTGCATTGATTTTCGGCATTCTGATATCAACCCTGTTGACCCTGGTCGTAATCCCGGTGGTTTACTACGCGATAAAGTTCAAGGAGTTTGAATGACTCAGGGTTTCGGCAGGTAATGTTTGCCGTTGCGCGCGACGAAGTTCCATAGCGCCTGCGCCGATGGCAGGAAACGTTTGTTGGCGTGCTTTACGACAAACCACTTGCGGTTTATCGGCGTGCCCTTGACGTCGAGCGCAACCAGGCGTCTTTCCTTGAGTTCAGCCGCGACCGTGTGTGCGGATATGAGCGCGATTCCCATGCCCGCCATGACGGCCTGTTTGATGGTTTCGTTACTGCCGAACTCGAGGCCGGATTTTGGCAGGCCTTTACGGCGGGCAAACAGTCGGTCGGTAACCGAACGCGTGCCGGAGCCCGGTTCCCTGAGCAGGAAGGTTTCATCCTTCAGTTCGCCCAAAGGAATTCTGCTCTCTTTTGCCAGTGGATGATCGGGTGCGGCGATGATGATCTGCGGATGATTGCTGATGAACTCCTTCTTGACTTCGAAATGCTCCGGCGGCAGGCCGGTTATGGCGAAATCGAGTTCCAGGTTTTCCAGTTTCTGCATGATGGTTGCACGGTTGCCAACCTGCAGCTGAATCTTGATGTCCTGGTAAATTCGCATGAATTCGGCCAGTACCATCGGCGCAAAGTAACGCGCGGTGCTGACCACGCCGACCGAGACCACGCCGTGGTCGATTCCCTTCAGTTCCGTAACGGATTCGCCAAAACGTGACAGGGTTTCCCGTATTTCCTGCGAAAGATCGAACAGCCGCTGACCGGCCAGCGTGGGTATTAGCCCTGAATCGCTGCGTTCCAGCAGCGGAATACCGATTGCGTTCTCGAGATCGCGCAGCTGAAGAGACACTGCTGGCGGAGTCAGATGCAGTTCCCTGGCGGCGCTGGAGACGCTGCCGGCATCCACCACGGCCTCGAAACCACGAATTTGTTTAAGCGTTATCTGGCGTAACCACGGGTAAAGTTTTTCTTTCATAATTGTAAAGTTTATTAAACTTTACTAAATATGCAAGCGACCACAGAATAACTGCGTCTCAATAAGTTTGAACGTGATATTCGTATGACATCTGGAATCAGGCTGGAACATCAACTCGCCGCATGGGCGCAGCGAGACGGGGTTCACGAAGATCTCGCCTCTATCATACTGGTGATTGCCAGTACCGGCGCAAAACTGGCAAAGATGATCTCCCGACAAGGCAGGGACGAGCTACCCGAGGCCATCAGCATCACCAAACCCGATGGCGAGCTGCAGAAACCGCTGGAAACGCTGTCACAAACGCTGTTCGAGGAAGCCCTGCGCAAGATGCCTATCTCTTTTCTTGCCTCGGAAAAAACCACCGAATTGCTGGAGATGGATTCAGCTGCTGATCTCGGCGTTTCCATAGACCCGCTCGACGGCTCCTCCAACATCGATACCAATACTTCGATTGGTACTATCTTTTCCGTGCTGTCGGCCACCGCCGGAAATCTTTTCGACAAAAACCTTGGCGGTATTCTGCAAGCCTCGGGATTTCTTTTTTACGGACCGCAAGCCCGGTTGGTCCTGACATGCGGCGCAGGCAGTTTCAGCTTTGTACTCGATCCGGAGGATGAAAAATTCTACCAGGTCGGAAACGCGCTGATAGTACCCACCGGACAACGCGAGTTCGCTATCAACACCTCGAATTACCGCTTCTGGGATGACAGCGTGCGCCATTTCATCGATGACTGCGTCGCCGGTGAGGATGGTCCGCTGGGCGAAGATTTCAATATGCGCTGGAACGCCTCGCTGGTTGCCGAGGCCTATCGGATCCTGGTTCGTGGCGGCGTGTTTCTATATCCGGGTGATTCCCGCCCCAACTACGGCAGTGGCCGTTTGCGGCTGCTCTACGAAGCACTCCCGCTGGCATTCATTATCGAACAGGCAGGTGGAATGGCGAGTGACGGCGTCGAAAGATTGCTGGACATGAAGCTGGCCTCGCTGCACAAACGGGTACCGCTGATTTTCGGTTCCGAAGACCGGGTACAGGAAGTCATCGACTACATTTCCGGCGACGCCGTCGAAAGCACCCGCTTCCCGCTGTTCGAAAATCGCAGCTTACTGAGAAACTAGGGTTCGTCTATGTCCAGAAAACATCCCATTTTATCCATTACCGGGTCGTCAGGCGCGGGTACTTCGACCGTCAAGCACACCTTCGAGCATATTTTCTTTCGTGAAAATATCAGCGCCTGTTTTATCGAGGGTGACGCTTTCCATCGCTACAACCGTCAGCAAATGAAGGCGGCGATGGCCGATGCCGAGGAAACGGGTAACAAGAATTTCAGCCATTTCGGTCCCGAAGCAAACCGGCTGTCGGATCTCGAGGACGTGTTCCGTCAGTACAGCGAAACCGGCACCGGCCGCACCCGCCACTACGTGCACGATGAAAAGGAAAGCGATCGCTTTGGCGTTGCACCGGGTGAATTCACCGAATGGGAGTCTTTCGCGGAAGAGACCGATTTACTGTTTTACGAAGGATTG
>CAMYML010000259.1 GCA_947259305.1 uncultured Gammaproteobacteria bacterium | reverse complement strand
ATCGCCTAAATCAGGGTGCCCGTAACCAATGTTCACCAACTCATCGCCGCGCCGACGAATTCTGATCGGATTACTTTTTTTGCTCTGCATGATCCTCGCCGCCGAATATCTGGTAGGCTGGCAGGCAATTCTGGTTCCCTGGAGCTCACTGCAGCCTGTACAACTGGTGGTTGCTGTAATTCTGGTGCTAATCAGTTACGGCATACGCACATTGCGACTGGTTTTCTTTTTTTCAAGGGAACTACGAGACTATTTCTCGTCGGCGCTGAAGCTGATGCTGATTCACAACTTCTGCAATACATTGTTGCCGATTCGGACCGGGTAAATAAGCTTTCCGATCCTTATCCAACGTTATTTCGATATTCGGCCCGCGCGATCCCTGCCTGCCCTGTTCTGGTTTCGGTTGCTGGATCTTTACGTGGTGCTCATGCTTGGAGTCATATCCCTGATGCTGACCGGAGGTGGCCTGCTCAACGCGTTACTGGCGTCAATCATTCTGACGGCAATAATACCCATTTGCTGGAAAATGCTGCCGGCTTTGCTTGGTTGGTTAGAAACGGCGAAGTCGCGGAGGATAAGCCTTGTTTCAAGCAGGATTCGCCAGTCCTTGCCTGATAGCTGGCGTCTGTTGGCAATGAGTACATTCTGGACAGTCCTGAATTGGGCCGTGAAACTGGCCGTATTTGTCTGGGTTTTGCAACAGTTCGTGTCGATCGACGCCGGTACCGCCCTGCTGGGTGCCATCGCGGGTGAACTCAGTAGCGTGCTACCCGTGCATGGTTTTGCCGGTGCGGGAACTTATGAGGCGGCCATAGTCGTGGCGATGATACCCTCGGGTATGGACCCCCAGCAGGCCCTGCTAGCGGCTGTAAATCTGCATATATTTTTGCTCTCCTGTGCGCTACTGAGTGGGCTGCTAGGTCATTTTCTACCTGGAAAATCAATCTCAGCGACGCCGCTACGCGAGCTGGACCGAGAATGAAAATTCGTAATAAAGCAGACTAACTGGACTGAATCGTGAATATATCTATCGTCATCCCCATGTACAACGAAGAGAGCAACGTGGAGCCTTTGGCCAGTGCGGTGCACGCAGCGTTGGAACATTTTGAGCATAACTGGGAGCTTATCCTCGTCAACGATGGTAGCTCAGACGCCACCCAGCAGCGATTAACCGAGGCTGCTACACAATACGGGGATCATCTGAGGGTGATTGAATTGCAGCGAAATTTTGGCCAAACGGCAGCGATGCAGGCCGGCATCGATATTGCTCAGGGCGACATTCTGGTCACACTGGACGGCGACCTGCAGAATGATCCAGCGGATATTCCGAAAATGGTCGAGCAGGTTATTGCCGAAGATCTGGATCTGCTGGCCGGGTGGCGCCAAAATCGCAAGGATAACTTCTGGTACCGCAAGCTGCCCTCAATCCTGGCCAATCGGCTGATTGGTCGTTTTTCGGGGATTCGCATGAAGGATTATGGCTGCTCGCTTAAGGTCTACCGAATGGACGTGATCAAGGAAATCCGATTTTACGGTGAGATGCATCGCTTTATCCCTGCCTGGGTTGCGACACATACTTCCCCAACCCGGATCAAGCAAGTAGCGGTGACTCATCATGCGCGCCAGTTCGGCTATTCGAAATACGGGCTTTCCCGCGTGTATCGGGTATTGCTCGACCTGGTTTCAGTCTATTTTTTCATGAGTTTCCGTGCCCGGCCGGCGCATTTTTTCGGGCGTATCGGTTTTCTTCTTGGTGGGGCGGGCAGCCTGATGCTGGTATACCTGCTATACCTGAAGGTATTTCTCGGCGAGGATATCGGGGATCGTCCTATGTTATTAACCGGTATCTTCCTGGTGCTGATGTCGATACAGTTTTTTGCTACCGGCCTGCTCGGTGAAATCATGACCCGTATTTATTACGAATCATCGGGAAAGCGCCCCTATTCCATTCGCCAGCGGAGCAGTGTCAATTTTGACAGCAGCGGTTGGAAGTTACCGGTCAATGAAGCAGTAGTAGAGCGTTAAGGGTTGCGTATACCACTCCCCGATAATCGTGAAAAGCCCTTGGATGGTTCTTAACATTAGTACCCGTCGAAGACTACAACGTTGATAGGCCGGGTGTGGAAGCACAGTATTCAAAGGGTCCGTGTCGATTGATATGTGGACTTTTCAGCTGGCCAGGTTCGCATGAGGTCAGTCGGCACTGACCCCGTTGATATTCCTATTGCGTTAACAGGCGTTGGTAGTCATCCAGAATTTTCTGAATTTCCCGTTGGTTGGACGGCGTTATCGGTTTGCCGGCATAACTCTCAAGGCGCTCGACCTGCACCCTGATTTGCCGGTTTCGTCGTTGTTCCTTGCTAAGCCAGGTTTCGAGCAATACGATGATATGGTGATGGCTGGAATGGGTCGGCGGATTGTCGGAAAAGTCCCGCGCGATAATTTTGTCGAGACCGGCGGAAAACAGGTAAATCGTTTGCTTGACGTAGCGTCCCCAGACCAGGTGGGCAAAATACAATGCCGTGATGTTGACGATCAGGAAACCACCCATCGTCAATGCCAGTAACGAAAGTATCTCCGGCCATGAAGCTGTTTGCGTGTCATGCAACCGGTAAAGGTGAGCATCGATGATGTTGTTCAGTTCGACGAAAAAATACAGCAGCATTAACAAGACCAGCACAAATTCGAGGATGATCAAGCCCGCCAACAGGTAACCCTGTAATTTCTGATCGTTGTAAAACTGCTTTCTCTTTTCGGTCATCGGGTCGGTTCCGGGTTACAGGTCGTGGCAGGTGAAACAAAGCCTGTCGCCCTGGTTATCGACTACCAGCTTGCCGTGCTGCCCGCTGTAACCCTCGTGGCAGGAAATGCAACTGACCTTGCCGTCGGGCAGGGCGATTGCCGCCGGCAAGCTGCCCAGGGGCCGATAACCGCCATAGGAGACGCTATCTACATAGCGCTTGCCGACAGGATGATTGACGCGGTTGCTGTCGTGTCGCAGCACCTCGCCGCTTAGACGAACTCGCAGATTATCCTCCAGCGTATCGTGGCAGGACATACACTGGATGGAAAAGTTATCGATATTTCCGCTCAGTGACTGTCTCGCATCAAGATGCCCAAACTTCAGTACCGAGGTTCCTTCGTCCTTCATACCGCTGAAAAATTTTTCGTCATGGCAGGACTGGCATAATGCCTTGCCCTGGCGTTTTACGCGTAATTTGCCCGGATCGTCAATGTGTACGCGATGACAGGTGCTGCAGGTCATATCGCCTTTCCAGTCGAGGGGAAAAATCGCGGGCGGTTCCGTTAGCGGTTTGATGCCGCTTGGATGGCTCGCCGTCAGGGCATTTTGATGGCAGCCGCTGCATAGCTCTTCCTGGCTGGCAACCAGCGTCTTGGCGTTCGCCCGGTCAATCGCGCCCTGCGCCAGGTGGCAAGTATTACAGGGCATGTTTGCCGGGTGGGTGATGGTTGCCTGCAGGTCGAAGTTGGTGCGCAGGAGCAAAACCGACAAAACGGCAATGACCAGCAAGGCTGGCGCGATTTTCACGATGCACCCGATATCGTGGTTTCTAATTTTTGCAGTAAATCCCGGTACTGATCAACGCTGCACGGTTGCTCTGCATTCAAATTCCGGGAAATTTCGTCGACAGCCTGGAGTTGCTGCGTGTAATAGCGTGTTAGTCCGTCGGCGGCCACGCTCAACTTGTTCGACAACTCCTGAAAGCCATCGTCTTTGCGCAGGCTCGTGGTCGCTACCGGACCGCGTTCTATTTCCAGCTCGAGGTTCTTTGAAAACCGGTACAGGGGCCCGGCAACCCGGTGGCTGGAATAGAGCGTGATAAGCCAGGTGATCAGCCCTGCCATCAAAACAATCAGCGTGCCGGCGGCGAACATTGCCAACATCAACCGATCCTTGCTACGGGTCAACGACTGAATGATTTGGTAATAGCTTTCCTGGGGTTGGTCTCTTAGCAGGAAATACAGGGTAACCACTAACACAATCGAGCCCACCAGGCTCACACTGACGGCAACCCGGGCCGTCAGGCGTAGCCGATTTTGTATCGACAGCGTCGGATCGAGCGTCGGCGGCCCGCTATCGCCGGTTGGTGTTTTGTGCATGGAGGACAGCGAAAAATTCGAATTTCATGCATGTTCCATCGGGCGGAAGCGGTAAATCTTTAACCGGTTTTTAGCGAATTTTGAAAGTCGTGGTGACAGTTAGCTTAAATCAACCTGGAATCCAGGCATTTGACACTTTTGTAGATGTCTTTTGCTTTTCGTGTCATTTGGTTGATATGCGGTTATGCCAGGGCGATGGCCGCAGCTACAGCGCGTAAGATGCCGATGCCAACGAAGCATCAACCACGGTCCTGGTAGAGGTTGCGCACTAGCAGGGGGGCCTGAGATCCGACTCCGGCTATGAGCGGGTATTGCCGTTGGCCGGGGAATACCAGCTCGAGTTATCGCTGTTCGATGTCACCGCGTCGCTTGATGCATCCTCCAGAATGATGCTCGTCGCCATGACAGCGGACGAATTGCGGAATCGAGTTTTACGCAAAAGAATGACTCAACTCGATGCTCTGGTTTCGATGATGAAGTCCTCTCAATGAAATCTTCTGCTGGGCTGGTCGTGTTGCATTGGCTGGTGAGGAAGGCGCAACGAATTCATCGGCTCACTGATCAACCGACTAAACCGACGTCCTTGATGTGTATCAATTAAGTTAACCCGTGCATCATGCATAATGAAATGCTTTCTGCATTATCGGGAAAGGCTATTACAACAACAATTAAGAGGTTCTAGGCATGAAAGTACCTGTAACCGAGATTCCCGGTATCGGCGAGGTAACGGCGGGAGAACTGGCCAGGAGCGGCATTTCTGATCTCGCGAGCCTGGTCGAGGCAGGGGTCGATAAACTCGTATTGATCAAGGGTTTTTCGGAAAAGCGTGCTAGCGCGACCATAGCTGCCGCATCCAGGCTGCTAAAGTCCGGGCCAGGCGCCCGGCAACTGCGCGCAAAACCGGTTGCTAAAACGAGCAAAAAAATTGCCGGCAACAAGCCTAAAACCAGGTCCGGGGTAAAAAAGAAGCCCGCCAAGGACAAAAAGAAGCCTGCGAGCAAGAAATCCAGATCTGCCGGTAAAGGCAA
>CAMYML010000258.1 GCA_947259305.1 uncultured Gammaproteobacteria bacterium | reverse complement strand
GGGCAGCAGGAACTTCGCATACTGCTCTTCCGCGGCCTCGGCTTCTTCCCACATCTGTTGAATGACTTTCGGGTCAATTTTGACGTTCTCTTCCAGCACGATCTGATTGCACACCCGGATGCCGAAAGAGGCGTGTAACACTTCATCGCGCATGATGTACTGCAATTGTTCGGCTGAACCCTTCATCAACCCGCGCCGCTGCAGCGCGAAGATCGGGCTGAAGCCGTTGTAAAACCAGGTGCCTTCGAAAACGCCGGCGAAGAAGGTGTAGGCGAGCACAAAGTTTTCGAGTTCATCGCGATCATTGAGATCGATATCGGGGCGCAGCACCGAATCGAGACGTCGGTTACACATCTGGATCTTGTGGTGAATCTCGGGCACCACGCGGTAGCGGTTATAAATCTCGCCCTGATCCAGTCCCAGGGTTTCGATGCAGTGCTGGTACGTCCAGGTGTGCATCGCTTCCTCGTATACCTGGCGCGCCTGGTAAATCTGCAGTTCGGGCGCAGACATCTTTTCCATTACCGCGAGGCCGATGTTACGCATTGCCATGATGTCCGAGGTGGTCAGGTATGATAGTACGTTTTCATAAACGTGGCGCTCTTCCAGGGTCAGCTTGTGCAGGTAATCATGCACGTCCTGGGTCATGTTGATATCGAGCGGCGTCCAGTGGTTCTTGTTGGCGTTGAGAAAATACTCCCAGGCCCAGGGATACTTGAACGGCGCCAGTTGATTGATATCGGTAAGGCCATTAACGACACGCTTGTCTTCCGGGTTGATCGGCTTCGCCGAAAGCGGGGCTGGCGCCGGTTCGGAAACCTCTTCGGCGCGCTTATCTTGACGCGGTAGCTCAGGTTCGAGCGGAATTGCCGTGGGTTCGATAGCAGGTGCCGTCGATTCCAGTACCGGTTCCGGTGTTCTTGGCTGTGGGGCTAATGGTTCATCCCAGTTCAACATATGTTTCTCCTACGATTCGTATCTACTGCTTTTTATTGACATGCTTCGCAATCCGGATCGAGGATCGAGCATACTTTCGGCTCGTCTTCGATGACCGGTTCCGGCTTATTGCTGGTCGCGCTATTCTCGACCGCGGTAGCGCCCAGCGAGCGCAGGTAATAAGTCGTCTTCAAGCCGCGCACCCAGGCCAGCTTGTACAGGTTATCCAGCTTCTTGCCGGACGGCTCGGCCATGTAGAGGTTGAGCGACTGCCCCTGGTCGATCCATTTCTGGCGTCGCGATGCGGCTTCGACCAGCCAGCGCGAATCTATCTCGAAGGCGGTGGCATAAATCGCTTTCAGATCGTCCGGTACCCGGTCGATATGCTGCAGGCTGCCGTCGAAATATTTCAGGTCGTTGATCATGACGTCGTCCCACAGGCCCTGCTTTTTCAGATCGTCGACCAGGTAAGGATTAATCACGGTAAACTCGCCCGACAGGTTCGATTTGACGAACAGGTTCTGATAAATCGGTTCGATCGACTGGCTAACCCCGCAAATATTCGAAATGGTTGCGGTCGGTGCAATCGCCATGGTGTTCGAGTTGCGCATGCCGTTGCTCATCACGCGCTGACGCAGGCTGTCCCAGTTCATGCGCGAACTTTCGTCCTGCTGCAGGTAGTCGCCGCGTGTTTCGCGCAGGCGCGCCACCGAATCGATCGGCAATACGCCCTGGCTCCACAGCGAACCCGGGTAGCTGGAGTAGCTGCCGCGTTCCTCGGCGAGCTGGGTCGATGCCTGAATCGCGTAGTAGCTGACCGCTTCCATCGACTCGTCGGCAAATTCTATCGCGCCTCCCGAACTGTAGGGAATATACTGCTTGTAGAGCGCATCCTGGAAACCCATGATGCCAAGCCCTACCGGACGATGACGCAGGTTGGAAGTGCGTGCCTGCGGCACGCTGTAGTAATTGTAATCAATCACGTTATCGAGCATACGCATCGCGGTATTGATGGTTTTCTCGAGCTTTTCCAGGTTGAGGCCGTTGGCATCGACGTGCTGCGGCAGGTTGACCGAGCCGAGGTTGCAGACCGCGATTTCGGTATCCGAGGTGTTCAGCGTGATCTCGGTGCACAGGTTGGATGAGTGCACCACGCCGGTATGCTGCTGCGGCGAGCGAATATTGCACGGATCCTTGAATGTCATCCACGGATGGCCGGTCTCGAATAGCATGCCGAGCATCTTGCGCCACAGGTCTATCGCTTTCATGCGGCGGAAATTCTTGATTTCGCCGCGGTCGGCCTTTTCCTCGTAGGCCACGTAAGCGGTTTCGAATTCGCCGCCATAGAGGTCATGCAACGCGGGTACTTCGCAGGGCGAGAACAGCGTCCACTGGCCTTCCTCGGCAACCCGCTGCATGAACAGATCCGGAATCCAGTTGGCGGTATTCATATCGTGGGTGCGGCGGCGCTCTTCACCGGTGTTCTTGCGCAAATCGAGGAAGTCCTCGATGTCGAGATGCCAGGTCTCGAGGTAGGCGCACATTGCGCCCTTGCGCTTGCCGCCCTGGTTGACCGCAACCGCGGTATCGTTGGCAACCTTCAGAAAAGGCACCACGCCCTGCGATTTGCCGTTGGTTCCCTTGATGTGCGAGCCCATGCCGCGCACCCGGGTCCAGTCGTTGCCGAGACCGCCGGCGAACTTGGACAGCATGGCGTCGTCCTTGATCGCGCTGAAAATTCCATCGAGATCGTCGGGCACCGTAGTCAGGTAACAGCTCGACAGCTGCGGACGTAGCGTGCCGGAGTTGAACAGGGTGGGGGTACTGCTCATGAAGTCGAACGACGACAGCAGGTTGTAAAACTCGATCGCGCGCGCTTCGCGCTGCACCTCGTTGATTGCCAGCCCCATCGCAACGCGCATGAAAAATGCCTGCGGCAATTCGAAACGGGTATCCTGATGGTGAATGAAATACCGGTCGTACAGGGTCTGCAGCCCGAGATAGGTAAACTGATGATCGCGCTCCGGTTGCAGCGCATTACCGAGATATTCCAGGTCGAACTTGAGCAATTCCTTGTCGAGCAGCTCGAGTTCGGTCGCGCGCTTGATGTAGTTGCCGAAGTAACCGCAATAGCGCTCCGCCATCTCGGCAAAGGTCGCGCTGGGCGCGCCGTCGTTGATAAAGCTCAGGGACTCGGTACGCAGTTCGTCGAGCAGCAGGCGCGCGGCTACATTTGAATACTCGGGTTCACTGTCGATCAGACCGCGGGCGCTCATGACGACCGTGGGGCTGACGTCCTTGATCGGGACGCCATCGAACAGGTTCTTGATGGTTTCGTTATAGACCCGCTCGGGGCTTACGCTTTCCAGTCCGGCACAGGCTTCATTGACGATGGTTTGCAGGCGCGCAGTATCAAGCGGCGCGATACTGTCATCGTCCAGCTTGACCGTGAGCTCGATGGGTTCTTCATCTTCCGGCCTGTTGTCCGGATGGGGTATGTGCTGCGCGCGGGCATTGGCGCGTTCTTCGCGATATAACACGTAGGAGCGCGCAATCTTCTGCTCGCCGTTACGCATCAACGCCAGTTCGACCTGATCCTGAATGTCTTCGATATGGAAAGTGCCGCCATCGGGTTGACGCCGGGTCAGGGTCGCGACCACGAGGTCGGTTAACTGTTCGACGGTTTCATGAACCCGCGTCGAGGCTGCTGCCTGACCACCTTCGACCGCCAGGAAGGCCTTGGTCATCGCGATGGCGATCTTGTTTTTATCAAAACTGGTTAACTTGCCGTTCCGACGGACGACGTTGTAGTTGCTGCTCAGTGAACTGCTATTGTCGGTCGCAACCGCTGACACCGCTTCGACGGGTGCGACGGCTGATTCGGTCAATGGTGATTCGATATTTTGCATTTATAGCCCGATCCGTAGTATCTAATGTTGTGTTCGGATGAGATCCGCGTCTGTTTATCTTCGGCTACTTCCTTCCCGGCGATAGTTAAAGTAATTTGTAACTATCGGACTCAAGTATTTGGTCTATTTATGGATTGGATTGAACCAGCCAGTATTATTTATTCGGTCAAGGTGAATAATTAACCTGACATACAATATAGTGTGTTTTAGCTCAAGGTCAAGTACATTATGTTGTGTACGGATCTGTGGAGATGGCGGGTATATCCTGTGGATAAGTTTGAATTTCGGGTTAGAAATGGCGTCAGAAAAGGCTTCTAGCTTATTGATTTCACTTACCTCGAAATTCTGCCGATAAAAAACTATTATTATGTGAAAAATCTCATAAAAAATTTATATTGGCTGACCAAACCAGGCCCGCGGCGGAGAACGGCTAATGAGACATAAACTGGGAATTGACCTGGGCGGCAGCAAAACCGAGGTGCTGGTTCTGGATCCCGCGGGGCAATCGGTGTACCGACAACGCGTGGCTACGCCGGCGCATAGCTACGACGCAATTCTCGATCTGATCGTAGAGTTGGTGCAGCAGGCGGAGGCAAGTCTCGAATTGCGCACGACCGTGGGCATCGGTATTCCGGGCGCTATTTCCCCCGGGTCGGGGCTATTGCGCAACTCGAACACTGACTGTATGAATGGTCGACCGTTTCGAGACGACCTCGAAGGCAGGCTCGGGCGGGAAGTCCGTATCGAGAACGATGCCAACTGTTTCGCCCTGTCGGAAGCGCTCGGTGGCGCCGCGCGGGGTTACCCGGTGGTTTTTGGCGTAATCATCGGTACCGGTACCGGCGGTGGCCTGGTGGTCGACGGCAAACTGCTGAACGGTCCACACGCCATCAGTGGCGAATGGGGGCATAACCCCTTGCCCTGGCAGCGCAGTATTGACGGGTCACCCGCCTGTTACTGCGGAAAAAACGCCTGTATCGAAACCTTTCTTTCCGGCCCCGGGCTCGCGGCTAATTTCCAGGTTCGGTTTGGTGCGGCCCTTTCCAGTCAAGAAATCATTGCCGGCGCTGCTGCCGGCGACGATGCCTGCGGTACGATGATCGAGCTTTACCACGACCAGATGGCCCGTTCGCTCGCGCACTTGATCAATATCCTGGATCCGGATGCAATCGTACTTGGCGGAGGTATGTCGAATATCGATTCGATATATGACGAAGTTCCAAAGCGGTTAGGGGACTACGTTTTTTCCGATTTCGTCGCAACCCCGATTCTGAAAGCCGAGCACGGTGACGCCAGTGGTGTCCGCGGCGCGGCGCTGCTTTGG
>CAMYML010000257.1 GCA_947259305.1 uncultured Gammaproteobacteria bacterium | reverse complement strand
GATTAGTTTTCAATTATAGCCCCTTAGCTATTCAAAAAATTACTTCATCTAGCGATAAGTGTGCCCGCCGGCGTACTCATTAATTCAGTGTTCTATTGCAGCGTTAATAAACATTGACTCGTTATGTGTGTGAAATACCACATACAAGTTCGGCATTAAATGGATCATTAGCACTATCAAAATAACTAAGGGATGTCATTTCCCCCCTGGTGGGTAAACCAATGAACAGGTTAGTAAGAAATTTAGTTTCATTTATTGGACGAGTAGGCAATTCGGGCTCACTGGCTGGGATCGAACATGGATCAGGCCTGCTCATCTCTGGCTATGTGGAGCCGGATTGTGAGCAATATAATAACCAGGTTCCTGCTCCCAACCTGCAACGCAAGCGGACCGCTGTCATGTACGCCGACATCGCCGGCTACGCTCGTCTGACTGAACAGGACGAGGAAGGCACGCACCACCGCCTGTTAGAGGCGATCAGAATCATGATGACGCAGGTTTCGGGTAACAAGGGGCGTATCGCGCACCTGGCCGGCGACGCCATTCTCGCGGAGTTCAAGGATGCCGATAGCGCTTTGCATTGTGCAATCAACGTGCAGCTGTCAATCCGCCAATGGAATGAAAACCTTGCTGTCGACCGTCAGATTCTGTTTCGCATCGGCGTAAATTTTGGCGATCTCATTTCCGATTACGGCGACATCTACGGTAACGCGGTGAACCTGGCGGCGAGGCTCGAAAAGCTTGCGAGCTCAGGCGGAATCTGCGTTTCCGAATCGGTGATGAAGCATCTCGAAGGTCACCCCTCGATCAAGTTTGTCGCTATGGGCAAGCAGTACATGAAGAACATCAGCGAGCCGGTACGTGCGTTCTGGATCGAGTTCGATTCGCACCAGGTTGACGAGTCGGACCTCACTGGAACGGTCAAGGTTTCGGCGGTGACTTCATGAGTGGTTACTCCGGTTATCGGGATCGGTGCTTTACGAAGCACCATCCCGATTTTTTTAACCCACAAAGACAGGGAGGGAATGATGCAAAAACTCAAACCTTTCGCCGCGCTACCGGTGGCCACCCTGTTCCTGGCTGGCTACGGTTATCTGAGCCTGCGTATCGGCACCGACCTCGGCGGCCGCGATGTTAATTGTGTCGATGCGCGAAGCTTGAGCCCTGGTGGCGCGATCAACATTGGTGCCGTGAGCCGCGGGAAATATTCGAGTACCGTGGCCTGGGCATCGAAGCGGGTACCCATGGTGACTACGTGGCGCACGTGATTCGGGCCAGGGGTAAGGAAGAGGGCGACCAGATACATCAATGGCACTATCACGAGTGCCAGTTTCAGATGGTCTATATCCTCAACGGCTGGGCGAAGTTTGAATATGAAGGCATCGGAGTCCGGACATTACGCAAGGGCGACTGCATCAATCAGGTTCCGCTGCTCAATCACCGCGAGATCGAATGCTCCGACGATCTCGAACTACTGGAAATCGTATCGCCCGCAGATTTCAAAACCGTAACCCTTGACGACCCGGTCTGAGCAAATGGATTGCTTCTGATTCCCTCTGGTTGAATACGCGGGTGCGCTGCGATCGTGGTCAGAGCTCGGATGCGCCTTAGCCGGGCAGTAGCGCGAGTTCCTGCTCGATATTTGGTGGAGTAGTGAAAATAGGCAGTTTATACTGCCGATACCCGTCCTGCCAATTTCAAAAATAACCCTGGTCTGTAAAATGTAAGGCCTGACCCCCGGTTGATGTTTCCTATCGATGCTTGGAGAGGCTATCCATGAACGGCGCTGAGAGTTTGCTCACTACCCTGTCGCGAAATGACGTCAATGTCTGTTTTGCCAATCCGGGCACATCGGAAATGCACTTTGTCGCCGCCCTCGACCAGGTCGGCGAAATGCGTTGCGTGCTTGGTCTGTTCGAAGGCGTAGTGACCGGTGCGGCCGACGGATACGCGCGCATGCTCGATCGCCCGGCGGTAACGCTCCTGCATCTGGGCCCAGGCCTCGCGAACGGTCTGTCGAACCTGCACAATGCGATGCGGGCGAACTCGCCGATTGTTAATATCATTGGTGATCACGCCACTTATCATCGACAACTTGACGCACCGCTGACATCGGACATCGAGGGAACCGCTCGTCCGTTCAGTCACTGGGTGCGAACCTCTGCGAACGCCGACTCACTGGCGTCGGATGCCGTCGCGGCCGTCGCGGCCGCAAGGAGTGCACCCGGCAAAATAGCCTCCCTGATCCTGCCGGCCGACACGGCGTGGAACGAGGTTAGAAATGCACAGCCCGCAGTTACCAGCGCCTCGCTGCTATCGCCGCCGGCAAGGCCGACTGACAGCGCTATCGATGCGGCTGCAAAGATTCTTGAACTTGACGGGACCTCGGCCCTTATCCTCGCCGGGCAGGCGACGCGGCAGGGGCCGCTGGAATTTGCAGGAATGATCGCGGCTGCAACCGGTGCGCGTCTTTACTCGCAAACGCTTGCCTCGAGGATCGAGCGCGGCGCGGGTCGTGTAGCCATCGAGCGCATTCCCTACCCGATCGATCAGGCAATCGACTTATTGAAAGACGTGGAGAACATCATTCTGGTCGGCGCCGGGGCACCGGTGGGCTTTTTTGCCTATCCGGGAAAACCGGGACTGCTGTATCAGCCGGGAACGCGAATTCATGAGCTGGTCAGCGTCGAGGGCGACATCCCTTACGCGCTCGAAGCTCTGGCTGACGCCGTCGGGGCGAAGCAGTCTATGGCAGCAAAGGTCGATCTCGACCTGCCTGCACGTCCGACGGGTTCGATAACACCCGAAAAAATCGGCCAACTGCTGGCGGCGACGCTTCCAGCCGACGCCATTGTGGTCGATGAGAGTCTCACCACGGGCCGCTCATTTATCACGGCGACCCGGTCGTCTCGCCCGCATGACTGGATGCTGCCGACCGGTGGGTCGATCGGTTTTGCACTGCCGGTAGCCGCGGGCGCCGCAATCGCCTGCGCGGAGAGAAAGGTGGTGTGTCTCGAGAGTGATGGCAGCGGCATGTTTATGCCGCAGGCATTGTGGACGCATGCTCGCGAAGGCCTGAATATTCTGACCATCGTGTTCGCCAACCGGAAGTACCAGATCCTGCGCAATGAGATGCAGAACGTGGGTGTAACAGAAATCGGCCCTAAAGCATCGGCCTTGCTCGACATTGACAACCCGGAAATCGACTGGGTCTCCCTCGCCAGGTCATTCGGCATCGACGCTGTGCGCGTCGATACGATGGACGGGTTCTCGAGCGCGATCGACGCCGGCTTCGCAACGCAGGGACCTTACCTGATCGAAGTGGCGTTCTGAGGTTGTTCGTAAAACCAGGGGACATTATATCTGTTCAAATAAGCGCCTTAACTTAATAGGTATACTGTCCCCGGAATTTCTAGTACGGTCGCTCACGAATCTTTAGGCGAAACAGTATTTGCGACAGAATTATTTCCCCGGCAAAGAAAATAATCACGACAGTCGCGGCTGTTGTTATGCTCAATTCAAGTGTTTGCCAAAATAACAATAATGGGAATGTCGACTCTGGAAGCTGGTCTAGCCCAAGTGCTCTGCTACTGGGTGGGAGGCCCAATCGTCGCTTTATAAAACTGGAAGCCAGATCACCGGCTAGCGATGCGATCGCAAACAGAATGCCAGTCTGAATTGAGTAGCCAATTAATGCGGCACCACCCGAAGTTACTATTACTGAAGAAATAATTCCACGATATGTCTTAGAGATCCCAAACAGAGGCAGGCCATCAAAAAATTTCTTACCAGCATCTAAAGGGTAAGCCAATCTTGAGCCGAGGAGTTTCTTTGCAATCACCGGCGTGCCGTTAGCCAAAAGCAACAAAAACAAAATCTTGATAACCAGCACGGAATTTGTCGGCGTCATTTTTATGCCAGGTTGATTTGCCTGGTAAGATTTCCATCAGCACGCAGAGTAATCAAGTCTACCTGCTAAAAAATCTTTGGTCTTTTTAATTGACTGCTAAGCGACTTGAGCAAATTTGTCCCATTCCATTACTTCAGAAACCTTAGTGACGGAAAAACCAGATTGCCAAAGATATAAGGACGCTAATAATGATCGAAGTCGTTATTGGGAAGTGAAATGTGAAATTGTCTCGTTCAATAACAACATCACTCGGTAATCGACCAATAGACATCGAGCTAAACCAGGGCCATGCGAGTCCGATCGCAACGATGATTAATATCTTTTGCATACGCTTTGAAGGCCGATTGAAAATTCATATCTTAGCAAAGTGCTACCTGCCGTGGTTTTGCATCGGACTTTCAGTGATGCTAAATAGCTAATGGAAGGGTTATTGTGAATATTTTTCCGATAACAGACGCTGACAAATCTGATACAGGTGGCGATCTTCGGTCAACAGCCGACCCTCTTCGTTGATCCCACGATTAAACCACTGCATCTTACCTTAGGCGGTATACTAGGGAACAAACCTGCAAATTTTCTATTTCTGAAAGCCTCTTCGCTCCAGAGGGCGACACTAAATGAATTCTATTTCCTCCGTGATTTCTGTCAGTCGAATTGCTGTCTGCTGGTTACTGCTAACTTCAGTCGGTTTATTGCTTTCAGCATGTGCCACATCAATGCCGTCGCAGAAGCCCTCTGAATTTTCCTTTATAGAGACCACTATTGATGACATTCACGCTGCAATAAAAGATCAAACAATCGACTGCGAGGCAATTACAAATGGCTTCCTCAATCGCATTAAAAAGTACGATGAAATCAGTAATCTTAATTCCATCATTTATATTAATCCAAATGCTATCGACGAAGCCAAAGCCCTGGACAAAAAATTCCAGGCGACGAAAACGATGCACAGTCTGCATTGTGTCCCAATCATATTAAAAGATAACTTTGATACCGCCGATATGCCAACCGAAGCCGGCTCCATCGCTTTGTCAGGATCCATTCCACCAGATGATGCCTATATGGTTAAAAAACTGCGGCAGGCCGATGCTATCATCATCGCCAAGTCCAACATGGGGGAGTGGGCGTTTAGTCCCTATAACACGATCAGTTCCACCCACGGTGAGACCAGAAACGCCTATGACCTCAGCCGCGTACCGGCTGGGTCCAGCGGTGGTACCGCTTCCGCGATTGCTGCGAATTTTGGAGTAATCGGTATGGGTTCAGA
>CAMYML010000256.1:1382-6580 GCA_947259305.1 uncultured Gammaproteobacteria bacterium | reverse complement strand
ACAGAGATCGACCAGTTGCTGGAATTGAAACCCCGCCTGATCGCGTACCAGGGTGGCGACATCGAGCAGATTCTCGGCTTTCACTTCCACGGTTAGCTCGCGGTAGGCGACGCTGACCGAGTCTGCTTTATCACCCAGCGCCACACGCAATGCTTCCGCCAGTTGCTGATTAGAATCCGACATCTTAGCGGGCTATGGTGTTGGTGCGTTTAATCTTGTTTTGCAACTGGATAATACCGTAGAGCAGCGCTTCCGCGGTGGGTGGGCAGCCAGGCACGTAGACGTCGACCGGCACCACGCGATCACAGCCGCGCACCACCGCGTAGGAGTAATGGTAATAACCGCCGCCATTGGCGCAGGAACCCATCGAAATCACCCAGCGCGGTTCTGCCATCTGGTCGTAGACCTTGCGCAGGGCCGGCGCCATCTTGTTGACCAGCGTGCCGGCCACGATCATGACGTCGGACTGGCGCGGACTGGGCCGGAAAATAATGCCAAAACGATCGAGGTCGTAACGTGCCGCGCCGGCCTGCATCATTTCTATTGCGCAACAGGCGAGCCCGAAAGTCATCGGCCACATCGAACCGGTACGCGCCCAGTTGATCAGCTTGTCGAGAGAGGTAGTAGCAAAACCCTGTTCGAAAACACCCTCTATTCCCATTCGAGCGCTCCTTTTTTCCATTCGTAAATGAAGCCGATAACCAGTACCGCGAGAAAAACTGCCATCGCCAGCAGGCCAAATGTGCCGATCTGGTCGAGTACGATCGCCCATGGGAAGAGGAAGGCAATCTCGAGATCAAAAATGATAAACAGGATAGCAACCAGGTAGTAACGAACGTCGAATTTCATGCGGCTGTCTTCGAAGGCTTCGAAACCACATTCGTAAGGCGAATTTTTTTCGGCATCGGGACGTGAAGGCCCCAAAAGCTTACCCAGGATGATAAACACCGACCCCATGAAGAGCGTGATGCACATGAAAATCAGAATCGGTAGATAATTACCTAACATTGATCGAGACCTTTCCCCGCAAAGCCTGCTCTAAAACTGCGAGGCGCCAGTCTATTGTGGCACCTATATAGTGTCAAGAACTCTCCTGCGGACGAGGAATATCGCATACAAAGCATTAATAAATCCGCCGCCAGACAGCATAAAACCGTCTAATCGAGCCGACAAAATCGACCCGGGCAAGCCCGGGTCCAGATTAATAAAAATGGTGCCGATGGCCGGAGTCGAACCGGCACAGCTTTCGCCACTACCCCCTCAAGATAGCGTGTCTACCAATTCCACCACATCGGCATATCCCCGGTTACTCGGCCGGGGGTAAATCAGAATCGTTTGCAATATCGCCAGCAGTTTCGGCGGGCGGTATATCCCCGCCCTGCATGACGTCGGTGTCCGCAGTTGGCACAGCGTCGAGTTCCTGGGTTGTCACACTGCCGCTTACGCTATCGGGTGCCACCCGGTTACTGGAAGTATAGGCCAGCGACATGCATACAATAAAAAACAAAATCGCGAGGATTGTGGTTGCCTTGCTGAGAAAATTTCCCGAGCCACGCGCACCGAATACGGTTGCCGATGCACCGCTGCCAAACGCCGCCCCAGCGTCAGCACCTTTACCATGCTGCATCAGGATCAGCACGATCAGTGAGATCGACAGCAACACCTGCGCTACGAGTAAAATACTATTGATGTTTTCCATAAATTTTCCTAAGCCGATTGCGCGATAGCCAGAAAGTCGTCGGCCTTCAATGCTGCTCCGCCGATCAATCCGCCATCAATATCCGCCTGCGACAGCAACTCTGCCGCATTCGACGGGTTCATACTACCGCCATATAAAATACGCAGCTGCTGCGCGACCTCGGCATCAGCCTGTGACAGCTTGCCGCGAATGAATGAATGTACCGCCTGCGCCTGCTCCGGAGTCGCTACCTTGCCGGTGCCGATGGCCCATACCGGCTCATAGGCGATTACCGATTTATCGATCGCATCGATGCCGCAGAGGTCGATGACGGCATCGATCTGCCTGGCCACAACCGCTTCGGTGACATCCTGCTCGCGTTCCTCGAGGGTTTCACCAACGCAGAGAATCGGCGTTAGCCCCGCGCCGAGCGCCATCGCAAAGCGAGCCGCTACTAGCTGATCGGACTCCAGGTAGAGCGAACGACGCTCCGAGTGTCCGACGATAGCGTAGCGACAGCCGCATTCGACCAGCATGGCCGCGGAAATTTCCCCGGTAAAGGCACCCGCCTCATGATCACAGACATTTTGCGATCCGAGTGCGATATCGGTATCGGCCAGCATACCGCCCACCTTCATCAGGTATACCGCCGGCGGGCACACCGCCAGTTCCGCATTGCCGGCACTTCCGGCCTTGATGCCCTCAACCAGTTCGATGACAGATGGCAGACTGCCGTTCATTTTCCAGTTACCTGCGATAAGGCTGGAACGCATATTTATTACCGGTCATTTAAAAGGCGCCAAAGGTTACTCACCTCGGCCCAAGAAATCAATCCGGAATTGGCGATTTGGCGATATTTTACCTACCCGACTAACCAGCGGTGGCCCGTTTGACCGCTTGCGCCAGTTCGGCTGCAATTTTTTCGACCTGGGGCGCATTCTGACCTTCGACCATGACCCGAATCAGCGGCTCGGTGCCGGAGGCCCGTAACAACACCCGACCGGTATCCCCAAGTTCGGTCTCGGCCGATTTAATCGCATCCTGTATAGAGGGCGATTCATCTAGCTCAAGGGACTGAGTTATCGGCAGGTTAATCATGGTTTGCGGGTAAATTTCCATATCGCTACAGGCTTCGGTCAGCGTTTGCTGTTGCTTAACTAGCCACTCCAGCACCTGCAACGCCGCGATGATGCCGTCACCCGTGGTCGTTTTGTCGAGGCATATGATATGCCCGGAAGACTCGCCACCCAGAAACCAGCCGTTCTCGACCAACTGTGCCATGACGTAGCGATCGCCCACTGCGACGCGTCGAAATGGAATCTGCTGCGCCTGCAGGGCGTGCTCAAATCCCAGATTGGTCATCAGGGTGCCGACCACGCCGCCATTGAGCTGACCGCTCATGAGTTTGCTCCTGGCGATAATGTAGAGTAACTGGTCGCCATTTTTCACATCACCACGGGCGTCCATCATCATTACGCGGTCCCCATCGCCGTCAAAGGCAATCCCGAGATCCGCCTGATTTTCCAGCACCTCGGCGCGCATGCTTTCCGGATACAGTGCCCCGACCCCCTGGTTGATATTCATGCCATTGGGATTGGTACCGACTTCGATGACTTCCGCACCTAGTTCACGAAACACCGCTGGCGCGATATGGTAGGTGGCACCGTTGGCGCAATCGACAACCAGCTTCATGCCGCGCAGTGAAGTCTGAAACGCGATCGAGCTTTTGCAAAATTCGATATAGCGACCCTTGGCGTCTTCCATGCGGCTGGCCTTGCCAATGTTTTCGGGTTCGACCATTTCCAGTGGCTCATCGAGCATCGCTTCGATGGCCTCTTCGGTCGAATCCGGCAACTTGAAACCGTCGCCATTAAAAAATTTGACGCCATCGTCGTGATAAGGATTATGCGACGCGCTGATTACAATCCCGGCAACGGCGCGCTGCGCCTGGGTAACATAGGCAATCGCCGGAGTCGGCATGGGTCCGAGCAGCAGCACATCCAGACCGGCGGCCGCGAGCCCGGCCTCGAGTGCGGACTCGAACATGTATCCCGAAATGCGCGTATCTTTGCCAATCACAACCTGGCCATGCCCCGACTGGGATAACACCTTGCCGGCAGCCCAGCCGAGTTTCATGACGAAGTCGACCGTCATCGGGTGCTGCCCCACGCGACCGCGGATGCCGTCAGTGCCGAAGTATTTACGCGCCATCAGGCTACCCTGCCAAGCGCAGCAACCATCGCCAGCGCGTCGGCGGTTGCAGCCACATCATGCACACGCAGGATATCGGCGCCCAGCATCGCCGCCATCACGGCCAGCGACAAACTGCCGTAGAGCCGCTGATCCGCGGGTTTGTCCAGAATCGTACCGATCATTTTTTTACGCGATAATCCTGCCAGCACGCGAACGCCCAGTTCACGGAACTCGCCCAATGATTTCAATAATAACAGGTTATGTTCAATAGTCTTGCCGAAACCAAACCCCGGGTCGATAATTATCTGATCGATTCCGATGCCTGCATCTACCGCGGCGGCGATGCGTGCCGCGAGAAACGCTTTGACTTCGGCTACAACGTTTTTATAGACGGGGTTGTGTTGCATGGTTGCCGGCGTGCCCTGCATATGCATCAGGCAGACCGGTACCTCGAGTTCGGCTGCGACCTGCAGCGAATCGTCCATCTGCAGGGCCCAGACGCTGTTGATGATACTGGCGCCGGCCTCGACCGCGGCGCGCATGACGTCCGATTTGTTACTATCGATTGAAATCGGGATATCAGAGATTTCGCGGATGGCCGTGATCAGGGGAATTGTGCGTCTCAGCTCCTCTTCGAGATCCACCGCATGGGCTCCGGGCCGCGTCGATTCCCCGCCAATATCGAGGATATCGGCACCGTCGGCAATCAACTTCCGGGCGTGCGCGAAGGCTTTCTCGAGGCTATCGAACTTGCCGCCGTCCGAAAATGAATCGGGGGTCGTGTTAATGACCCCCATGACTTGAAGATTACTGGATATCGTCAGTTGTGACATCGAACATAGCGGCCGGCCAGGCTCGCGAAACGCTAATGCAGCTTCGCAGGATCCAGATCCGGATCGTCGTCCGTACTGGAATCACCCGAAGTCGCGGTCGGCGTTGGCCCGGTCTCGTCGTCAGACCAGTCCTCGGGTGGTCCGGGCTCCTTGCCTTGCATAATCGTGTCGATCTGCAACGCGTCGATGGTTTCATACTTCATTAAAGCGTCAGCCATCAGGTGCAGCTTATCTTCGTTTTTCTTCAGGATATCGACCGATCGCTGGTAGTTGCGATCGATAATCGTGCGAATCTCGGAATCGATCGAATGGGCGGTTTCGTCCGACACGGTTTTCTGTTTGCCATAGCTCTTGCCGAGGAAAACTTCGCCTTCATCTTCGCTATACGACAGCGGCCCCATGCGGTCTGACAGCCCCCATTGGGTAACCATGCTGCGCGCGATGCTAGTTGCCCGTTCGATATCGTTCGAGGCGCCAGTGGTTACCGCTTCGTC
>CAMYML010000256.1:0-1347 GCA_947259305.1 uncultured Gammaproteobacteria bacterium | reverse complement strand
ACCGCTTCGTCGCCAAAAATCAGCTGCTCCGCGATGCGCCCGCCAAACAGACTCGACAACTGGCTTTCGAGATGCTGCTTACTGTAGCTATAGCGATCGTCTTCGGGTAAAAACATGGTCACACCCAGCGCGCGACCCCGTGGGATAATACTCACTTTATATACCGGGTCATGGTCGGGCACCAGCCTGCCGACGATGGCGTGTCCTGCCTCGTGATAAGCGGTGAGTTTCTTTTCTTCGTCCTTCATAATCATCGAGCGGCGTTCCGCGCCCATCATGATTTTGTCCTTGGCGCGCTCGAACTCGCCCATGGTCACCATCTTCTTGTTGGCGCGGGCGGCAAACAGGGCGGCCTCGTTGACGAGGTTGGCCAGGTCCGCACCCGAGAATCCCGGGGTACCGCGAGCGATTACCATCGGATCGACGTTTTCCGCTGCCGGCACCTTACGCATGTGTACTTTTAGAATATGCGAACGACCACGCACGTCAGGCAACGGCACCACGACCTGGCGGTCAAATCGACCGGGACGCAACAATGCCGGGTCGAGCACATCGGGGCGGTTGGTCGCCGCAATGACGATAACCCCCTCGTTACCTTCGAAGCCGTCCATTTCGACCAGCAGCTGGTTCAGCGTTTGCTCACGTTCATCATGCCCGCCACCGAGGCCCGCGCCGCGATGGCGTCCGACGGCATCGATTTCGTCGATGAAGATGATGCAGGGTGCATGCTTTTTAGCCTGGTCGAACATGTCGCGCACCCTGGAGGCGCCAACGCCGACAAACATTTCTACAAAGTCGGAGCCGGATATGGTGAAGAAGGGCACCTTGGCTTCGCCCGCGATGGCCTTGGCCAGCAGGGTCTTACCGGTGCCGGGGGAACCGACCATCAAAACGCCGCTCGGAATCTTGCCGCCGAGCTTTTGAAACTTGGAGGGATCACGCAGGAACTCGACCAGCTCGGCAACTTCTTCCTTGGCTTCATCGACGCCGGCAACATCGTTGAAACTAATATTAATCTGGTCCTCGCCGAGCAGCCTTGCCTTGCTTTTGCCGAAAGACATGGCGCCGCGACCACCACCACCGCCTTGCATCTGGCGCATGAAAAACACCCATAGACCGATCAGCACAATGAAGGGAAACCAGCTGATAAACATGTGTGCAAGCATAGAGGGTTGCTCAGGAGGCTTACCAACAATATCGACTTTTGCTTCTTCCAGAATTCCTATCATTGCCAGATTGTTAGTTTCCGGGCTGTAGGTGCTGAATTTTGCACCTGAAGTGAGCTCTCCAGATATATTCTGGCCTTCAATTACCACCTGACGCACCTGCCCCTGCTTCACCTGGGAC
>CAMYML010000255.1 GCA_947259305.1 uncultured Gammaproteobacteria bacterium | reverse complement strand
TGTTACCGTCAGCATAGGCGTGGCGGCAATGCTGCCGATCTACGATAAGAGCTGCACCCTTTTGATCGAACAGGCCGATATCGCGCTCTACCAGGCCAAGCATAGCGGCCGCAACCGCATCTGCAGTTTCTATAACGGCAGCTGAGGTCGCCAGTAAAGAATCTCTTGAATAAAGCGTCGCGTTTCAGCTGGCACTCAATGAATATTGGTAATATGAATGACTAAATCAGTTAAAGCAGCTTTGTTTTCAGCTTTAATTTTTCCCGGGAGCGGTCACTTTTTACTTAAGAAACACATTCAGGGTTTTCTATTGGCTGCTGTTTCAATTGTCTGTGTCTACGCTTTGCTGTCCACCGCTATAGAAAAGGCGCAGGAAATTAGCTTCAAAATCCAAAGTGGTGAAATTCCTCTCGATATATCCAGGATAACGGAAGAGGTGTCAAAACAGGCCGCAATCGATGGCACGGGACTGGCAAATATTTCAACCTATGTACTGCTGATCTGCTGGCTGGTTGGGATTATTGATTCTTACAGGCTTGGTCGGATACAGGACAAGGTTGATAGTTCTTGTGATAAAGAAACATAGCAAGGGGATTAAGCGCAACGGGTTGCAACTGTCTCGGGCTGCTCGCTCGAGCTTGCAGTCAATTCGCTGCAGGACTCCTTAAGGCCTTTTGTGGCGCCGAAATTTTAATTCCTGTCGTCTGCTTTCTTGATAAACCAGGGTTAAAAGTGTATTTAGGGAGTCGAGTGATTAGCGGGATCGCAGATCAGGCTATCGATTCGAGACTATTAGCCGCGTCTTCGTTGTAACGCCCTAAACTCAAGGGCTTTGGCAGGGTAAACATGACCGTGCAGCCGCATCCCGCGCCTTCGGATTCGATCCAGACTTCCCCGCCGTGCACTTCGACAATCCGCTTTACCAGCGCCAGGCCCACCCCGGTGCCTTCGACATCCGTATCCAGCCGCTCGAACAAACCGAATACCTGGGCCTGGTATTCGGCGGCAATTCCGACGCCGTTGTCGCGCACGTGGCAATAGAGCATGTCATTCTTTTCTTCCGAACCAATATGCACCCGGGGCGATTCCTGGTCGCCCATGAATTTGACCGCGTTCTCGATCAGGTTCAGATAAACTTCGACCAGTCTCGTTGCGTCACCCCAGACTTCCGGCATATCGTCGATCACGACCTCGATCCGTTTCTGGTCGATTTCCGAGCGCACCAGTTCGAGCGCCTTGTTGGCAATTTCGAAAAGATTGCAGGCTACTGGCTCACCCATGATCCGCCCGATGCGGCTAAGCTCCAGCAGATCGTTCAATAATTGGCCCATGGTGTCGGCGGCGCTATTGATCTTTTCGATATCGTTGTTAACCCGTTCTGAATCGTTTACGGCGATGTCCCTGGCGAGCAGGCCAAGAAAGCCTTTTATCGTGACCAGTGGGGTTTTCAGGTCATGCGACACCATGTAGGCAAAGCGCTCGAGTTCCGCATTCTGGTTTTCCAGCTCCGCGGATACCATTTCCCGTTGTCCCATTTCCTGTTTCAATTCATTTTCTGTCGCCATTCTGAGGCCTATCTCTCGCGACAGGCGCCGGTTCCAGAAAATAAAAATAGCGATCAGCACTAGCGCGATACCGAGCACCTGATAAACCAGCGTATAGTCGATCCGTGCCGCAAACTTCTGTTTGATCCAGGCATCGAGTATTTCTTGCTGCTGCGCCGGCCTGATATTGCTTATGGCCTTGTTCAATATGGAAACCAGCAGCGGTAAATTCTTCTGCACGCCGAGCGCCAGTTTCGTATCGAACTCGGTCTTACCGACGATTCTGACGTTATTCAAGCCTAATTCGGCGATGGTATAACTGCATAGCGCTAAGGTACACAGGAGCGCATCCACTTTTCCGGTAGAAACTGCAACCAGGCCATCTTGAATGTCGTCCACGGTAATGAAATCGATATTTTGGTATTGACGCCTGATTTTTGCTGCATAGCCGTAATCCTTGATCAGGGCAATTTTCCGATCCTGTATTCTTACGATGCTTTCGACATAGTTTTCCCGGTTGTGCATCGCAATGACTATGGGGTTCGATAAATAGTGGTTGGTAAAAACCAGGTGAGACTTGAGGTCAGAGTCGTCCGTTTCCGAGAGGATATCGACCTGCCCCTGTTTTGCCTTGATGGTGGATTCGGTCCAGGTCTTGCTGGGACTCATCTTGAAGCGGATCCCGGTCATTGCAGAGATCAGCTCGAGGTGCTCCGAGACGATACCGATATATTCGCCGTTCGTGTCGAACGCCTCGTATGGCAGCCAGTTAGGGTCGCCGGTAAAACTGACCGCGGGGTTTTCACTCAACCACTGTTGTTCGGCCTCGTTTAGCCCGAGTTCCGGCAAAGCCGCCGGCATCGCGGCCGAGGTTTGCATGTACAGGAATGCCAGGAATATTATTTTTTTTATATCAACGATGTTTAACATGTTCGACGTGATGCCCAGCTAAATTCTGATTCCATGTATTTTTACTTAAGGAGAGTGGCCCTAGTAATTTCGGACGACTAGAAGTCAGGAAATGCGATCCAGAACTGGAAACCCGACTTTGAGAAGAAGTATAGCAGGACTGTTCCTGGTTGCCCTCAAAACAATCATGATGGCCTGCTTCCGTCTTTCCGGCCTGAGATGAGCTCGAGTCAAAGCAACCGATCGAGCAGGTAATCCGCGATCCAGCTGCCGAGACGCGGCTGCGCCAGGTAGCCGTAAGACTTGTGCGGATTGCGCTTTTCCTTTTTGCGGTTACCGGCGTGGGTCACGACCTCGAACGGATTGTGCAGATCGGCGTAATCGATGCTGCGAAACTTTTTATTGGCTGGAAACAGCTGCAGTTTACGCATCGGCTGGAAAAAGATGTCATGAAAGTTTTTCTGGTGCGAAACCACGTCGCCGAGGCAGGCGTAGTTATGCCAGCGCTCGATATTGGTGGGAAACTGGCGCAGGCTGTGATCCTGGTGATGAGTGGCAAACAGCAGGTTTCTGACGCTGGGGTCACCCAGCGGCGAACCCATGGTGGCGAACATCCTGACGCGTTTTCCGTTGTATTTTTTGAATTCTGCGGTCTTGCGATGGGCGAAGCGCCATAAGACGTCATAGCTGACGAAGCTGCCCATGCTGTGGGCGAGGATGACGGGTTCGCGGCCTTCGTCCCAGGCCCGCCGCAAAGCGGATTCGAGAGGTGCGCGAATCCGATCGGCGATGTATTGATCCTGGTCGTAGAGTTCGGTTTCGCGCAGAAAACCGGTCATTACGTCATCCTTGACGGTTAACGCGCCGGCCAGCAGTTTCACCAGGTCGAGTCCGCGGTCCTTGAAAAAGCTGCCGACTTTTTCGTCCATGCCGACGTGAAAGCGATCCTTGATCTGGCGTCGCTCGGCGATTACCTTGTCGACCTGGAGCGCAAGTTTCCTGCAGTAGGCGGCGTCATCGGGAACATGGTGCGGGACGGCGTCGGCCCAGTAGGCGGTCTCGAAAACCTGCGGATTCGCATCGAGGCTTTTGGCCAGCTGACGATGACCGACGCGGATGTTTTCGGTCAGGGTTTTGCGCCACAGCTCGTGGGTGACATCCGCTGGCGGCTTCGACGCCAGGCCGTGGATCATGATAATTTTCTTATTGCTCAGATCGAGCGGCATGCCAGCTCCCTGATATTTAGCCCGGATCGTTTATACGACAGTTTTCAAGCGCAATCAATTGCCTGCGCGGCGCGACACATGTTACCCAGCTTGGCTATCGCAAGTTCGCGTCCGAGCATCATCAAGCCGCAGTCGGGCGCCGCCAGCAGGCGTTCCGCATCGATGTGTCGCAGCGCGAGTTCGAGGCGTTGCCGGATGTAGTTGGCTGTTTCGATCCTGCTGCTGGCGATGCTGACTACGCCGAGGATTATCGCGCTCTGGGTGAAATTTTCCAGCAGCGCCAGGTCGTTCAGGCAGTGCGCGTCCTCGATCGATACCTGGTCTACGCTCGACGCGTCTACCGCCTGCGCCAGCTGAAGATAACAATCGGGATCCGCCTTCAGGTATTCGTCATCGTCGATATGACCCGGATAACCGCAGCACATGTGCATCACCCGGGTGACGTCCGCGTCGATGCCGTCGAAGCATCGATCCAGGCATTCGACTCCGAATGCGAGCGCGTCGTCGACCTTGCGCACGAACAGCGGCTCGTCGATCTGGATGTACCTGCAGCCGGCAGCGGCGAGGGCGCGAATTTCATAATTGAGCGCATCGGCGAGATCGAACGCGAGTTCGCGCTCGGTCTTGTAGTAAGCATTGGCGGTGGTATCGATGATCGATAACGGCCCGGGTAAGGTCAGCTTGACCGGCCGCTCGCTGAATTGCTGCGCGATTCTGTAATCGCGATCGAGAAAATGGTTACCTCGGGGTTCGAGACGTGAAGTGATGGTCGGCAGATCCGCCACGGCAGCGCCGTTGCGATGCACCTTGTTGGTCAGCTTGACGAAATCGATACCGGCGAGGTTGCGGCAGTGGTAGTGAATGTAATTCTCGCGCCGCTGTTCGCCGTCGGTCGGAATGTCGATCCCGCAGGCGAGTTGGTCTTCGATTGCCGCGCGGGTCGCATCGATCAGCAATTCCTCGGCTACCTGGTCGGCATTGTCCTGGGTGTAGGTAAAGGCGCGCGTTACGCCGGTGTCCTGGTGCGCGTTTTCGGCGAAGTTGCCGATTTCGATGTAGTCGGGTTTCGGGTAAGCGCCAATGCAGGTTGTGCGTATGCTCATGGCTGCATGATAAGTGAAGATAGGCGCCAGATAAAAGTCTTAAAAACCAGGGCAGGGCTGATAAAATACGGGCCATGTTTTCCGCACTAACCGATTTCATCGCTCGTCATGAGCGCCTCTTCGTGCTGACCGGGGCCGGGGTAAGCACCGCTTCAGGGATTCCGGACTACCGTGATGAAGCGGGTGAGTGGAAACACCAGAAGCCGATGGAATATCGCGATTTTGTCACCTCGCATCGGGCCAGGCAGCGCTATTGGGCGCGGTCTTTTATCGGCTGGCAACGATTCCAGCAGGCACGCCCTAACCCGGCGCATTTCGCGCTCGCCCACCTCGAGCAGCAGGGGCGGCTGCTGCGTACGGTCACCCAGAACGTCGATGGCCTGCATCAGCGCGCCGGAAGCCAACGGATCATCGAATTGCACGGT
>CAMYML010000254.1 GCA_947259305.1 uncultured Gammaproteobacteria bacterium | reverse complement strand
AGCCGATGTCGTTGCGTGAGCTCAATGCTCGGGTAAAGGCGTTGCTGCGTCGCACGCCGGTTTACAACGAGGACATGGAGCAGATTCAGGTTGGGTCGATAACGCTGAATTACAGTACCCACGAGGTATTTGCCGGCAACGCGACGGTCGATCTTACCAAGACCGAATTCAAACTATTGAAGCTGTTTATCGAAAATCCGAAGAAGGTCCTAAGCCGCGAACAGATACTGGATGCGGTCTGGGGCATGAACGCCTACCTCGGCGACCGCACCGTCGACGTGCATATCCTGCGCCTGCGCAAGCTGCTGAAACCACACGGCGTCGACGGTATGATTGCAACCGTGCGTGGAAGCGGTTATCGGTTTTCCCCAAAAGACGGCTAGTCAGGGCATAATCCGAATATGTCAAACATCTGGTCGACAGAAGCCTGGGCGATGGCGATCGCCGCATGCATACTGCTGCTGATAGGGGCGATAACGGGAAACTGGCTCATTGCCACCCTGATCACGCTGGGCGTGTACATCGCCTGGCTATATCACCGGCTACTCAAGCTGGAACGGTGGATCAGGAAAGGCAGCCGGATCAGCGAGGCTTATGACGATCATGGCTTCGTCGACATCATCATCCGCCAACTCTGCGCGCAAAAGAAAATTTATAACCAGCGCAAGCGGCGCACCAAGCGCATCCTGCGCCAACTGAATCAGAATATCGCGGCACTGCCCGACGCTACCGTGCTGCTCAACCGAAAATTCCAGATCGAGTGGTGCAACGAGCCGGCCAGGTACCTGCTAAATCTGCGCTCCCCCCAGGACCTGGGATACAAGATCAACAACCTGATTCGAGATCCGGCATTGCTGGCGTACCTCAGGAACCCCTCTGACAAGGACTATATCGAGCTTGATTCCCCGGTCGATCAGGATGTTAGCATTCAGGTCAAAATCGTATCGATTGGTGAAAAACAGTTCCTCCTGATCGCGAGAAACATCAGTGATCTGAAACAATTGCAGGAAAGCCTGAAAAACTTCGTCGCCAATGCGTCACACGAACTGAAGTCTCCGTTGACGGTTATTTCGGGGCACCTCGAAATGCTCGAAGCCGAGGACAAACTGAGCGCTGCCGGCAGGCGTTCGTTACAGACAGCACAACGGCAGGCGGAGCGCATGAAAGACCTGATAAAGGGACTGCTGTTGCTATCGCAGGTGGAAAGCTACCGCCTGGCGCCAGACGAGGGAGACCGCATTTCAATTACCGAGCTCATGCTCAACGTCATGGCAGCGCTGGAAAAACATACCGACAAGGATCGTGTATACCTGGACTGTCCGCATGACCTGTTTTTACTTGGCGTCAACATCGAGCTGGAAGGAATCTGTATCAACCTGGTAGAAAACGGGCTCAAATACAGCACCCCGGGCACCCCCATCCGGGTAAAGTGGGAGGAAAACTTGCGCGGCGAGTACGTGTTCAGCGTTCAGGACCAGAGTCCCGGCATTGAACCCCGAGATATCCCGAAACTAACCAAACGCTATTACCGTGGTGCAAAGAGCAGGGCCGAAACCGCCGGTTCGGGACTTGGTCTCGCAATCGTGCAGCATGCCGTAACCAAGCACGGAGCAACATTCCAAATTGAAAGTCAGCTCGATAAAGGCAGTTGCTTTAGCGTCACCTTCCCCAGTTATCGATGTTTACACGGGCACAAACAGGCCACCAGGGTTATTAAACTGGCTGACTACTAGCAACTAAAAAGCATCAACTACTGACAACTCCACATTGCGCGCCGCGCGCAGACGGCACAGTGGCAGTGTCCATACGGCCTGAAATTGACCTGGATCAATATTTTTAAGGTACATGCAAATTTAATGGCTATCGGGTTTTCTGTAACACAAATGTAACATTTATCGAATTTAATGGCATGGCTCAAATGGGGCCGAAGTTCGGGAAGTTTAGAAGTCTGATCCCTGAACCTGCTTTACGTTCCGACAATAAAGAATACTAGACGTCAACTTACAGAGGATACAGAACATGAAAGCCAGACCAATAGCCATGTTTTTCGTGGCGGCGGCCACCGTTATCAGCAGCCAGCATCTTGCCGCGAACGACCTGATCCAGAACAAGGGATCCGATACCCTGGTGAACGTTGCCCAGGCCTGGGCTGAAGCCTATCCGGCCATCAATCCCGGCGTTACGGTCGCGGTATCGGGCGGTGGTTCCGGAACCGGCATCGCGGCCATGATCAACGGTACGGTGGATATCGCCAACGCCAGCCGCAAAATGAAGGACAAGGAAAAGAAAAAAGCCAAGGAATCAGGCCAGGACCCGGTCGAGTTCGTGGTAGGTTATGATGCCCTGGCCGTATTCCTTCACCAGGACAATCCGGCCACGGAATTCAGCTTCACCCAGCTCGGTAAAATCTTTGGGCGCGGTGGCGATACCACCAAGTGGTCCGACCTGGGGCTAAAGGTACCGGGCTGCGGTAGCGATAAAATCGTCGTGGTCAGTCGCCAGAACAACTCCGGCACAAACGCTTACTTCAAAAGCTCGGTGTTAAAAGCCGCGGCCAAAGCCGGTGTGATTTCGAAAGGCAGTTTCCGCCAGGGGACCCTGGACATGCATGGTTCGAAAGACGTGGTGGACCTGGTCGAGAAAACCCCCTGCGCCATAGGCTACAGCGGACTGGCTTACGCGACCGATCATCTAAAGCTCGCCTGTATCTCAGTAGAGGATGGGGCCAGCTGCGTCAGCCCAACCGTCGCGACCGCCAGTGACCGCAGTTACCCGATTGCGCGACCGTTGTTCATGTACACCAACGGTCAACCCAAGGGATCAATCAAGGAATACATGGACTGGATCTTATCGGATGCGGGCCAATGCATCCTTAAGAAAAAAGGTTATGCCCCGGTACGCGATGTCAATTGCATGTAGGGGTTTTATTTAAACCGGGAGAGATGCCGCAAGGACGCTGATTTCTCCCCGATTCGAACAGTTGCCGGAAATAATAATGTCTCATCTCGAAGAAAGACTGGAACACGATCTAAACGAAATCCGCGATCAGATTGCCAACATGGGCTCCAGCGTTGAGCGATCGCTGGATGACGCTTTTCGTGCCCTGCACGACGGCAAGGAAAAACTTGCCTTCACCACGATCCTGTCTGATCTGCCGATCAATCGGCAAATGCGCAAGATCGATCAGCTCTGTCATGCCTTTATCGCCGTGCATCTGCCGAGCGCGGGGCATTTAAGACTGATCTCTTCAGTTATTCGGGCCAACATTATTCTCGAACGAATCGGCGACTACGCGGTGACGATCGCACGCGAAGCCGTGCAGCTGGGCGAGGTTCCAAGCGGTTATATGTCAGCGGAGCTGGAAACTATCAGCGCCGAGGCGATCTCGATTCTCAGCGAGTCCATCAGTGCATTCAATTCATCGAATGCCGACCGCGCCCGTGACGCCATTGCGATGGCGAAGAAAGTCGAGCACGACATGGACGGCATTTATGCTGAGCTTCTGGACAGCGCCGAGAAAGGCAGTGGCTGTAATCGCAATACCATGATTTACCTGATCATATTCAGTCAGCTCAAACGGGTTGCCGACCAGGCCAAGAACCTGGCAGAAGAAGCGATTTTTGTCGAAACCGGGGAGACCAAGAAGCCTAAAATCTACCGCATCCTGTTTCTCGACGAAGACAACAGTTGCCTCGGGCCGATGGCGGAAATGATCGCCAACAAGATTTTTCCTGACATCGGCCAATACGCCAGTGCCGGAGTGCACCCCGCTAACGAACTGAATGCACACATGGTCGCATTCATGCAGCAGCGCGGCTTTAACATTTCTGGAATTACGCCGCAAAAACTGGACTCCAGCCGTGAGTCGCTGGCTGAGTACCACGTCATCGCCGGGCTGCATAAAAAAGTGCTCAAGGCCGTCGTCAAGATACCTTTTCGCACCTCGGCATTGAACTGGAAAGACGTTGCCATCCCGGATGATGACGATTCAGAGGCCTGGGACACATTGCATAAAACCCTGGCACTGCATATCAAGGAATTGATGACGCTATTACGCGGTGACGAGGCCGTCTGAGATGAGCCAGGTGCGCGTGCGTCAGACCGGCAATATGCCTGATATCAATCAACGCAATACAGACTGGTACATCGATAAAATCGTCCAGTACCTGGTTTTCCTGAGCGGTATCTCCGCGATTATCCTGATCGTCGGCATCTTTGTTTTCGTCACCATCGAGGGCTTCGGCTTCCTGCTCGAGGATTTCAGCTTCAGGGAGTTTTTCCTGTCACAGTGGTGGGAACCGACCGACGACGATGAACCCACCTACGGCATTCTGGCACTGATGGCAGGTACCGCCAGCGTTACCGGACTGGCGATGCTGGTGGCGATCCCGTTCTCACTGGGCAGCGCCATTTATGTCGCCGAGTTCGCCACCGGCAAGACGCGTGAATCTCTGAAAGTACTGATCGAGCTGCTGGCGGCCATTCCCTCGGTGGTGTGGGGTTTCATCGGGCTATCGATCATGAATCCACTAATTATCGATATCTTCGATGTTCCCGTCGGTCTGAACATCCTCAATGCCGGCATCATCCTCGGATTAATGGCGGCACCCATTATGACGTCGATTTGCGAAGATGCGCTCAAGGCCGTGCCGGATCGATATCGCGAGGCGGCAGAAGCCCTCGGTGGAACCCGCTGGCAGGTGATTTATAAAACCGTGCTACCCGCGGCCAAGAACGGCCTGCTGGGCGGCGTGCTGCTCGGTGTCGGCCGGGGTTTCGGCGAGACCATGGCGGTGTTGATGGCGACCGGACACGCGATTAATATGCCCGGCAGCGTCTTCGATTCGGTGCGCGCGCTAACCGCGACCATTGCCGCTGAACTGGGCGAGACAGCGGTCGGATCGCCACACTACCAGGCGTTATTTACGATCGGGATTTTCCTTTTCACCATCACCTTCATTATTAACCTGTCCGCCGACCTGATCGTCCGCGGCATACGCAAGAGCTAGGATAAATCATGGCGAGTACAGGAATTATCGAAAACCAGTTCATCGAAACCGAGCTTAACGTCAGCGCCAAGCGGAACGAAAACCTGTTTCGCATCCTGTTTATGCTCATGGCCGGACTGCTGATATTACCGGTGCTGATCATTTTGACGACGCTGATCGTTAAAGGGAGCCCTATCATTTCTTACGACTTACTATTCAGCTTTCCCACCGACGGCATGACCGCAGGCGGTATC
>CAMYML010000253.1 GCA_947259305.1 uncultured Gammaproteobacteria bacterium | reverse complement strand
AGTACTCGATTCACCACGCAGACCTGAAGCAACTACTAGCGCATTTTAAACGTAAGGATTCTGATCAGTTCTTCGCCGATATCGGGCGCGGCCTGATTACCCCACCGCAGATTCTGGGTTACCTGCAAACCGAACCCGAACAGGATCCCTTCAAGAAGATTAAAAAAGAGAGCAGGGCGCCCGCTTCGAAGGACGAAGTCAGTATCCATGGCGTCGGCAACCTCATGACCCAGTTTGGACGTTGCTGCAAGCCGGTGCCTGGGGATGCCATTATTGGCTTTATTACGATCAACAGCGGAATTACCATCCATAAGCGCGGTTGTCCCAATATCCTGTCGTTGCCGGAAGAAAAACGACAACGCCTGATCGAAGTCGAGTGGGGGCATCAAGGCGGTTCGGTTTACCCGGTAGAGGTCAGCATGACGGCCTATCAGCGTACCGGCCTGATGCAGGATATCAGCACGATACTGGCCAACCTCAAGATCAACCTGCTGAATGTCAATTCCAACACCAACCGGGATGAGCAAATGGTTTACACCCGGCTGACGATCGAGATTCATAGCGTAGATGAGCTGGTGCTCGTTATCGACAAGCTGTCGCAGTTGCCCAATGTCCAGGACGTGCGGAGAATAGCCTGAATGTCGGCAGTTAATGAACAGTCGTTAGTGGATAGCCCGGGAATGGCGCTCAACCGGCGCTTCTGTATTGCGCCGATGATGGATTGTTCCGATCGTCACAGCCGTTTTTTTCTGCGCCTGTTTTCAGAGCATATCCTGCTCTACACCGAAATGGTTACCGCGGCCGCGATCGTGCATGGCGACCGTGATCGCCTGCTTGGTTTCAGCCAGGAAGAGCATCCGCTCGCGGTGCAGCTGGGCGGCTCGGACCCGGAGCTGTTGTACCGCGCGGCCCGGATCTGCAACGATTATGGCTATGATGAAATCAATCTGAACTGCGGCTGCCCCAGCGATCGGGTGCAGTCCGGTAGCTTCGGCGCCTGCCTGATGCGGGAACCCGCGCTGGTAGCGGATTGCGTGGCGGCGCTGAAATCGGCGACCGCGATGCCGGTCACGGTCAAGCATCGCACGGGTGTCGATCAGCAGGAAGACTATGATACTTTCGCCGGCTTTGCCGCGGCGCAAATCGATGCGGGTGCCGAGGCGCTGATCGTGCATGCGCGCAACGCCTGGCTGCAGGGGCTCAGCCCGAAGCAGAATCGTGAAATTCCAGCGTTGAAATACGACTGGGTCTATCGCCTGAAGGCCGATTTTCCCAGGCATGAAATCATCGTCAATGGTGGTATCAAGACGCTGACCGACTGCCTTTTGCACCTGCAGCATGTTGATGGCGTCATGCTCGGACGCGAACCCTACAATAACCCCTTCGTACTGCATGATGTCGATCCGGTGATTTTTGCCTGCCAACCGCGTCAAAACTCCGATCGTATCACCATGCTGCACCGGGTTTACCCTTACATCGAAGCGCAACTCGGTCTTGGCATACCGTTGACGCGTATGGTGCGACACCTGATGGGGCTGTTCAATGGCGAGCCCAATGCCCGGCGCTGGCGCCGTTACCTTAGCGAAAATACCGCTGGCAAAACCGCCGGGATCGAAGTTCTGCACCAGGCCGAGCGCCTGCTGAGTTAATTCTACCCATGCGAAAACATCTGCGTTATCTGATTCTGTTATTGATTCTGTTGTTCGTTGCGGTCAACGAAGCGGTCAATAAAATGCGCACCACCAGCTGGGATGAGCCGCTCTGGGTGAGCATTTACGCGGTCAACGGTGACGCTCGCAACGCGACCGACAAATACATCGACAGCCTGGAATCACGGGATTTCAAGGCGATCGAGGAGTTTGTCAACCGTGAAGCCCGGCGCTATGGCGTTCCGATCGAAGCACTTGAAGTTGCGTACAAAGGCCGTCTGCTGTCGCATCCGCCACAGCCGCCATCGGGGCGGAATATCCTGCAGAATATCTGGTGGAGCCTGAAGTTTCGGGCCTGGGCCACGTGGCGCGCCTGGAGCAGTGACGGTGATGATGGGGATGTCGAGCTGTTTGTCAGTTACTACGATACCGAAACCACGCAATCCCTGCGTCATTCGGTCGGGTTGCAGGGCGGACTGATCGGGATCATCAACGCCTTTGCCGATAATTCTTACCGCGGTTCCAACCAGGTGGTAATCACCCACGAACTGATGCATACCCTGGGTGCGAGCGACAAGTACGATGCCGGCAATATGCCGCTACACCCGCAGGGCTTCGCCGAGCCATACCGCCAGCCGCTGTATCCGCAAACCAGGGCCGAAATCATGGGCGGCAGGATTCCATTGTCCCCGCTGCAGGCCAACATGCCGCAAACCCTGGGCCAGGTCGTGATCGGCATCCATACCGCGGCCGAAATCCACTGGCCCATCGACGGCAGCTAAGCCGCGAATTTCCCCGATATTTAGCTGCGGAGATAAACGTAACTGGCGCCCCCGGCGCCGTCACGCGGCTGTGCCGGGCACCAGGCCAGTACCTGCGGCTGGCTGGCAAGCCAGCGCTGGACCAGCGGCTTTAACACGGCATCACTTTGCGAGCGATAGCCCTGTCCATGAATGACGATGACCAGGCGCATGCCCCGTTGCAGTGCATCGCCGACAAATTGCCCCAATGCCGCCTGCGCCTCGTGTTGCCGGAATCCATGCAGATCCAGACTGGCTTCGGGCCGGATCTGTCCCTGGCGGATCCGACGCTGCAGTTTGGTCTGCATTCCGCTATTGAAATAGGCGTCGCGCGCCGACGTTGCCTCGGGCGGGAAACCGGTCGCTGTTGCGGCACTCTCACGCCGGGGTTGCGCTACGGGCTTTTTGCGTTGGCGATGCTGATAGACATTGATACGGTCGCTACGCAGTCGCCTGACGCCCGGAATCAGGCCGGCAAAATCGGAATCATCATCGTCGTTCATGGAGTAATCGCACAGCAACAGTCTATTTTTGCCAATATTATCCGAAAATGCTCTCAGACCTACATTCAAATCGGATAGAATTCTTCCCCGATGCATATTCTTATCACCAACGACGACGGTTATCTCGCTCCCGGTATCAAAATTCTCGCTCAGGAACTCTCCCAGGTCGCCGAGATTTCCGTGGTCGCGCCGGACCGCAATAAAAGCGGCGCCAGCAATTCACTGACGCTGATGCGTCCGCTGCGAGTAGAGCAGTCCGCCGACGGTTTTTATTACGTCGATGGCACGCCAACCGACTGCGTGCATCTGGCGCTTTCGGGATTGCTCGATCAGGCTCCCGATATGGTCGTCTCCGGGATCAATGCCGGTCCCAATCTAGGCGATGACGTGCTCTACTCGGGAACCGTCGCGGCGGCGATGGAAGGGCGTTACCTGGGGCTGCCGGCAATTGCGGTCTCGCTGGTTGGCAAGCCGGCCAGGCATTATCAGACTGCCGCGCAGATCACCCGCCGCGTGGTCGAGCGGCTGGCGCTTAATCCGTTGCCCGACGATACCCTGCTGAATGTAAATGTGCCGGATCTGCCGCCCGACAAATTACCCGCGATCCAGGCCACCCGTCTGGGTTTTCGCCACAAGTCCGAACCCATGGTCAGGCAAAGCGATCCCCATGGCCGCCCGATTTACTGGGTCGGCCCGCCGGGCGAGGCACAGGACGCCGGTCCGGGCACAGATTTTTACGCGGTGGAACACGCAACCGCATCGGTCACGCCGATGCAGGTCGATTTGACCCGGCACCATGGCATCGAACCCTTGCAGCAATGGCTAGATCAATTGTGAATTCATCGGACCGAAACCACCAGGGCATAGGCATGACGTCACAGCGCACGCGTGACCGCCTGATCGATCGCCTGCAGCAGCAGGGAATCTATAATGAGCAGGTGCTGGACGTCATGCGACGGGTGCCGCGGCATTTGTTCGTCGATGAAGCGCTGGCCCATCGCGCTTACGAAGATACCGCGTTGCCGATCGGCTACGGGCAAACGATTTCGCAACCCTATATCGTCGCGTACATGACCCAGCTGCTGCTGGAAGACGGTGTCGCCAATTCGGTGCTCGAAATCGGCACCGGCTGCGGCTATCAGACCGCGGTGCTGGCGAGTATTTTTCCGCAGGTCTACAGCGTTGAACGCATCGGTGCGCTGAACCAGCAGGCCAAAAAACGCCTCGCCGAACTGGACTTCTACAACGTGCAATTGCGCCATACCGACGGCATCGAAGGCTGGCCGAATCCAAGCTATCGCTTCGACCGCATCATGATGACTGCGGCCTGTACTGAAATTCCCACAGCCCTGGCGGCGCAACTGGCGGAGGCTGGCGTCATGGTGCTGCCATTCGACAATGGCGTCGACCAGAGCATGACCAAGATAACCCGCAGCGGAGACGACCTGGTTAGCGAGGCACTGGAAAAAGTTATTTTCGTGCCGCTGTTGCCGGGGCTGGGTTAGTGCGCTTGTTTGAAAATATTTATCACGCGGTCATTCGATTTTCTCGACGCGGCGACGCACCCTATTATCTTGCGCTGCTCAGTTTCGTCGAATCCTTTATCCTGCCTTTCCCGCCACCGGATGTAATGCTGGCGCCGATGTCGATCGCCCAGCCCCGTCGCGCCATGCGTTTCGCGGCGCTGACGCTTGTTTTTTCGGTGCTCGGCGGATTGATCGGTTACCTGATCGGAGCCTTCCTGTTCGATCTGGCGGAACCTTTTATTATCGAATGGGGCTACCAGTCCAGGTTCCAGACCGTAATGGGCTGGTTCGGGCAATGGGGTTTCCTGGCGGTGCTGGTGGCAGGTTTTTCCCCGGTGCCTTACAAGATATTCACCATCGCGGCGGGGGTCCTGAATCTTGCCCTGATTCCGTTTGTGCTGGCCTCGATTCTCGGGCGTGGCGCCCGTTTTTACCTGCTGGCATGGAGTCTGGCGAAGTTCGGCCCGGCGATTGAACCCCGGCTGATTAAATATATCGAAATCATAGGCTGGGCCATCGTCGCCGCACTGATCTTGGCGATTGCCGTTTATTATATTTAAACCCTAGAATTCCATTTATGAAATCAGCTATTGCTATCGCCCTGTCCGTGATGATGTTGATTTCCTGCGTCACGGTTAATCCGTCGACCAGGGTATCGCGTGGTCCCGGGTGGTATACGGTTAAAAAGTCCGACACCCTGTATTCGATCGCCTGGCGCTACGGGCTCGACTACAAGCAGCTGGCGGGGTGGAACCGAATCGACG
>CAMYML010000252.1:3560-13142 GCA_947259305.1 uncultured Gammaproteobacteria bacterium | reverse complement strand
ACAAAATTCGAGGTAGTTGAAGGCGACATTTTGCCGGTTTATGCCGGGTACGGTGCGCTACCCTTTTAAACTCAAGGGTAGCGCACCATTTGCCAGGTAAGTCAGCCTGTAAGCCGGGTTCTGTCGAGGATAATCATTCATCTGGGCTGAAAGTCACCTTACAGCCTCAAGCGACCAACCCGAAAACGGCGCGGGCCGCGCCATAGTTTTCCTATTTGGTCTTGCTCCGGGTGGGGTTTACCCTGCCGCTACTGTTACCAGCAGCGCGGTGCGCTCTTACCGCACCATTTCACCCTTACCGACCGAAGCCGGCGGTATATTTTCTGTTGCACTGGCCGTGGGCTCGCGCCCCCCAGACGTTATCTGGCACCCTGCCCTGCGGAGCCCGGACTTTCCTCCAGTTCCCGTGGGAACCAGCGATTATCCAGCTGACTTGGCGCGCATTATATCGGAGCGGCGAGATCGTATCGACCGATAATTGCGCTATAAACCCGGCTCAGGTCGATTTCTCATCGCGATGATAGATCAACTGTTGCAGCAGCGTAATCTTTTCGTCCCGTTGCAGAAAGGGTCGGATTGTGTTCAGCATCTGCTGACGCTCGGGCGAATGGAACCAGCGATTCCAGGCGGCTTCATTGGTCCAGCGCGTCACCACCACGTAATGATTGGGACGATGAATTTCAGCCAGCGACTCGCCGGCCAGGTAGCCGGGAGCGCTTGCCATAACATCCAGCAGATCTGCGATAGCCGCCTGATAGAATGGCTCGAGCCCCTGTGCAATTTCGCGCTCGATAATTACCCTGATCATGTAATCAATTCCTCATTTTTAGCCACTTTTGGACGGTTAAAATGTGTTAAAACAAAACGGCAGCATATACAATCCTGCCTATAACACAATAACTCCCCGGAGGAATCCCGATGGCCTGGCAACAAAAGATTTTGCGCGTCAACCTGAGCGAGGGCAGCTGCGACATTGAACCTTTAAATATGGAATGGGCCGACGCCTATCTGGGATCACGCGGGCTCGGCAGCAAGTATCTTTACGAAGAGATGGACCCCGCCGCGGACGCTTTATCGGCGGAAAACAAGATCATCTTCGCCACCGGTCCGTTGACCGGCACGATGGCCTCCACCGGCGGCCGCTACACGGTCATTACCAAGGGAGCGTTGACCGGCGCCATCGCCTGTTCCAATTCCGGCGGCAAGTTCGGCGCCGAACTGAAAATGGCCGGATACGACCTGCTCATCATCGAGGGTGAAGCGGACAAACCGGTCTACCTGCATATCGAAAACGAAAAAGTCGAAATCTGCGACGCGAGCGAGATCTGGGGCAAGACCGTGTGGGAAACCGAAGACATCCTGGCGGAAAAGTATCAGGATCCGCTGATGCGCTTTGCCGGCATCGGCCAGGCCGGCGAAACCCTGTGTCGCTACGCCTGCGTGGTCAACGACAAGCATCGCGCCGCGGGGCGTTCCGGCGTGGGCGCGGTAATGGGCGCCAAGAAAATCAAGACCATCGCGGTGCGCGGTACCGCGGGTGTCAGAAATGCCGATCCGAAAAAGTTCTTCAGCATCGTCAACGAAGTCAATGCGCGTATGGACGATCGCGACGGCATGTCGCGCGACGGTACGCTGGCGATGATGGACGTAACCAACGGCTTCGGCAGCCTGCCGACGCGCAACAACCGCAGCGTGCGGTTCGAAGGCGCCGACAAACTCAACCCGGAAGCCATGCATAGCCCGAACGCCAACGGGCATACCAACATCGTCACCAACGGGGCCTGCTTCGGCTGCACCATCGGCTGTGGACGTATCTGCAAGATCGACCCGACGCATTTCTCGGTCAAGGACCGTCCCGAGTATCATGGCGCATCCGGCGGCCTCGAGTATGAAACCGCTTATGCGCTCGGCGCCGCCTGTGGCGTCGACGATATCGACGCGGCAACCTTTGCGGGTTTTATCTGCAACGAATACGGCATGGATCCGATCTCGCTGGGCGGCACGATCGCGGCGGCGATGGAGTTGTTCGATATCGGCGCCATCGACGCAAAAACGACCGGAGGCATCAAGCTTGAATTTGGTAACGCCGAGGCGCTTTGTGCGCTTGCGGAACTCACCGGCAAGGGTGAAGGCTTTGGCGCCGATATCGCCATGGGCTCGAAACGGCTGTGCGAAAAATACGGTCACCCGGATCTGTCGATGACGGTCAAGGGCCAGGAATTTGCGGCTTACGATGGCCGCTCGATGCAAGGTATGGGACTTGCTTACGCGACCAGTAACCGTGGCGCCTGCCACCTGCGCGCCGACCCTTACGGGCACGATTTTGAAACCACCGAAATCGAGGGCAAGGCCAGAATCGTCGCCGAAACGCAGCGCGACACCGCGTTCATGGATGCCAGTGGCCTATGCCTGTTTCCAGGCGGCTGCGGATGGGGTCTCGAAGATTACCGTGCACTGGTCGATGCCGCTTGCGCAGGCGACTGGAGCGGCGAGGAGCGCATGCGCGAAACCGGCGAACGAATCTGGAACCTGGAAAAGCTGTTCAACCTGAAAGCGGGACTGGGTAAGAAAGACGATACCCTGCCCAGGCGTATTCTCGAGGAACCGGCCGATGTCGGCACCGGCAAGGGTCTGGTGTGCAAACTCGATGAAATGTTGCCCGAGTACTATTCAATCAACGGCTGGGACGCGGAAGGTGTGCCGACCAGGGACACGTTGAACCGCCTCGGTATCGAGTGACGCAACATTCGATTATTGCCTGATTGATGGATATTTCGGTCACTCTGTTTGGCGGGTTGCGTCACTTTCTGCCCGCCGGCAGTTCCTTTAACAAATGCAAGATCGACCTCGACGAAGGCTGCAGCCTCGCGGCGCTGCTGAAAAAGATTCCTGTTCCGTCCGATAAACCTTACATGGTCATTCTAAATGACGCAATAGTAGCCAGCGATAAATTCGATCAGATTACGCTTCAGGGGGATGACCAGGTGGTGCTGCTACCCCCGATCAAGGGCGGGTAACACCGCTTCCAGCACATGCCTGCCCTGAAAGCCTTCGCCTTGACCATGCTGCTGGCGACTATGCAGATTTTGCATGCCGCGCCGATCGACGCGGTCAGACCCGAATGGCGCACCCCCTACGACCTGTATCTAACCCCAGCGGAAGCCTATCAAATGAAATCCGCTGCGGGCGCAGGCGTACTGTTGATCGATGTGCGCACACGCGGGGAAATTAAATTCATCGGCATGGCCGACGCAGTCGATGCCAATATTCCAGTTCGCATGCTGCGTGACGACTACGCCTGGAGCGAAAAATCCGCGACTTACCGCACTCGGGAAAATCCGGATTTTATCGCGGCGGTCGAGCGCCTGCTTCAAATCAGGGGGCTGGACCGGCGCAGCCCGATCATACTGATGTGCCAGTCAGGCTCGCGCGTGCCAATTGCCGCGCGCGTGCTGCACCAGGCAGGCTTTCGCGAGGTATATACCCAGTATCAGGGTTTCGAGGGATTCAAGGCAAAACAGGGACCAGGCCAGGGCAAGCGCGTCGTCAACGGCTGGAAAAACGCGAATCTTCCCTGGAGTTACCAACTCGACGCCAGCAAAATGTACTTCAATTTCGCACCCTGAGAGATTTTACTCGGAGTAATATCCGGTTATTAGAAATTTCACTCTGAGTAAATTCTTGCGGATCTGGGGAGCCCTGCGATCGATCAGGCGAGGCAACAGCCATCTCAGCCGGCCTGGCCCGAGCATTCCTCGGTACTGATGACCTCACCCTCGGCATCGAGGGTTTCCAGCTTGACACCGAAGCCCCAGAGGCGATGCAAATGCCTTAACACTTCCGCGGTAGTATCGGCGAGCGGTACGCCGTTATGCGGGATATGCCGCAGCGTCAAGCTTCGATCGCCGCGCACATCGACATTGTAAACCTGGATATTGGGCTCATTCATGCTCAGGTTGTACTGGTTGGACAAGGCCTGGCGAATAAATTGATAGCCCGCGTCATTGTGGATCGAGGTGACCTCGAGTTCGCTCCTCTGTTCATCGTCGAGAATCGAAAACAGTTTGAAATCGCGGATTAGCCGCGGCGACAGGAACTGTGAAATAAAACTTTCATCCTTGAAATTGCGCATCGCGAAGTCGAGCGTCTTCAGCCAGTCTGAACCCGCGATATCCGGGAACCACTTACGGTCTTCCTCGCCCGGATCAACGCAGATACGTTTGATATCCGTCATCATCGCGTATCCCAGCGCGTAGGGATTGATCCCGCTGAAATAATCGCTATCGAAATCCGGTTGCGACACCACGTCGCACGATGCGCACGACCTCACGCTGCCAGGGCTCCAGCAACGGCGCGTTTTTTTCGACGAAGTAGAGAATATTTTCCTGCGGCTCTTCGGGAAAGTTCGGCAGCTTCGCCGCTTCTTCCTCGGCTGCTTTCTGTGGAACGGTTTTAAGCCACAGGTCATTGACCTGGGATTGCAGGTAGGCTTCACGCTCCTTGAGCCGCTCCCTTTCTTCGCGCATCGAAACCGGATAGGGACGCTTGTAACGGTCGACGCCATGGTTTTGTAACGCGTGGCAGGAATCGAGCAGGTTCTCCACCTCGTCGATGCCGTGACGTTCCTCGCATTCGCTGATAAAACGTTTGGCAAAAACCAGGTAGTCGATGATCGCCTCGGCGTCGGTCCAGGCGCGGAACAAATAGTTACCCTTGAAAAATGAGTTATGCCCAAAACTGGCGTGCGCAATCACCAGCGCCTGCATCATCATCGTGTTCTCTTCCATCAGGTAAGCGATGCAGGGATTCGAGTTGATCACGATTTCGTAAGCCAGGCCCATGTGACCGCGGCGGTACTGCTGTTCGTTTTTAATAAAATGTTTGCCGAAGGACCAATGGCTATATCCGATCGGCATGCCGACGCTGGCGTAAGCATCCAGCATTTGCTCGGCGGTAATCAGTTCGACCTGGTTGGGATAGGTGTCGAGTCCGTATTCCTCGGCGATGGCCTCGATTTCCGCGTGGTATTCCTCGATCAACTCGAAGGTCCACTCGGCGCCGGTCGAAATCGGTTTGCTCATTGCACCTGCTTCCTGAAAAACTCTCGAAAAACCGGGTAGATATCATCTTGTTCGCGGATGTGCTGCATCGCGAAGTTGTCATGCGCCTGCAACAGATTTTCGTAGTGCGACCACAGGCCCTGGTGATCGCGACGGGTTATTTCGACATAGGCGTAATAGCGCAGCTGGGGCAGCAACTGCTTTGCCAGTAACTGTTCGCAAACCGGCGAATCATCGTTCCAGTTGTCGCCATCCGAGGCCTGGGCAGCGTAAATATTCCAGTCGGTCGGTGGGTAGCGCTGCGCAATGATATCCCGGGTTAATTCCAACGCGCTGGAAACTATCGTGCCGCCGGTCTCGCGCGAATAGAAAAATTCCTCTTCGTCGACCTCTTTGGCCTGGGTGTGATGGCGGATATAAACCACGTCCACGTCGCGATAACTGCGCGTCAGGAACAGGTAGAGCAGGATATAAAAACGCTTGGCGATATTCTTGGTTTCCTGGTCCATCGATCCCGAGACATCCATCAGGCAGAACATGACCGCCTGTGAGGTCGGTTCCGGCCGCTGCACGAAATTATTGAAGCGTAAGTCGAAGGTATCGATAAACGGGATCTTGCGAATACGATTGCGTAAATGCTCGATTTCCTGCTGCAGTTCCAGACGACGGGTCTCGTCGCCCCCGACTTCCTGTTCGAGCGCCTGCAACTCGGCTTCCAGTTCGTGCAAATGCCGTCGCGGCTCCGCGCCTATGGCCACACGCCTTGACAGGGCCGAGCGCAGCGAACGCACGATGTTGATATTGGTCGGGACACCGTCGTTGGTAAAACCCGCACGCACGGTCTTGCTCTTGGTCATTTTGCTGAGCTGGTTTTTCTGCAGGTTGGGCAGTTCGAGATCGTCGAACAGCATGTCGAGGTATTCATCCCTCGAAATCTCGAAGACGAAATCATCCTCGCCCTCGCCGCTATCGCTGGCGCGCCGGCCCCCGCCCCCGCCCTGGCCTGCCGGCCGCTTGATTTTATCGCCCGGAGAAAATTCCTTGTTGCCCGGATATACGCCCTCGCGCACGCCACCCTGATCATTGCGAAACGTCGGCTCGGTAATATCGCGGGTTGGAATCGATACGCTTTCACCGCCGTCGATGTCGGTTATCGAGCGCTCCGAAATCTGCTCCGAAATGGCTTTTTTAATCTGCGTTTTATAACGTCGTAAAAAACGCTGACGGTTTACCGTGCTCTTGCCTTTTGCGTTCGGCCGTCTGTCAATCAACTGCGACATATCACATCTCTGGGCAACGATCGCATTACTTAAGACGATTTCCTGACACGCAGATACCATTCGCATAGCAGGCGTACCTGTTTCTCGGTATAGCCCTTTTCAACCATGCGCGATACAAAATTGGCATGCTTCTTTTCGTCTTCCTCGGAAGCCTTGGCGCTGAATGAAATCACCGGCAACAGTTCCTCGGTATTGGAAAACATCTTCTTTTCGATCACGGTACGCAATTTTTCGTAGCTGACCCATTCGGGGTTGTTGCCTTCATTTTGCGCGCGCGCCCTCAACACGAAATTAACGACTTCGTTGCGAAAATCCTTGGGATTGGAAATACCGGCCGGCTTTTCGATTTTTTCGAGCTCTTCGTTGAGCGATGCGCGGCCGAAGTTTTCACCGGTTTCGGGATCACGATACTCCTGGTCCTGAATCCAGAAGTCGGCATAGGTTACATAGCGGTCAAAAATATTCTGGCCATACTCGGAATAGGACTCCAGATAGGATGTCTGTATTTCCTTGCCGATAAACTCGACATAATTCGGCACCAGGTAAGCCTTGATATGCTCCAGGTAGCGGTCGTGCACATCCTGCGGAAACTGTTCACGCGCAATCTGTTGCTCGAGCACGTAAAGTAAATGCACCGGATTGGCCGCGACCTCGGTTTGATCGAAATTGAAGACCCGCGACAGAATCTTGAACGCGAATCGGGTCGAAAGCCCTTTCATACCCTCGTCCACGCCGGCGTAGTCACGATATTCCTGGTAGGACTTCGCCTTGGGATCGGTATCCTTGAGACTCTCACCGTCGTAAACCTTCATTTTGGAATAAATGCTCGAGTTTTCCGGCGTAACCAGGCGCGACAGGACGCTGAACTGGGCCAGCATTTCGAGCGTGCTCGGCGCACAGGGGGACTCCGACAGCGAACTGTTGTGCAACAGCTTGTCGTAAATATGAATTTCTTCGGAAACGCGCAGGCAGTAAGGCACCTTGACGATATAGACGCGATCGAGAAAGGCCTCATTGTTTTTATTGTTGCGGAATGACTGCCATTCGGACTCGTTCGAATGCGCCAGGATGGTACCCTCGAACGGCAATGCAGAGAGCCCCTCGGTACCGTTGTAATTGCCTTCCTGGGTCGCGGTGAGCAACGGGTGCAGCACCTTGATCGGCGCCTTGAACATTTCCACGAATTCCATCAATCCCTGGTTGGCGCGGCACAGGGCGCCCGAGTAGCTATAGGCATCGGCGTCGTTCTGCGCGAAATGTTCGAGCATGCGGATATCGACCTTACCGACCAGTGCCGATATATCCTGGTTGTTTTCGTCGCCCGGTTCGGTTTTCGCAATCGCCACCTGGTTCAGGATCGAGGGCTGAATTTTGACCACCTTGAACTGGGTGATGTCGCCGCCGTATTCGTTGAGGCGTTTGACCGCCCATGGCGACATGATCTTGGTCAGATACCGAGATGCAATAGCGTAATCCTGTTCCAGGATTTCGGCGTCTTCGTTGACATCGAACAGTCCCAGTGGCGACTCGAACACCGGGGAATCCTTGATCGCGTAAATGGGTAGCTTTTCCATCAGGATCTTGAGTCGGTCAGCCAGCGAAGACTTACCGCCGCCGACGGGGCCCAGCAGGTAAAGAATCTGTTTCTTTTCTTCGAGACCCTGGGCCGCGTGTTTGAAATAGGAGACGATTTGTTCGATCGCATCCTCCATGCCGTAGAATTCCGCAAAGGCCGGATAACGTGCTATCAGCTTGTTGGAAAATATTCGACTCAGCGTGGATTCCTGCGAAGTGTCTATCAGTTCCGGCTCGCCGATCGCGGCCAGCATCCGTTCCGCGGCGGTCGCATAGACCAGGTGATCCTGCTTACACATATCGAGGTATTCCTGCAATGAATACTCTTCCTGCAGGTGTTGGTCGAATCGTTGCTGATAACTATCGAAAATGCTCATTTGGGCTACCTCTTCCTAAATCGGATCAGGTTCGGCACCCCACGCATCGCATCATTTGACCAGGCGCCGCCTGATGGAATTAATCACTCGTTTACTGTGTGACTATGCATAAGCATAGTAAATATTTAGACGAAGGCGTTTGAATTTCGTTCGCAAAATAAACTTATGCTCATATAAATTATTTCACTTTTACGCCATCGCCATGGCCGTAGTACTGCTGCGACCATTCAATACGATTATTTATTGTTATGCAAGAAACTGACCAACCTGGTGCAAGCCAGTCTGTTGTGAGAGGAAATGCGACCGCAACGGGGCTTAAATCAAACGCGGCCCGTGCAGTTTATTCGCATATAAATCAGAGATTTAGACATTAGCCGGAATCAGTTTTCGGATTCTGATTCGCGCGCTTCGCGTAATTTTAAAGCCTGCTGGTAAATTTCGTTTTTCTTTTTACCCGTCAAACGCATGGCAATTTTTACCGCCATTTTGACGGATACTTCGTCGAGCAGAATCTCGAGCATCCGGATATCGTCGGCATCCAGGACCGCATCGTCGCTAACCGCCGAATTATCGATCAATACAACGAACTCCCCCTTTTTCAATTTAGGTTCCTCGGCAAATCGTTGTAACAGTTGCGCCGCGTTGCCATGCAGGAATTGCTCGTGCAGTTTGGTCAGTTCCTTGGCAACGACACAGGGATTCTTTGGGAAAATCTGCGCGACCTGCTCGAGCAGGCGATCGATCCGATGGCTGGACTCGAACATCACCAGGGTCCCGGGCAAATCGGTCATCGACTCTAACTGCCTGGCGCGCTGCAGGGTTTTAGCCGACAAAAACCCGGCGAAATGGAAATTTTCGGTCGGCAGGCCGGCCGCGCTCAGCGCCGTGATTACGCTGTTGGCCCCTGGGATCGGCGTAACCCGAATTCCCTGCTGTTGCGCGGCGGTCACCAGCCGGTAACCTGGATCAGATATCAATGGCGTTCCGGCATCGGAGATCAACGCAATATCGCTACCCGCGGCAAGCTTTTGCAGTAGTTCGACACTGCGGCTATTTTCATTGTGCTCATGACAGGAAAGCATGCGCTTGTCGATGCCCAGATGGTGCAGCAATTGCCGGCTGTGCCGGGTGTCCTCGGCGGCAATCAAATCGACCGCCTTGAGCGTCGCGATCGCGCGCAGACTGATGTCCTCGAGATTTCCGATCGGGGTTGCGACAATATAGAGTACGCCGGTCATGCAAAAGAGTGTACACTATATGACTGTCGTAAAAACCGCCCGACCTCCGCCA
>CAMYML010000252.1:0-3517 GCA_947259305.1 uncultured Gammaproteobacteria bacterium | reverse complement strand
CTTGCCGCATGCCAATCGGGGCCACCTCGCGGGACCCTGGCCGATGGCGCCGGGGAGGCCAGCATCAGCGTCGACCCCGATACTGCCAGTGAAGTACTGACGCCGACCGAAGAAGACATCATCCAGGCCTTCGACTACGAGACGCGCGAACAGTGGCTCGAGGCCGCGGTTTTGTATGAAAGGCTATCGCAATCCAGCGTGCAGCCCGAGCGCTCCGCTTTCCTGATCAAGGTGGCGCTAATGTATTATCACGGCGAACTTTACGAGGAAATCGACCCCTTTTTCGCCAGCCTCGGCGAACAGGATATTCTGCAGCAGGACCTGAAGTACAAGCAGACCATCCGCGCGGGTGGTTACCTGGGCGACGGCAAGATTTACCAGGGTCTGCTCGCCTTACCTGAAATCGACGAAGTCATCGACTACCGTTACAAGGCCCTGGCGCTCAACATCCGCTCGCGCGGGGTGCTCGCCATCGGCAAGCCGATGGAAAGCGCCAGACTGCGCATGCAAATCAGCCAGTATCTGAAAACGCCGCAGGAAATTGAGAGAAACAACGATTTCATCTGGGCCGCGCTGAATCGCATTACCGAATCCGCGATGCTCCGCGCGCTATCCGACCAGCAGACCCAGGAAATGCGCGGCTGGCTCGAACTTAACCTGATTGCGCGCCGCTCGAATATGCTGCCGGTCAAAATGGAACCCTGGATCGACCAGTGGTACCAGCGCTATGGCGACCATACGGCAGCCCCGAGATACGCGATCAACCTGCTCGAAGAAAGCAAACGCATTTACATTAATCCCAGCCGTATCGCGCTGATGCTGCCCTTTTCCGGGCGCCTGGAGAAAGTAGCCGAGGCGATTCAGAATGGTTTTCTCTACGCCTATTACCAGGATCCGGATCAGGTCGCCGAACTCGAGATAGTCAATGCCAGCATGGATCCAGCCGAGTTCAACCTGCAATACCAACAGGCGATTCAGAATGGCGCTGATTTTATCGTCGGGCCGGTCGACAAGGAGTTGATCGACATGCTGCAGCAACGCGAAGAGCTCGAAGTTCCGACGCTGACCCTGAACTATGGCAATGACGAGGACGAGGCCGGACTGAATCTTTACCAGTTCGGGTTGCGCCCTGAAGACGAGGCGGAGCAAATTGCCGACTATGCGCTGGCGCAAGGCAGACATCATGCGATCGTGCTGGTGCCTGATACCGAATGGGGCTCCCGACTGCAGCGCGCCTTCAGCAAGCGTTTCGAATCGCTTGGCGGCCAGGTGGTCGGCAGCAGCGTTTACCCGGCGAAAAACAACGATTACTCCGCCGCGATCAAGAACCTGCTCAATCTGACCACCAGCAATCACCGCAAGAGTATTTTGCAGCAGGTCATCAAGGAACAGGTCCAGTTCGATGCGCGCCGACGCCAGGATGTCGACATGATTTTTATCGCGGCCAATTCGCGCCAGGCCCGCCTGATCAAGCCCCAGCTCAAGTTTCATCACGCACAGGACCTGCCGGTGTACGCGACTTCGCATATCTCATCGAGCACCGGCAATCCCGATGACGACCGCGACCTTAACGAAATTCTGTTCGTGGATATTCCGTGGATGCTGAACAACCGCAATATCCCCGATCACGATCAAATTAGCCGACTATGGCCCGATTCGAGCCAGCGCTTCAGCCGCCTGTTTGCATTGGGTATCGATGCTTACCGGATGATTCCGTCGTTACGCCGACTGATGATCAATCCCGAAGAATCGCTGATGCATAATACCGGCCAGCTGTCGGTCGACAAAAACGGGCGGGTCAAACGCTCACTACTGCTGGCCACCTATGAAAATGGCCGCGCCAGGCTTGTGCAAACCCCGAATACCCAACACCTGCCTTCCGGCCTGCCGCCATAGAGCAATGAATCAGGCGAATCGCAAAGGATTGCGTTACGAAGACCAGGCCAGGGAGTACCTGCACAGCCAGGGTTTACGGCTGTTGACCCAGAATTTTTCCAGCCGCTGCGGCGAAATCGATTTGATCATGCGCGATCGAGACACGATCTGCTTCATCGAAGTCAAGTTCCGTAAATCAATGGCATACGGCGGCGCCGCGAGTTCGATCCCGATCTCGAAACAACGCAAGATCGTCAAAACCGCCCTGTTCTACCTCGCCGGTCATAAACGGCTCGCCAGCCAGCCGTTGCGATTCGATGCCTTATTGATCCAGCGCCAGCCCGACGGCAGCGAGCAGGTCGACTGGATCCGGAATGCCTTCTACGCTGAATAAAACGGACTGGGAGTAAAGTAAAGACAGCGCCTGCTTTTACTCCCAGTCCCGTCCCCCGCGCAAAAGCGCGCTGGGGTCATTTGATGACTTTGAGGGTTGGGCCCTTGGGCTTGTCTTTGTCGGCAGCCTGGCCGGACTCGGCATCGGCTTCGGTTTCTTCGGCGGGAAACATCATGCCCTCGCCGTTTTCACGGGCATATATCGCCATTAACGAGTTGATCGGGCAATAGATAGTTTCGGCGACGCCGTTAAAACGTGCTGAAAATGATATGTGCTCATTGGTCATTTCGAGATTCTGAATTGCCTGCGGAGCGAGATTCAGCACCACCTTGCCGTCGTTTGCAATTCCGGGCGGTATCAACACCTGGTCACTGCCGGTATCGACCAGGATGTAAGGCGTCGTGTCGTTGTCCAGGATCCATTGGTAGAGTGCCCGGACCAGATAAGGCTTGCTCGATGTCATCTGGAGCCGGTCTTATCAGGCGACCATGTCCCGCTCTTGCTCGGAAAGGCTGGCCTGAAACGAGGGGCGTGAAAACACTCGTTTCATATAGTTCGTGATCTGTTTGCTCGAGCTCGGCAACTCGATGCCGTAGTGCGGCAGGCGCCACAGGATTGGAGCGATACTGCAATCCAGCAGGCTAAATTCAGCCGACAGAAAATAGGGCATTGCACCGAATACCTCGGCCGAGTTAATCAGGCTTTCGGTCAGCGCCTTCTTGGCCTGGGCCTTACGCTTTTCGGTGCCTCGCTCGATATCCGGCAGCAGGCTGAACCAGTCGCTCTCGATCCGAAACAGCGCCAGGCGGCTTTTGGCGCGCGACACCGGATCGACCGGCATTAAAGGCGGATGCGGGAAGCGCTCGTCAAGATACTCGATCAAAACGCGGGCGTTATATAAAACCAGGTCGCGATCGACCATGGTTGGCACGGTTGCATACGGATTCAAGTCGAGCAGATCTTCCGGCAGATTGTTAGTATCCACGTCATGGATTTCGACGGTGATGTCTTTTTCCGCAAGCACGATACGCGCGCGGTGACACTCAGGGTCGGTTGGGGAAGAAAAGCAACTCATCACCGATCGGCGATTCGCCACTACAGACATAATATCGAGTCCCAGGTTAGTGAACGTCCTTCCAGTATTCTTTCTTTAGCAGGTAAGCCAGAATCAGGAAGACAAATAGAAAAATAATGACACCGGTACCCACGTTTTTACGGGTTTGCTTGTAGGGCTCCGCCAGATAGTCG
>CAMYML010000251.1 GCA_947259305.1 uncultured Gammaproteobacteria bacterium | reverse complement strand
GGCAGGGGTTTGATCATGCCGTTTTCGACGATCCCGGGGCCGGTAAACACGTTATCGAAACGGCTGTAATAATCGTGCGCCATCTGGATTTTGCGGTTGCGGTCGGCGTCGCTGTGCGACAGAAAGGTCACCCGCGACAGCGACAGGGTCTGCTGCACGCCGGCGGCGCCGAGTTCCTGCTTGCCCCGGTTGAAGGCGCCGACCTGGTCGAGCATATGCTGATGGTCGCCCGACAGCGGCGTGGTCTGGATGTGGAAGCCGCGTTTGGTGCAGGCGTAAATCGCTGCGGGCACCAGTACCGCCATCATGAGCGGGATCTCGTTAACCGGACGCGGCATGATCGTCAGTGGGTCGAACTGGTAGTACTTGCCATCCCAGGAAACTTCTTCTTCGGCAAGCAGGGCCTGCAATACGTTGAGCGATTCGTCGAATTTTTCGCGGCTGCTTTCGAGCGGCACGCCCATGCGCTCCATTTCAAAGCCAAAGGCGCCACGGCCGACACCGACCATCAGGCGGTGATCGGTGAAAATATCGGCGCACACCAGTTCGCCGGCGAGCACCCGCATGTCGTGCAGCGGAAGTACCGAAACGGCGGTAATGAGCTTGACGTTTTGCGTCTGGCTGGCGATTTTGACGGCGAACTGCAGCGGCGCCGGCATCATCAGAATGTTGAGTAAATGGTGTTCGGTTATGCCGACCGACTCATAGCCGTATTGGTCGGCGCAGCGGGCCTGTTCGAGCATGTCGGCGTAGACGCGATCACCGCCATAGGATTTGTCCGGGTAGTAAGCTGAAAGCTGAATACTGAAGTGCATGTCTGGCCTGTGCCAATTACCTGATCCGGGCATTTTGCATTAGCCATTATAATTTGACTATCGAAAAATTCGGCGGCCCTTTTCGAAAATATCGAACCACTGGCATTACCTGAGGCTGTGATCCGAGTCAGTTGCCCGATTTCATCGAGGCAGCCGGTATTTTGCGCTGATTGCCATTCCGAACTGATTTGACGCATGTCATGTAGATGCAAAAAATATAACTTAGAATCACATCAATTGATCAGCGGAATGAGTACATGGGTGATTCATTAAAAGACTTGCTGGAAGCCGAGGCGGAGGCCGAAGCGATCGTAACCGCGGGTGAAAAAGAGCGCGATCAGATTAATCAGAAGGCGCTCGACGACGCCCTCGATATGGATCGTCAATTCAAGAATCGCCTGCCGGAAATGCACCAGTCGTTTATCGACAAGGCGCAGGAGCGCGCCACGCAAACGATTGCCGAAATGAAGCTGCGCTACGATGAGCGTAACAAGACCCTGCGCGAGCTTGCCGGCAAACATGAAGCGGAAGCGCTGGAGCGCGCGATCGCGTTGATTCTGGCCAGCGAGCAGGCAAATTCGTGAGCGGCTTTGCCAGCGATTACCTGGGTACCCGGCTAACGGTTCTTGCCAGTCGATTGATCAGTTTCGAGCAATTGATCGATTTTATCGAGCTGGATCTCGAGCGAATTATGGCGCAGGTGAAACAACGCAGCGGATACGACTACGATATCGATGCTGCGAATCCGCGCTGGATCGAGGCCCAGCTGACCCACCGCGCGCTGGATGAATTCCTGATATTGCTACGACCTTTTTCCGGCAGTGAGCGACGTTTCTTCCAGTTTGCCATCCGCTGGTTTGAACTGGTAAATCTCAAGGTGTTGATTCGCGGTAAGTTCAGCGGAATCGATAGTTCCGAGATCGAACAGCAGTTGATCGACCTGCGCAGCTTCATCGATTTACCGATCAAGCGCCTGCTCGAAGCCGATGATCCCTACGAAATGTTACGCCTGCTCGAAACCACTGCTTATGGCGGGATTGTGCGCCAGGCCAGGCGCATGTACGAGGAACACGGCAATGACCTGTTCCTGCTGGATGCGACCATCGACCGGAGTTTTTTCATCGACCTGAAGCATCACGCCCGCTTCCTGCACGACGAGGATGCCGCCAACGTCCGTCAGGTTATGGGCGGGCTGCTGGATCGTTTCAACCTGCTGTGGTTGCTGCGCTACCGCTTTGCGTATGAACTGTCCCCGGCGAAATCTTTTTACCTGCTCACCACGACCGGAAATCGCCTGCATTCGGCCGAACTGATGCGGCTCGCCAAGATGGACAGTATCGAGGAAGTGATCGCCGCGCTGCCCGAACCCTATCAGCGGCTGCTGGCAAACATCGGAAGTATCTCGGATATGGAAATGGTGATGGAATACTACAGCCTGTCGATTGCGGCCAGGGCGCTATACCGACGGCCTAATCTGTTGGCGCGTACCTTTTCTTATATCGTGCTGCGCGAAGCCGAGGTTCGATTTCTGCAGGCATTGATCAAGGGCAAGCAGCTCGGCTTCGATAACGACCTGATTAAACAGGCCATGGGGGCGGTAGCCTGATGCTGCCAACACCGCTGGAGATGAGAAAAGTCGGCCTCTACATGGTCGACGCCGATGCTCAGTCGGCGGCGATGGCGCTGGCACGCATGGGCGTGCTTCATCCGCTGGAGGATTCCGCCAGCGGCCAGGTGCTGCAGGACTATCCGGCGGCGGCCTTCCAGGCCGTGTACCATGATCTGAATTCACGCTTCGGCAAGATTTCCAGTTTCCTGCAAACGCCGCTGCAGGCCCCGCTCGAGTCAGATGAGCTGGTGACACTGGATCAACTGCAGGTACTCGATCAGCAACTGAAACAGCTATGGGCGCAGATTTCGGCGCTCGAGGAAAAAATCCGCAGGCAAAACGAAAAGGTCGGCGTCATCCGCCAGCTCGCCAACAGCCTGCAAAAATTCTCTTCGCTGGATCTGGATCTGGGCCGCTTGCGTCGTCACGGGAGATTTCTGCGTATCACCGTGGGCACCGTACCTGCGGAAAATTTCAGCCAGCTCAGGCGCGCGCTGTCACTTACCAAGTTCATGATAAAGGTCTTTTACTCGAGTGAGGGGATCAACCATGTCGTCGTTTTCGGACCCAGTCAGCAGCGTGAAGAGGTCCACGATTTACTGCAGTCCGCCGATTTTCGTGGATTAACCGTGCCACAGGAGTTTACCGGCAGTCCGGCGCAGCTGCAGGCGGATCTGGATCGACAGATCGAGCAGGCGGAGGCGCGCATGCAACAGTGGCGGCAGGAGCTTTCCGAACTGATCACGGCCAACCTGGCCTCACTGCAGTCGGCGCAGGATTTGCTGCTGCGGGCTCGGCCTTACGCCAGCCTGGCGACCGTGCTCAGGGGCAAGGGCGGGCTGGTTTTTCTGCAGGGCTGGGTGCCAGCCGAGCGCGAGGAGCAGATCAGGGGGCAGCTTGCCGAGCAGCTGCAGTTTCCTTTTCAGCTGGAGTTTTCCGAACCCGAGCAGCAGGAGTTCGATAGCGTACCGTCGCTGTTGAAAAAATCCTGGTTATTGCAGCCGTTCCAGGGCCTGGTGAAAAACTTTGGCATGCCGGGGTATCGCGAAGTCGATCCGAGCGGCCTGTTCGCGCTCAGTTACGTTCTAATGTTCGGCATGATGTTCGGGGATATCGGGCATGGGTCGGTTATCGCGCTGCTAAGCCTGCTGTTCTATCGACGCTACCCGGGTATCACCATCGTCGGGGTGCTGGCCGGGATGTCGTCGGTCGGCTTCGGCTTCGTTTATGGCAGCCTGTTCGGCTATGAACACGTGGTGCCGGCGCTGTGGATGTCGCCAATGCAGGACCCGGTTCAGGTGCTGTTGCTGGCGGTTCTGTGGGGCGCGGGCTTCATTGTCGTCGCCAACCTGCTCGCGATTCGAAATTTTTTCGCCGCGGGTCAAATCGACCAGGCCTGCTATAGTGGCAAAGGCCTTGCCGGGCTGGGATTTTACCTGGCGGCTTTCTATGCCGCCTACCAGGTCGCTTTTAACAATTATTTCGGCTGGCTGGAATTCGCTTTGGTGGCATTGCCAATGGCGGTGATCGTGCATTATCAGTGGCGCCAGTCGGACGGTGGCCTGGTGGAACGGGTGCTGGTGGTTTTCATCGAAGGCCTGGAGCATATCATCAGCAATGTTTCCGGCACGCTTTCGTTTCTGCGGGTCGCGGCATTCAGCCTCAACCATATTGCACTGGCCGCCGCGGTATTCGCCATCGCCGGCATGCTGGGCAGTTTCGGCCACGGGGTCACGGTGTTGCTGGGCAATATATTTATCATCGTGCTGGAAGGCGCAATCGTTGCCATCCAGTGCCTGCGGCTTGAATACTATGAAGGCTTTTCCCGTTTCTTCAGCGGTAAGGGCCGGCCGTTTGAACCGCTTAAATTCGAAACATAAATCTATGGATAATCGGAGCATAACATGACGATTTTGACCTTCCTGCTCAGCGCGAGCGCACTGGGTATTGTGTTATCTGGACTGTATTTTCTGCTGGTTCCAGGAGCGACCCGCCGGCTGACCCCGCGCTGGATGAAAACCAGCGTCGTCGTCAACCTGCTGTTGTTCGTCGTCGGCATCGCCGGCATCCTGATCGGAGGCGTCAACGAAGTCATGGCGGCGGAGGATGCTGGCGCAGCCGGCGCCGAAATCAGCCTGGGCCTCGGGCTCGCGTTGATCGGCATCGGCCTGCCTACCGGCCTGGCGACCATCGGAGCCGGCATCGCGGTGAGTTCGGTCGGCTCGGCATCGCTGGCCGTGATTACCGAAAAACCGGAAATGTTCGGCCGCACCCTGATTTACCTGGGCCTCGCCGAAGGTATCGCGATCTATGGCCTGGTGGTGAGTATTCTATTGCTGGGTAAAATTTAATGAAAATTATTGCTATCGGCAATGCCGCCCTGATGGACGGTTTCGCGCTGCTCGGCATCGAGACCTTTGCCGATGCCAGTGCCGATGAAATCAATGAGCTGTTAACTCAGCTGGTGCGCAATCGCGAACGCGCGCTGGTTTACCTGCAGCAGAATCTGATGAGCCAGGGCATCCCGATGATTCAGCAGCTGCGCGCTCAGGGCGGTTCGATTCTGATTTGCGAAATACCCGACCTGCATACCGCGGAGGATTACCAGCCGGAAGTCGAAAAACTGATCGGGCGCGTACTCGGCAGCTCGGTTCTGGAGCGGCAAGTTGGCAACTGAATCGGACCAGGTCAGGGCGCTGCAGCAGGCGATTCTCGAGCGCGCGGGGGAGCTGGCGGATGGGCATATCGCGCAGGGAAAAATGACGCGCGGCAAGATCATCGAGGACGCGCGCGAAAAAATTAAACTGATGGAGGAAAAGGAACTGCTGTCCGCCAGGCTGCACTCGGAGCGGGAGTATCAGCGCCAGGTGCAGGCCAGCGAACTGCGCATCCAGGCCGAGCTCGATCGCAATCGCTG
>CAMYML010000250.1 GCA_947259305.1 uncultured Gammaproteobacteria bacterium | reverse complement strand
GATTTTATTGAAAATGAGAACGGCTATGCAGAACTGCTGGCGCAGTACCGGGAGGATATGCTGCGGGCCCAGAACGCGCCTGCCGATTCGGTATCGGCAACTGGCGCGGTTTACCTGCTGCCCAATGAAGGCTGGGCGCGGCGCATCGTTGGCGTGATGGGCAACGACCTCGCCAAGCAGTTCCCCGACCGCGCGCATGCGCTGCTGGTCGATATGGGCGATGGTCATCACCGCGTCAGTGTGCGGGCGCCCTATAACCGCAAGGATGGCGCAGATGAGCTGTGCCGGCAGTTCCCGTCGGGTGGCGGGCGCAAGGCGGCCGCAGGTATTAACGCACTGGCGCAGGATTCACTGGCGCAGTTTGTCGATCGGTTCAATCTTCAGTTTGGAAAGGCAATATGAGTGAGCATGAAAAAAGCAGCAATGTCGTTTGGCACGCGGCTACTGTGACGCGGGAACGGCGCGAACAACAGAACGGGCATCGTGGCGGATTATTCTGGTTTACCGGTCTGTCGGGTGCAGGCAAATCGACGCTGGCGCACTCGGTCGAGGAAATGCTGCACGATAATGGTTATCGAACTTATGTGCTCGACGGTGACAATGTGCGTCACGGGCTCTGCGCGGACCTGGCTTTTTCCGACGAAGATCGTAAGGAGAACATCCGTCGTATAGGGCATATGTCGATGCTGTATGTCGAGGCCGGAATCGTCGTGCTAACCGCGTTTATTTCGCCGTTTCGGGTCGACCGCGAAAACGTGCGCAAAATCGCCGGCACCGATTTTCATGAGATTTACTGCAAATGCAGTCTCGAGGTTTGTGAGGAACGCGACGTCAAGGGGCTCTACAAACGCGCTCGTGCCGGAGAGATTCCCGACTTTACCGGAATCAGTTCGCCATACGAAGAGCCTGAGTTCGCGGAGCTTACGGTGGATACCCAAAGCCAACTGGAAGCCTGCACAAGCAATGTTTTCGATTATGTAGTCAAATCAACCCGCCGATGAGTTTGCCCGGGAATAAAGTTGCGGTCATCGGGCTGGGCTACGTGGGTCTGCCCCTGGCCGCGCTGTGTGCGAAGAAGGGTTACCCGGTCGTAGGGCTGGATGCGAAAGAGTCAATCGTTGCGTCGTTGCAACAGGGCCGCTGTCATATCCGCGACGAAGCGGTCGAACGACTGTTGGCCGATGCGCTTGCATCGAATAATTTCAGCGCGACTGCCGATTCCAACGAGATAGCTGATTGCAATATTTACCTGATCTGCGTGCCTACGCCGGTCGATGCGAATAATGAACCGGACCTTGGGCCGCTGGAAGGCGCCTGTCGCGTTATCGCCCCGTATTTGGAAAAAGGTGACCTGGTGGTCGTCGAGTCAACCGTTTTCCCAGGGACCTGCGAACAGGTTGTCGTGCCCCTGCTGGAGGATATCTCGGGTCTGGATGACGGCGAGGAATTTTACCTGGCACATTGTCCCGAGCGGATTAATCCGGGTGACCCTTTCTGGACCTCGGAAAATATTCCGCGCGTGGTTGGTGCAACCTCGGAGGCCGGTGTTGACCTGGCGGCCGATTTTTACGCATCGATTCTGGGTGGTGAAATTTTCGATGTCAGAGAAATCAAGCAAAGCCTGTACCCCAAGTTTCGTAAAACCGCGGACGGCCTGCATGTCTCCCATGTTCCGCTGGGCAGCGTCACCAAAATGCATTCGATCCGCGATGCCGAGGCGGTCAAGGCGATGGAGAACACGGTGCGTGACGTTAATATCGCTTTCGTCAACGAACTCGCCAAGATCAGCGATGTGCTCGAACTCGACGTGGTCGATATTATCGACGGCATGGCGACCAAGCCGTTCGGCAAGGGCCCTTTTTATCCTGGCGTAGGCGTCGGCGGCCACTGTATCGCGGTCGATCCCGAGTGGCTTAAGGCGGCCTCGAAGAAGGCTGGCTACATGCCCGAGATGATACAATTGGCGCGCATGACCAATAACGGCATGCCCGAGTATACCGTTTCAATATTGCAGGATTTGCTGAATGAAAAAGGTTATCCGATCAAGGGAACTCGCCTTGCGGTGCTGGGTGTTGCCTATAAACGCAATGTCGATGACCCGCGTGAATCACCTTTTTACAAGTTGCGGGACATCCTGCTAAAGAAAGGCGCGGTGCTGAATGTTTTCGATAGCTGGGTTACCGGCGAAAATACGGTTGAGTCGATCGATCAATGCATCGACGGGGCAAAAGCCATCGTGATCGTGACCGAGCATGCGGACGTGATAAATAGATTAGGCGAGATTGACCTGAGTGCAACGGATATCGAAGTTGTGGTCGACGGCAGAAACTGTCTCGACGGTAACGTAATCAAGGGGCAAGGCTTGCTTTATCGAGGCATTGGCCGTTGAAAGATTCGCGATAGAAACAGATGATTGATTTGATATGAGTAAAAAAGCTTTTATAACCGGTGTGACCGGCCAGGACGGTGCCTACCTCGCTGAATTCCTGTTGATCAAGGGATACGAAGTGCATGGTTTGAAACGCCGGTCGTCGTCATTCAACACCGCGCGTATCGATCACCTGTACCAGGACCCCCACGAAAAGGGCGTCAAGTTTTTCCTGCATCACGGCGACATGACCGATTCGACCAGCCTGACGCACATTATCCAGAAAGTGCAGCCGGACGAAATTTATAACCTGGCTGCGCAGAGCCATGTGGCGGTTTCGTTTGAGGAGCCCGAGTACACGGCAAACTCCGACGCCCTTGGTGCCTTGCGGATTCTGGAAGCGATTCGTATCCTGGGACTAGAGCAGAAGACCCGGTTTTACCAGGCGTCTACCTCGGAGCTGTATGGCCTGGTGCAGGAAACCCCGCAAACAGAAACCACGCCGTTTTATCCGCGCAGCCCCTATGGTGTCGCCAAACTTTATTCGTACTGGATCACGGTGAATTATCGCGAAGCCTACGGGATGTATGCCTGCAACGGGATTCTGTTCAACCATGAAAGCCCGGTGCGCGGTGAAACCTTCGTGACACGCAAGATTACGCGCGCGCTGGCACGCATCAAGCTTGGGCTGCAGGATTGCCTGTACCTCGGCAATTTGAACGCAAAGCGCGACTGGGGGCATGCCCGGGATTATGTCGAGATGCAGTGGTTGATGTTGCAACAGGACGCCCCCGAGGATTTTGTTATTGCGACCGGTAAGCAATACAGCGTGCGTGATTTTGCCAATGCGGCGGCGCGGGAACTTGAGATCAGCATCGACTGGAAAGGCGAGGGCGTCGAGGAAAAGGGCTATGACGCGCAGGGGAACTGTATCGTCGCGGTCGACCCGCGTTATTTTCGCCCGACCGAGGTCGACAGTCTGCTCGGCGATGCCAGCAAGGCCCGGGAAATACTGGGATGGGTGCCCAAAACCAGCTTCGAAGAACTGGTTAGCGAAATGGTGCGCGAGGATTTCATCGCCGCCGAGCGGGACGAGCTGGTCAAGAATCACGGTTATAAAGCCCCCAATTACTTCGAATGACGTCCAGTAAAAACAGAATCTATGTGGCCGGCCATCGAGGCATGGTGGGCTCGGCCATCCTGCGAGCACTCGGGCGGCAGGGAGAACGCGAAATTATTACCCGCAGCCACGATGAACTGGACCTGACCGATCAGTCCGCGGTGCGAGCCTTTTTCGCCGCAGAGCAACCGGGGCAGGTCTACGTGGCCGCGGCGAAGGTCGGCGGCATCCACGCCAACAACGCCTATCCCGCCGATTTCATATACACCAACCTGATGATCGAGGCCAATGTCATCGACGCGGCCTTCCGTAACGGTGTCAAAAAACTGCTGTTGCTCGGCTCCAGCTGTATTTATCCCAGGTTAGCCCCGCAGCCGATGTCGGAAGATGCCTTGCTGACCGGCACGCTCGAGCCAACCAATGAACCTTACGCCATTGCCAAGATCGCCGGCATCAAGCTTTGTGAAAGTTATAATCGCCAGTATGGCGAAAGCCATGGTGTCGACTATCGCAGCGTGATGCCGACCAATCTGTACGGCCCGGGTGATAACTACCACCCTGAAAATTCTCACGTTATACCGGCGTTGATTCGGCGCTTTCACGAAGCCAGGGTTAATAGTTTGCCCAGCGTTACAATATGGGGCACCGGAAAGCCGCGCCGTGAGTTTCTATACGTCGAAGACATGGCAGCTGCCGGCGTTTATGTGATGAGCCTTGATAAATCAACTTACAACATGCACACCCAGGCCATGCTGAGCCATATAAACGTCGGTGTTGGTCACGATCTCACTATCGCCGAGCTGGCGGGTTTGATAAGCGAGACAGTCGGTTATCAGGGTGGGATCGAATTTGATAGTGACAAACCGGACGGTTCACCGCAGAAATTGATGGATAGCAGTCGGATCAATAAGCTTGGATGGCGCGCAAAAATTGAACTTGAGGAAGGTTTACGGCTCACCTACGACGATTTCGTGAACAGTCTCGATCGATGATTAGTAACCTGCTCAGAATATATTATCTGCTGACGCCGGCTAAACGCAGGTCTGCGCTGATTCTGCTGGGTCTGATTTGTGTCGGGACCGTGCTCGAAATTTTAGGTATCGGGCTGTTGTTGCCGGTCATCGCACTTTTAATGAGCGATGACCTTGGTGACAGCTATCCGGTGGTCCAGCCTGTGTTAGCCATGCTGGGAAATCCTGATCATGAAACCCAGATCACGATTGTGCTCGTCTTGTTGGTCCTGGTCTACCTGGCCAAGAATCTTTACCTGGCATTTCTCGCCTGGTGGCAGGCCCGCTTTACCGTGGGATTACAAATCGAGTTTGCACAGCGATTGTTTACCCATTATTTACGGCAACCTTATTACTTTCATCTGCAACTGAATTCCGCGCAACTGATTCGCAATATTACTGGTGAGGTATCCCAGTTTATCGGTAACGCGCTCAATCCGATGTTGAGCCTGATCGCCGAAATGCTCGTTCTATCGAGTATTGTTGTGTTGCTGCTTGCGGTTGAGCCGCTGGGATCAATCATTGTTTTTCTGGTTTTGGCTTCCGTTGCATGGTTTTTTTATCGGGCTACCCGCAACCGCATAACACGCTGGGGACAAATACGCTCTTACCACGACGGGCAACGGATGCAGCACTTGCAGCAGGGTTTGGGGGGCGTCAAAGACGTAAAACTGTTGGGACGCGAAGCGGATTTTCTCGCTAATTTCAGCGAGCACAATAGCAAAAGCGGCCAGATGGCCCAGTTCATGGAAATCCTGCAGAAATTACCGCGTTTGTGGCTAGAGGTTCTCGCCGTCATCGGCTTTGCATTACTGGTAGTCGTCATGCTGAGCCAGGGTCAGGCAATGCCCAGTA
>CAMYML010000249.1 GCA_947259305.1 uncultured Gammaproteobacteria bacterium | reverse complement strand
CGCCGCCGATCGAATGACCCAGGCCGAAGGTGTTCTTTGCCACTCGCATGGACTTTTCCGGCTGCCCTGGTATTGCGGTGCGGTAAAATCGGGCCGTGCCAATGGCAAAGCCCGGCCCCGGATCGAACAGCTGGCCCCGGCGGTCATCCGCGTCGATGGTGACGGCGGATTTGCACCGCTCGGGCAGGCCATCGCACATCAGCCGCTGGTCGATTGTGCGCGTACCAACGGCATTGCCTCGCTCGCCCTGGTCAACATGTTTCATATTGCCGCGATGTGGCCCGAAGTGGAACGACTGGCGATGGATGGTTTATGCGGATTTGCATTCACTCCGTCCTATCCCTATGTCGCGCCTGCCGGCGGTATCAAGCCGGTGTACGGCACCAATCCGATGGGATTCTCCTGGCCGCGTCGGGAAAAACCACCCCTGGTCTTCGATCAGGCCGCTTCCTCCTTGGCGCGCGGCGAAATCATGATTTGTGCCCGAGATGGGCACCCGGTACCCGAAACGGCGGGTATCGGTCCTGACGGTGAACCGACCACCGACCCCAACGTGGTATTAGCGGGCGCACAATTGGGGTTTGGCGGTTATAAAGGAGCTGCCCTGGCGCTCATGGTGGAACTGCTGGCGGGCGCGTTGATCGGCGATTTCCTGAGTATCGAATCGATCGAAGACGATGCCGGCGAGGGAGGGCCACCCAAAGGCGGGGAGTTCATGATCGCAATCGACCCCGCCAGGCATGGTGATGCGGAAGGGTTTCTGGCGCGTGGTGAGAAATTATTCGAAGCGGTACTGGCCCAGGAGGGTACGCGTCTTCCGGGAAGTCGAAGATACGAAAACCGCCAGAAAACGGCCGAGGCGGGCATCGATATTCCCGCAAGCCTGCATCGGGATATCCTCGATTTGCTATAAAATATCTGGCCCTGGAACAAACAGTCGGGAGACGCCAACGGGGAACGAATTAATCGTGGTCTGTCCCCTAATTTACGTGATCGCAGCTAGTTAGCTGTCAGGCGGTGGCCTGGATTGGCCTCGTTGTCTCCTCTGCAGAAGAATGCGAATCTTGTTTACGCGTGAGGTAGATGGTGCAGGAGGTCCTCAGAAACGAGGTGAAATTACGAACTTCGCCGAAATTCAGATGAACCTCCGTATACAGGGTATTGAGCAACTCTGGTGTCGTGCATTCGGCTTCTTCTGCCATCTCTTCCAGAATACTCCAGAATTCTTTTTCCAGTCGTATGCTGGTGACGCATCCCTGGATACGTAAAGACCGCGTTTCGCTGTCGTAACGTGTCGGCTCGGTGCTGGCGTAGATTTGACACATGATGGTACCCCCCGTACCTGTCCTGAACCTGCACACCGGTTCAGGCGCCCAAGCGTATTTTAATTCGGCCGATTTATCAAATGCAGGCTTGGTGTCGCTTCAGACGACGCGACCTGGCTGAACCGCTCCGCATAACGATTTTTACCTGCCGGTCATTAGCCGGAGTTGATGTGTTCAATTCAAGTTATTGAATTTATTGGGATATTTAAAAACGCCTCCACGCCAGAACAAGCTTGCAGCACTTCGTTCCGTGCCCACTAGCAGATGCCTGCCGACAGGCAGAAAAGCGGAATGTAGTATGCCCTTACTACCACTCGATAAATCGACAAGCCTATACTTCGGGAACCGAACAAACCGAAAAGGAGACGCCGTGGCGAAAATAATTCACACCATGATCCGGGTACTGGACCTGGACAGATCGATCAGCTTTTATCAGCAGGCATTCGGATTAACACCGTCACATGAACTCGATTTCGAGGACTTTGCGCTGGTGTACCTGCGTAATGACGAAAACGATATGGAAATCGAACTCACCCTGAACAAGGGGGAATCAACGCCTTACACGCACGGTAGCGGCTACGGTCACGTCGCCGTTTGCGTCGACAACCTGGACGCCGAGTACCAGCGTTTTAGCGATCTGGGATTCGAGCCCACCGATATCGTGGCCTTTGCGCCGGACGATAATCTGCTGGCGCGCTTTTTCTTTGTTACCGATCCTGACGGATTCGAGATCGAGGTGCTGGAGCGCCATGGGCACTATCAATAACCCGGATGAAGGCATAAACCGGGTATTAAAAAACCACTAGAAAGTGAGGAGCAAATCATGAAACAGACATCAGTCAAGGTCGACAGCCCCGTGGGGGTCAGTCGGCGCCAATTTCTTAAAACGGGTTCCGGGGTGCTGATGGGCACGCTTGCAGCCGCTAGCGGAGTGCTGGCAACACTGGCCCCCAGTCGCAGCTGGGCGTTGACGCTGAGCGCCATGAGCAATGTCGAAGGCGCTAAGTTATTGAAGGTTACGCGTGGAATTTTCCCGCACGACACGCTCGATGACGCCGTTTATGCACTGGTGGTCAAAGACCTGGATGCCGCCGCGGCAAAGGATGCAGGTGTGGCATCCCTGTTACGTGATGGACTGAAACAGCTGGACGATCTGGCCAGTGGCGACTGGGCCGGCCTCGATTACCTGGCGCGCGAAAATCTCGTGATCAAGATGGCGGGTACCGACTTTTTCGAAAAGATTCGCGGCACCTCGGTGGTATCACTCTACAACAACGAAATGGCCTGGGCACACTTTGGCTATGAAGGCTCCTCGTACGAGATGGGTGGCTATTTCGACCGCGGTTTCCAGGATCTCGACTGGTTACCCGACCCCGACGCGGACGCAAGTCCAGCCAAAGCCTGATTACTGAGGAGACAGAAACATGGCAAATATAAAATTAGATGATGACTCCGCTGTGGTTGTGATTGGCTCCGGCGCCGGTGGTGGCACACTCGCTAACGAGTTGTGTCAAAAAGGGATCAAAGTTGTCCTGCTCGAGGCAGGAAAACGCGAGTCCGCCGCAAGCTTCCAGAACAACGAATGGGGTTCTTTTGGCCAGATTTCCTGGCTCGACAAACGCACCACCTCCGGCAGTTGGCGGGTATCGCGTGATTTTTCCGGACTGCCGGCCTGGATATGCAAGACCGTTGGCGGCAGCACCACGCACTGGGCCGGCGCGAGTCTGCGCATCCAGGAACACGAGTTCAGGGCGCGCACGCATTACGGTGATGTCGCCGGCGCCAACCTGCTTGACTGGCCGCTGACCTTGCAGGACCTGGAACCCTACTACGCCAAAGCGGAAGACAAAATGGGGGTAACGCGGACCAACGGTATTCCCGGCCTTCCCGGTAACAACAATTTCAAGGTGATGTACGCCGGGGCGAAGAAACTGGGATACAAGAACTGTCATACCGGACGAATGGCTATCAATAGCCGTAATCGCGACGGTCGCACGCATTGCCGGCAACTGGGTTTCTGTTTCCAGGGCTGCAAAATGGACGCCAAGTGGTCGACGATGAACGCGGAAATTCCCAAGGCGGAAAAAACCGGTAATCTTGACCTGCGCCCCAGCGCACATGTGCTCAGAGTCGAGCACGATAAATCGGGTAAGGTCGATGCGGTGGTTTACGTGGATAGCGACGGCAAACAACAGCAGCAAAAAGCCAGGGTCGTCTGCGTCGCCGGCAATTCGATCGAGTCACCACGGCTACTGCTCAATTCCGAATCCAGCATGTATCCCAACGGCCTGGCGAATTCGTCCGGGCAGGTGGGGCGCAACTACATGCGACACATGACAGGGTCGTTATATGCAACCTTCGACAAACCTGTTCACATGTGGCGTGGTACGACAATGGCCGGCATCATCACCGACGAATCCAGGCATGATCCCGCGCGAGGTTTTGTCGGGGGTTACGAAATGGAAACCCTGTCGATAGGCCTGCCGTTCATGGCTGCATTTCTGGATCCGGGTGGATGGGGCCGCGATTTCTGTCGTGCCATGGACAACTACGCCAACATGGCCGGCATGTGGCTGGTGGGCGAAGACATGCCCCAGGAAGACAACCGCATTACCGTCCACGCGACCGAAAAAGATCAGCATGGAATGCCGGTTCCCAATGTGCATTTCACCGATCATCCAAACGATGTCGCGATGCGTGAGCACGCTTTCGGACGTGGGCGTGCGATCTACGAGGCGGCGGGTGCAAATCACGTTTATCCGGTTCCACCATACCCGTCTACGCACAATCTCGGCACTTGCAGAATGAGCGCGAAGGCTGAGGATGGCGTTGTCAACCAGCATGGGCAAGCCCACGAGATCGACAACCTGTTCGTCTCGGACGGCAGCCAGTTCACTACCGGAGCGGCCGAGAACCCGACGCTGACGATTGTGACGCTGGCAATTCGCCAGGCAGACTATATCGCAGGGCAAATGGCCGCAAAGGCGATCTGACTCTCCTCGATTGACCAGGGCAAGGACGCACTGGTCGTTTTTTTCGATGACCAATTGGGAAGTTTGTGTCCCGGTGAACGCCGGAAAGCCTGTGTCCCGCCGAACGATCAACGGGATCCCGTCAAGTCGAACTCGTCCAGCCAGAGTAGCCCAGCTCGCCGATGGTTTCGCCAAAGAGGATAGATAACCGGGGCAGATTTAATTAATCGCTCGTCCATAAATAGATCTGTCCCGATTTTCTTCCGAATTCCACGTCGTTAAGGCATTCAAACGATTAATTGTGGCCTGACCCAAATACTACGCGGGCTGGGCTAACTCTTGAGCAAGTTAGCCTAGGTAATAAATTCCAACTTATCAGCATTGATACATCATTATCAATTATAGAAAAATTGATAATGATGTATTGCCTGTGGTAGAGTCCTATCAATTTCTCTAAAATTGATAATTGAATGAAGATTCCCATCACCCCCAAGCACATAAGTGAGCTGATTGACCAGGAAACTGCAAATATTAGTCATATTCTTGGCATTTCAAATACCCCAACCCCGCTGGGGAAATATATACACTGGGACAATCTGAGGCATAGAACACCACCTGCGGATCTAACGCATGAACAATGGTGGTTGGGCGTTAAATTTGCGCGTTTCTCGTTAAGTCGCGAGTTGCCGATGGTCGATAAACACGACAGGCCGTTTAGTTTCACGATGCCACCATTGGTCACCGAGCATCTGCATGAAATCGATAGCCGGGGTTCGGGGCGAATCGCGATGCCAAATGAAGTAACCAATCCTCAAACGAAGACTCGGTTCCTGGTTCGTTCACTGATCGAAGAAGCAATCACATCGAGCCAGTTAGAAGGCGCCTCTACAACCCGTCAAAAAGCAATGGAAATGTTCCGCTCGGGCAGACTGCCTGCGGACAAAAGCGAGCAGATGATTTTTAATAATTTACAAGGCATGGAATTTATCAGAGCGCATCAGGGGGACGAGTTGACCCCCGAGTTAGTAAAGGCAATTCACGTGGAAATGATGTCTGATACGATACGAGACGAAGATCTCGGGCGCCGC
>CAMYML010000248.1 GCA_947259305.1 uncultured Gammaproteobacteria bacterium | reverse complement strand
TTACCGGTGTTGGCGTTGGCGGATTCAAAGTTGCCAATAGTAAATTCGCCGACAAGTTTGGAGTCCACGATCTTGTAACTAGATTCGATCACCCACATAACCAGTACCTCGACGCCCTCGCAACTCGGGGTGTTCCCGGATTATTCTTGCTGCTGGCAGTACTAATAATGCCAGTCTATATTGCGATGTCTGCAAGTTCCCGTGAAAGCAGCGCTCGTATCGCGAATTCAAGTATCATCCTTATTTCGATTACCTACGCGGTCGGTTGTCTGACAGCCGATGATTTAGTACAAAAGCCTACTATCATATTCTTTGTGGCCTTTATGGCGTTTTTTCTGGCTGGGAGAGGAAAAGATCATTGTCAGTGAAGAAATTTCTAGATTATTTTTTGTATCAACTAGGGATCATCGTAATTCCTAAGAGCAGGCTTAACGATTTTCTAATTATCAGGCGATTGAAAAAAGTAGTTCGAAAATACAATATAGATTGCATTGTCGATGTAGGCGCAAATATAGGCCAGTACGGAAGATTTCTGCGCAAACAAGTGGGATATCAAGGTTTAATTATTTCATTTGAACCTGACCCTGAAAATTTCGAAAAACTAACAGCTGCGAGCCGGGCTGATTCCATGTGGATAGTCGAGAGCTATGCATTGGGCAAAGAGAATTCGAAGCTCGAATTGAATATTATGGCGAATAGCGAATTCAATTCGTTTCTCGAACCAGATAACTCACAAACTGACAGCTACAAAGATCTGAATCTGGTGAAGGCAAGAATAGAAGTTCCGGTTAAAAGACTCGATGAAGTGCTGCCTCAATTTAGCCAATTACACCAGTTCGAAAACGTTTTTCTTAAACTGGATACCCAGGGGTTTGATCTGGATGTGTTTAGAGGTGCAGCGGGATGTATAAGGCTGATATCGGGGATTCAGACAGAGGTTTCGGTTTTACCGATTTATGCGAATATGCCGTCATTCGAAGATTCGTTGAATTTATTCAGAGCAAATAATTTCGAAGTTAGTGGGCTGTATGCTGTAAGTGAATCTCGCTTTCCGCATGCGTTTGAGTTTGACTGCATCTACCTGCCGAAAAATAATTGACGGAATTTTTATTGAATACCGGTGACAGTTTAACTGCTCGGGGCAACGACAGGAATTCTGAGGGCAGCATATTTAATCAGGGAATTCCAGGAGTTCATATCGACGGCGGTGTTTGGCAGCTCGAAATCGATCATCTCATCCTGGGGCTGAAGCAGGTCCCAAGGGTATGGCTGTTCGCCATTTAAAGAAGTACGCGAGCCAGCGTATAAAGTAGCTAGCAATTGCTATTTACCGGCTGGCGAGATGACTGTTCAGGGCCTCCAGTTATAACTTCGCGATAATTTCGATTCGAAATATCCATTGGCCCCGGGCTTGCGTGATCTCCCATCATTAAAAACGATAGGTCATCCCGACCCGTACCCCGTAAATGGCATAGTCGTCGATGGTCGCGGTTTTGCCGGATAGCCTGTCCATTACTTTCCAGTCGGCACTATGATGTTCCGCGGTAATTTCGTAGCGTGCTGACCAGGATTCTGAAAAATCATGTATCAATCCGGCGCCGCCAAGCAGTATGAGTTCGGTATCGGTACTTGTCACTATATCGAAAGTGCCACCACCCTGAACAGGACCGCGCACGTCATCTAGCTTCACATCGTTTACGCCCGCGCCCAGATTCCAGAACCATTTTATATTGTCAGATTCCCCCGGATAGCGCCTTTCCGCAAGCAAGGTAATCATCGTCATGGTGCCTGTGGCATCGATGGTCTTGACGGCTGGATCCTGATTGATACCGACAATTCTTGGCGTTCTTTCGAAATCAAAACTGGGTGAATGATCCAGGCTGATTCCCATATACCATTCGTCATTCATTTTACGGTGTATTGTGACGCCATAGCCCAGAACATCGTTGGTCGGTTTGCCACTCGAACCGACAATGTTGAGTCGAGGTGAAATCTCGTATTCGCCACTTGTTTCCGCCGCTACATTAAACGAAGTGAATGGCATTAAAGCAGCCAGTATTAGGTAAATTTGCTTTGATTTTACATTACTCATGGTTGATCTCAGTTAGTAGTAAACATGAATATACTAAGACCCCTGGCTTAAGATTTGCTTAAGAAAGCCAGATTTTGTGCCCCGTGTGACGAAGCTGAATTATTACCCTATATCGCCGTGCCAAACGAGCAAGCTCCTCGATTTTTTCGAGCAGTCCAGCATGCCGCCGCCCGGCTGTTAATCACTTAAGAGCGGCCGCAGTGGGGTAGTAAATGAAGACCGGATGCAAATTTGCAGTGAAACTTTTCTAGCACGCCAATCCTGGAATCTCGGCGGGCTGCGGATACGCCCTATCGTCTAAATGATCAAACGCTTCGAAACTCCAGTGGCTCGATTCAACGGGGTCGCGCGAAAGTCTCAATTGATACTCGTTTTCGCGCGCTTACATCGGTATCATGGATTCTTCCGGTTCGACTGTTATAGCGTCACCCGACAGTTGACTTTCGACCCCGGGTGAGGGTGGCCGATCAGATCTCGGCTGACTATTACCTGGAAGGCTGCGACTATTGAATTACGCCCGCACTTCGTCGTTGAAGTCTGTCGTTCGGCTTCGGCAAATCCCGACTCCGCACAGACGCGATGAAAATCCAGCATTTTATCTTAACCCGCTTTAATTTGCGCCTGTCCGGGCTTTCACATAACCTGGAAAGCGACAAATTTGGTGCCAAGGTTGATCGCGATCAATGGCTGGAACATCGCTTCGAACTGTTTGAACGCTTCTGCCTGCCATCGATGGTCGCACAGAAGAATCAGGATTTCCGCTGGCTGCTGTTTTTCGACGAAGCGACCGCCGGCCCTTTTCGCGATCGCATCGAGCGAGCCAGAACTAGCTGCCAGCAAATACAGGCCTTTTATATCAAAGGCACGAATATTCACGACTATGTCATGGACCAGGTTGACGCCGTTACCAGCGTACTGATTACTACGCGCATGGATAATGACGACGCATTTCATGAGGACGCGCTGCGAGTGATTCGGAACCAGGTGGGTAGTGGCGATCGCGATCTGTGCGTCAATCTGCGTTATGGACTGGAGTTGACCGGCACCGAAGCTGAGGTTATATCCCACAAGTACAATCCGTTCAGCTCGCTGATCGAGGCCCGCAAAGAACGTGGATTTGTAACCATTTTCGGCTCATCCCATAGCAAGACCCGCAGGCTGGCTCCGGTCAGGCAAATCTACTCGACACCTTACTGGCTTAGGGTCATACACGACAGAAACATTACCAACCGCAGCTTCGATCAGATTAAATTAAGTTTCGCCAACCTGAAATCCGTACGTCGCTATATTAAAAACCGTCTGTTGCTGAAACTCCGCCGCCGTTTCTGGAGTGCACCGCTACGGAAAAAGTATGCCTTTGCCGAGATCCAGGAGATGTTCCATATCCGGGCGGAATAAAACCGGTATCGTCGGCGTAGCGGGCGGGAAGACATGGCCGAACATGCGAGCAGCTTTCCACTATACCGGGCATTGCCCAGGCAGGTCGTCGAGGTTGAGGTTAAGGTAGCTTGTTCGGGTCACAGCGCGCGTTTCAGCGGGTGAAGAGAAAAATATTCAGACCACCTCAGGTTCATGAAAGCAGGTGCATATATTACAAGAATTACGAGTGCTGTAAATGTGTCCGCCGCTGACATCACTACTATTCTCGCCGACGAAAATACTCACCCGGGATTGACCCGGGCAAATACCACATCGCCGTCTTCGAAGGGAATGAACGAAAGCTCCTCGGTCACCATTCCAGCTGCCTTGAGTTCGTCACAGATCCTGCGGTAACAGACTAAATACCGAACCGGCCCCAACCCCGCTTGCTCTGCCCTGGCCGCGGTAATTAAATTTCCGTAACCCATGTGGTACCACAGAGGATTTGGCGTGGGTCCGTATGCTCTGACCGGCATAGCGTCAGGTGGTACCGTTGCATGGATTGTTGCTGCCAGGCCCGCAAAGTTTTCGGTGACCTGCAATTTGGCCGATTTGTGCGGCAGGATTATGTCGAAATAAAGCACCCTGGCAACAAGCATCATCACGACCAGCGTGGCCAGCAGAAACCTTTTACTGCTCTGCCAGGCCGGCTTCTGCAACAATAGCGCGGAAACGAGCGCGCCACACGACAACAGGTACACCAGGGGTGTCGGCAGCATGTCTGCGGGCTTTTCACCCAGTCCCAGTAACTCGGGAAACAGGGTCAGGTTGATCGTAAACGCCAGCACCAGTGTGAGTCCCGCAACCAGCCGCGTAATTAGTTTGCACCAGGTTTTGGCCAGCGCCGAAGTCCCGGTCACCAGTAAATCATATACCAGCGCCGCCATTACCAGCAGAGTAGGCATCATCGGCATGAAGTAGCGTACCGATAAACCGTCGCGGAGAAGGTACAGTGGCAGGTTTATCAATACGGCAATAGCCGCAAATTTGAATATCCGGGGATATCGTTGCATCAGCTCCCGGCGCATCTCGCGATTGATCAAGGGTAATAGCAGCAGCGAGAACGGGATTGTCGCCACGAATATGTGCGCTGGGTAGAGGATAAAATGAACCAGATAATCGCCAGGACTGCCACCGGTACCGCGCATTACGACTTCGTTCATGGTGTTTGACACAAAACTGTCAAATCCGATCGCGGCTATCATTTGCCATAGCCACAACCCGATCATTGCGAGCGTCACCAGCGCGCTGAGCAGGTGAGGCCAATGAAAGAGTTCTTTCCAACGGTGTTCAGATAGCAGGAAGCCTCCGATGGCCAGGTAGTAAAACACCAACCCGGGTTCGCGTTTGGTCAGAAATGCCAGGCCGACAAGCACTGCCGAGGGTAACCAGAGCCTGATGCCGCGATGGCTTGATTCATCCAGCCAGAACCAACACCAGATGGAAAGCGTAACCAGTAAGGTGAACAGCGAATCGATTTCCGCTATTAGTGCCTTGTTGGCCAATTCGGGGGCCAGCGCCAGCGCACAACCGAGAAAGACTAATCCATTGCTAGATAGATGACGGCGAAATCCGACAACCATCGAAACCATCAGCAGTCCAAGACAGAACACCGAGATTAGCCGGGTACTGAAGCGCTCGATTTCCCCGGTCGGCAGGCTCACAGCGGCTATCAGCCAGTTATACAGCGGCGGTTTAGCTGTATAGATTTCGTCGCGGACCACCGGTACCCAGTAATCGCCGCTCTCGATCATCGATTGCGCCACCAGGGCACGGCGCGGCTCCTCGTTACTGAATTGTGGCTGATCGAGTAAAGGCAAATAGAGGATGGCCACCAGTAACACCAGCAGGATCAGGAGACTGGTCTGCTGTCGG
>CAMYML010000247.1 GCA_947259305.1 uncultured Gammaproteobacteria bacterium | reverse complement strand
ACACACGGACACTCCCGGGTTTTACCGGCGCCGGTTCGACCTGTTTGCCATTAACCGCTTACTTCGCAATCGTCAATTGAATAGACTCTCCTCGTTACCGGTATTTAATTTACTGATGCTGCCGCTAAATCCGGATCATAATCAACACCCCTGGTACACGGGTGAGAATCGGTAGACCGAGGCGTAAAGTGTCGAATTTCGACACCTTTAAGGTCCCATCGGTCGATTTACCCGGTAAATTACACTCCAGCTCGAGTTTTCTCGTCGAAACTCCGATAACCTGCACGACGCCGTGGATGGGATGAGCTTACCGTTCACCAATTTACTACTAATACGAGTCGTTGTTTTTCTCACCGATTCAGAAATCTCCGCACGCAAAGTGAATTGGATGGCGGCATTCCCGTGTGCACCGAGCCGAAGGCCACCAGGCTGAACGATTTTCTTTGGCAGCGCTATTACCGTGATCTGTTGAACTGCCTGTGGCAGCTTGAAATAGCAATTCGTCGCGAACTCAATCGTGCCATCTGAGAACGATTTAGACTCTAAATCATTCTTCGGTTTCGGTCTCAGTGTCGATTCAACAGCTCAAATGCACAAACGGCTCGGAATGATATGGTTACAAGTTAATATACTTATAGGGTTGAATAATACTATACTAAATGTATAATATGTTCCGTGGATATTCGGTACAGCAAAAGGGCCTTGAAATACCTGCTCAGGCTACAGCCGAAATTGCAGGACCCGATTCGAAAAACGATCAGAAAGATTGCGGATGGTAGTACTCAGGGACTCAACATCGTCGCCATGCACGATGTGGATGCGTTTCGAGTAAGGATCGGTGACTACCGGGTAATCGACGAGATCAAGGGTGACGAGCTCGTCTTGATTGTAATCAAGATCGGGGCTCGGGGAGATGTTTACAAATGAGCGCACAAATTATCGAAAAAGATGGCGTTCCGGAATTCGCGGTACTGCCATATGCAGAATACCAACGGCTCCTGGCTATCGCGGAAGATAAAATGGATGCCGCCGATGTACTGGCATATCGCGAGGCCGGTGAAGAAACTTTCCCGGAGTCGCTCGTTGATGCGCTGGTGAACGGCGATCACCCAATTAAGGTTTATCGCAATTATCGCCAGCTGACCCAGCAGGAACTGGCGGATCGAATCGGCAAGTCCAAGCCTTACATTGCCAAGTTGGAAGCCGGCGAGCGTACAGGTACGGTAGATGTCCTGGTCAAGATAGCCGAAGTTCTAGAGGTCGACCTTGATCAGCTTGCATGAAGCACATGCAATCAAACTGGTCTGAATATTAACTTCCAGTTACGCCAAACCTACGCCAAAAGTATATAACTAATTGAATTTAAAAGAAGATCGACTCCAGCTCCGGGCATCATTAAATTCAAAGACTTATTTGCTTTTACTAGAAAGTACTTGAACAATGATTGTTTCTTTTTTTATACATTTGCTCCATTCCCTGTTCGACTCAGCTGCTAAGACTCCCAACGTCTTTGAAAAATGGTCGTTGAAGATTGCGCGGCTTAGAAATAGCAAACCCTTATTTTTCGAGACTCAGCTTGCGCTAGAAGCCCAATGCAGTCTGCAGGGTTTTAAACGGGAAGGGTCGCTTCCTGTTCGAAGCGATAGATAATATCAATGGATTAAATTTCTGCTAATGCTGTATCCGTTGCTGTTTACTGCTTATTTTCGTCTATATTAACTAGGTTATATAAGGCGGTTTAACAACTGCACACCTTAAAAATTCTAAATCCTGCAGTAGACTGGACAGCTATGGAATTTATCGAGTTTCCCACAAGCTTCGACGCGGAAGATTACATCTTTAGGGAAGGCGATGCCGGAGATTGTGCTTACATCGTCGATTCGGGTATGGTCGAAGTATCGACTATCAAAGGTGGGCGAAAGCTAATTATAGCGACGCTAACCAAGGGCGAGATACTAGGTGAGATGGCGATCATCGACAGGCTTCCCCGTAACGCCTCGGCGCGTGCAATCTTGCCGACCAAAGTGACCGTGATTCCGCACGATTACCTGGGCCAGAAAATCGACAAATCCGACCCCACCGTAAGATTATTTTTGCGTCATGTGATGGCGCGTTATCGCGATTTGACTGACCGACTATGCGAAGTATTTGAAGGCCTGTCCCCCGACCAGCAAGCGGTTCAAACCGATGAATTTGCATCCACCACCATGGAGCTCAAGAGCGTCATGTCGCAATATGAAAAAATGCAGCAACGCATAGACTCGGCGGTTACCAAGCCCGGCAGCACTGCCGGCACATCTTTATTCGGCGAAGCTACATTGATGGATACAAAAATATTAGTGACCGAAGATACCAGGCTAAAGTCGGCGCTGGTTAAAAAGGAATTTCTTTTGCACTACCAACCGATTGTTGAGCTGGCGAGTAACAGAATTGTCGGTTGTGAATCACTCGTGCGCTGGAAACATCCGTCAGGGAAATTATTCCCACCCTCTGGTTTCATAGCTCAGACTGAAGACAGCGGACTTATCATAGAACTGGGCTACTGGATAGCAGAGGAAGCCTGCCGCTTTCAAAATCGATTGTTCAGCGAGTTCCAGCAGGATTTATTCTTTGCCATCAATCTTTCGGGCAGGCAGTTCGATGACGAATCACTCATCCCGAACCTAGCCAGCATTATGGATAGGACGGGCGTCCGGCGTGAGCAAATCAAGTTTGAAATCACGGAGAGCCTGTTGATGGATAATCCGGAGCTCGCGAGCCAGTGGTTACACCATTTGAAGGCAACCGGAGCGAAGCTGGCGATCGACGATTTCGGCACCGGGTATTCGAGCTTCAGTTATTTACATAGCTTTCCATTTGATACCTTGAAAATTGACCGCGTATTCGTCAGCGCAATGCTAAGCAGTGCGAAAACTAAACAGATCGTGAAATCACTGGTCAATCTATCGCATAACCTGGGAATGGATGTGGTTGCCGAGGGGATCGAGTCTGACGGCGAGGCTCAACTAATGCGCCAATACAATACCAAATATGCCCAGGGTTTTTATTTTTCCGAGCCGCTGACCGAATCAGAGTTCATCAAACTTATACGGCACCCGATAATCGACCTTGCGGAATAACAGCCGGTTTCTACGCCTTAAACCATCCGCTTATTTAGGCCCGAAGATCGAGAAACGGGCTAATCGGGGGAGCTTTTATTCAGATAGCTTTCAGACCTTGTCATCCCGCGGCTGCGGACGGCCCGGGCATCCTGCTGCGTTCGCCCAACCTCATACGCCAATCTGGCAATAGAAACTCAGGCAAGTAAGCCAGTTTTCCGTAAACAGGTATACTCGTCTCCGGAAGTTATAAAGGAGTGTCTGTAACCATGCCTGTTCAACTCGAACCCATCATGAAGATAGACGGAAGCTACGCTTTCAGCGGCAGCCCTGAGGCTGGAAAACACCGTCCCCGCCTCAAGCCTAAGCCTGCCGCTGGACTGGAATGAAGAGGGCTTCGATGTTGATTGCAATCCTGGCGGTGGTGGTCGTGATCGCGCTTTTCGTGATGGGCAAGATTTCCCAAACCGGGCAAGCCCCTGGCTCCGTCGACGGTCGGTTAAAGCACTGCCCCGGCAAGCCGAACTGCGTCTGCAGCGAATATCGCGAAGATGCCGAGCACTTTATCGAAGCGCTCGAATTATCGGAACAATCAGCTGCAAGCAGTCTCGCGACGGTTCGAGCGATTATTACCGAATCAGGTGGAGTCATTATATCCGAGCGGGCAGATTACATCGCGGCGACTTTCAGCTCGTCGTTGTTCGGCTTCGTCGACGACCTGGAAATCAGGATCGATAAAGACGAAGCCCTGATCCACATTCGCTCCGCCTCGCGGGTTGGTCATGGGGATCTTGGCGCCAATCGTAAACGCGTTGAGTTAATCCGAACACGATTTCGGCAATTCCACGCCAGCAATTGAAGAGCGATCGCAGCAATCGAGCATCGGCAACACCTGCCTGAAGCTGTGAAATAAACGAAAACAGATCCCCAGGCTTCCCAGGCGCGGGTCGGCAAAAGGCCGTAACCTCGGATTTTCATGGCGACCTGTGGGTGCCCATTATCGAGGCAGCGGTCGCAACACTCATCGCGGTAACCACGGCTTTGTAGAATTGAGAGATCGGGCGCTATAAGATAGATACATGCTGTATGCCGTCGAAGTAATCAGAACTTCTTTCGTTAATCCGCTGGTTTGGCTGATTTTCGTTTTCACCTTTTATTGCCCGGCCACTTACTCGAACGGCTGGGAGCATGCTTCCATTGATTTTGACGTGCTGGTGTCGGCGCTGAATGATGCCAACCCTAATTTACGTCGGCGTGCCGCCGAGTCGCTTGGCTTCCGTCCGCAACCCGGGGCCACCGATGCCTTACTTGCGCGACTCGAATATGACGAATCTGTCGACCGCGTGCGACAGGAAATTTACCACGCATTGGGGAAACTAGGCGAGGAATCTGCCCTCGATGCTATCGGAGATTGCCTCGCCCATGAAAAAGCTATTGCGGTAAAAGCCCAGTGCGCGGTCGCTCTCGGTAACTATAATTCCCCGGCTGCAGAACGACTCGCATTGAAAAGCACTGAGGACGAAAACCAGCATGTGCGGCTGCGCGCGCTTGCGAGTCTAGGCAGTTTCTCGAGCGCTACTGCGGTGCAGACTCTAACCGAATTTACCCGGGATCAAGATGATTCCATAAGGAGCACTGCGCTGCTCTCGCTCGGACGCACGGGCTCGACCGCGGCGACTCCGGTTCTCGTCGAGGCGTTGCAGCGTTCGACCCATCGTGATCAAATCCTGGTGTTACTCCGGGCGCTTACTTTTCTGGCAAAGCCTGATGCGATCGAGGCTATCCAGGCCGTCTACCGGCGCAGCGGCGATGCAGAAACAAGACGGCACGCTCTGGTGGCGATGGCCAGTACCCGAGCCCGGGGTTCCGAATCCTATTTTCTCGAGGCGCTCTCCAGCGAAGACCAGGCCAGTCGGATCCTGGGGCTGGCGGTGTTGCGTAATTTTGGCAGTCCTGAGCAAGTCCCCGTCATCATCGAGCACGCGTTGCTCGAGAGTCGCTTTCTTTTCGTCCAGGATAGTGAACTGCTTATGCGCGACCCCTTGCGCAGCGTCGACAATCTTAAGTTACTGAACGAATACCTGAAAACCATTGTTCGACTCGATCCGGGGGCAGGGGAGCGCCTTTACGCAAAGGCAGCAATGCCGATGTCGATACCTCGTTCGAGTAGCGCCGCGTTAAAAATTGCCGAGGGTTTTTACAATGCTCGATGGCAGTCTATTTATGGACTTGGATACGCAGGAACGGCCAGCGCGGTCGAGCTTGTCGCCGCAAGCCTGCAGGATTCCGATGCGCGCA
>CAMYML010000246.1 GCA_947259305.1 uncultured Gammaproteobacteria bacterium | reverse complement strand
CTCCGGCTCTGCGTCCGACAATGGCGCTCGAGCTTCGACTGGCTAGCGGTATCGTGAATCATCGTCGACAGCGTATCGTCTATCTCGATCATTTCATAAATCCCGGTGCGACCCTTGAACCCGGTCTGCAAACAGGCCGAGCACCCATTCGCCTGGTAAATCACATCGTCGCCGCTGATCTCGAACCCGTTCACCTGCTCCACATCGAGCTGCGTCACCGATTTACACTCCGGGCACAGCTTGCGCACCAGCCGTTGTGAAATGACGCCGAGCAAGGTCGACGACAACAGGAAGGGCTCGACGCCCATATCCTGCAGCCGGGTAATCGCGCCAACCGCTGAATTGGTATGCAGCGTCGACAGCACCAGGTGACCGGTCAGACTCGCCTGCACCGCGATCTGCGCGGTTTCGCTGTCACGGATTTCGCCGACCATGACCACGTCCGGATCCTGGCGCAGGATGGCGCGCAAGCCCTTGGCAAAGGTCATGTCGACCTTGGTATTCACCGGCGTCTGGCCGATGCCGTCGAGATCGTATTCGACCGGGTCCTCGACGGTGAGAATATTGCGCCTGGTGTCATTCAGCAGCGACAGCATCGCATACAACGTGGTCGTCTTGCCCGAACCGGTAGGACCGGTGACCAGAATAATCCCGTGCGGCTTCTGGATCATGTTTTCGAGGCGCTTTTCGACCTTATCGCCCATGCCGAGCTGCTTCAGATCCAGCCGTCCCGCCTGCTTGTCGAGTAAACGCATTACCACGCGCTCGCCATGCCCCGATGGCAGCGTCGACACGCGGATATCGACCGGTCGGTTGGCTACTTTAAGCGCGATGCGGCCGTCCTGCGGCAGGCGCTTCTCGGCGATATCGAGCTGCGCCATGACCTTGATGCGCGACACCAGCAGGCTCGCAATCTGGCGCGGTGGTTCCAGCACTTCGCGCAACACACCGTCGACCCGGAATCGAATCGATAAGCGCGATTCGAACGGCTCGACGTGAATATCCGACGCGTTCTCCTTGATCGCCTCGGTAATCAAGGCATTGATCAGGCGAATAATCGGCGCATCGTCGTCGCTTTCGAGCAAATCCTCGGGCTCCGACAATTCCCTCGCGACATCATGCAGATTCAGCTCGCCGCCGATCTTCTCGGCCTCGAAAAACGAGGTTTCGCGATTGTTCTCGAAATGCTTGCCTAGCAGACGGTTGAACTCGATATCCGACTCGACCTCGATTTCATCGATCATCCCGAGCAGGCGCTGCGCTTCGGAGACAGCCTCCGCCGGCGCCCCGTTTTTGAGCGTCAGCTTGAGCTTGCCCGAAACCGGCGACAGCGCCGCAATCACGCCGTAGCGCTTGCAAAATGAATAGGGGAGTTCGCTTGTTGAAGCCATTTGATAACTTTTTAATCTATGTCACTGAATTATAGTAGGGTTTGAACATTCATTTGAACACAAAAACCCGGGGATTAGTCTGAATTATGGCACATAATTCAGACTAATATGGTGCCATTTAAAACACATCTCAAGCAGCAGTAGTCCCGAACACCGGGCATACCAGGTCGGAATTTGGCGGAGGAGTCGGCAGGCCTGTGTCAGTCTCTTCCCTGCGACAAAAGGGGAAATCTTCGACGACTGTGTAATTTCGAAGGTTTTCGCTCGAGTTGGCATCTCCTGGCGCCGGAAAAATCCCTGTCGCAGATACAATCCAACCCTGTTGCGAGCGCATCATGCTCAACAACTGACCTTACCAGGGTAAAACCCCCAGGAACCTGCCACTTGGGTTTTAGATTTTCGGTTAATTGCCCGGAATGGAGTTCAGTACAAAATTCAACTCAAATTCCAGCCCTGAGAAACCAGTCGATCCGGGTCAGATGTCGTAGACATATGGTGCCTCTAGCGAGTAGCCAAAATGCTCGAGAACGGCGTTATTTTCGGGTAGTACAGCCTTCAGGGTCGCGAGCTCAGATTGATACCTTTGTTGCCAGTCGAGAAAGTATTTTTGATTATGATCTGCAACACTTTCTTTTGGGCAAAATCGGTGTATACCAGCAAAATCACATACCTGATCAAGGTAATCAGCGGGAGTCCTGACCAGATCCTCGTATCGAATCACCAGGCAATCGGGAACAGAACGCATATCATCCAGCATGATCGAGTAAGCGGTATGCCAGTGCAGGAGACGCTCGACGATTGTATTTTCGGTCCACTTTTCGGTCGCCATGGATACCGCTATCGGATGCCTGACAAGAAAGATAAAACTGGAGTTTTGCAGCATTTGCCGTAAAAACCGGGACCTGATTATATTGGGCGGTGATTTCTCCAGCAGTATCGGTTTGCGCAAGTCGTAATAGGCTCCCCACTCTCTTAGCAAGAGCGCTTTGTTATCCTGATTAATTAATGCTGAGTCTTCGGTCAGGTGAGCATCAAGGTGAAATGCAAACTCGCCCGCTCCGCCAAATGCATGAGCCGCCCTGAATACTGTCTGAAGATGCTGGCCTTCGTCTTCTGGAACTCCCGTATCGTGAAAGCCACTGGTCAACGGATGTTCGCACAGTAATCGATGCAAAATAGACGTGCCGCTACGATGTAAACCACCGATAAACAAAAACCGCTTATCGTCCAAAACAGGTGTTTGCAATAACGGGCTTCGTCTTTTTTGTAGATGATTTAGTGTTCTAGATATATTTTTTGTAAAACGCCCAAACACGTTATAGTTCCTGTATTAACCTAAAACTTACAGTTGTTTCATTTTATAATCAACGCAGAGTAAACGGCTGATGTGACAGCCGTCAAGGAAGCGCATTGCGTAATAATAGATAGTTGCAGGTTTAACCCAGTAGCAACGGAAACAAGACCGAAAACAGGTCGACAATATGGAAGCGAGACCGGCAAAATGTGCTACCCAGGATTTCCCCCAATCGAGAGATTGTAAATGAATCGAGATGTCCCTGACATCGCAGAGGCCTGTACGAGCTTTGTCGGATTATTGCGCGCCAGAGCCGAGCATCAACCCGACCAGCTGGCGTACGTGTATCTTCGAGACGGTCGGGTGGAAAGCGAGTCTATCACCTACGCCGAGCTGGATCGACGCGCGCGCGCGATCGGCGCCCAGTTGCAATCTCTGGACGCCACCGGTAAGCGCGCCATGCTGTTATACCCTACCGGCCTGGACGTAATCACGGCTTTGTTCGGCTGCCTGTATGCGGGCGTGATAGCCATTCCAACGCCGCCCCCGGAAGCGAGCCGCCTACGCTGGACGATGCCGCGACTCCAGTCGATTGTAAAAGACGCCGAGGCAACACTGGTTCTGTGTACCGGAAGCATCCTCGAGATGCTGGAAAACGCGGGCGACGACGTCGCCGAGATTCAATCGATTCAAAAGCTGGATACCGAGCGCACCGAACTGGACTGGGCGCAGCAGTGGGTCCCCCAGGACATTGGTAGCGATACACTAGCCTATCTGCAATACACGTCGGGTTCGACCTCGTCACCCAAGGGGGTGATGATTGACCACGGCAACCTGTTGCAGCAGTGCGGCAACCTCAAGCAGGCATGTGGATATACCGCCGCGAGCGTGACCGTAACCTGGATGCCGTACTTTCACGACTATGGCCTCGTCGAGGGATTGCTTGAACCGTTATATAACGGCACAGCTTGTTATTTAATGTCGCCTTATGCGTTCGTCAAACAGCCCTTCCATTGGCTACAGGCCATCAGCCGCTACCGGGCTACGCACAGCCAGGCGCCGAACTTCGCTTACGCATTGTGCGTACGCCGCATCAAACCTGATCAGCTTGCGACGCTGGACCTGAGTAGCTGGACATCGGCGGGAAATGCAGCCGAGCCTATCAACCCCGAGGTGATGGAAGATTTTACACGAACCTTCAAATCCCGGGGTTTCAAGTGGCGGTCTTTCAGTCCGGCCTATGGCCTGGCGGAGGCAACCCTGCTTGTCTCCAGCACACCGGTAGACCAGGAACCAGTACTCCATAAGCTTGAAAAGAGCGCCCTGGAAAAGGGAACCGTATTGGTGGCCGAACCGGATAGTGCTATCCGTACCGTGGCGGGGTGCGGCCGGCTTATCTGTGACACCAGGGTGGCTATCGTCGACCCGGAAACTTTGCGCTGCCGCGCTGCTGACGAAGTTGGCGAGATCTGGGTCTCGGATCCGAGTGTGGCCCGGGGTTACTGGCGACGAGCACAAGAAACCGAACAGACGTTTCAGGCGTATACCGCGGATACCGGCGAGGGACCCTTCCTGCGCACCGGCGACCTGGGATTCATAGACCAGGGCGAACTGTTCGTTTGCGGCCGGTCCAAAGATGTCATTGTTATCCGTGGCTCAAACCATAGCCCGCAGGATATCGAATGGACCGTACAGGAATGCCATCCCGCGCTGCGACCGGAGAATACGGCCGCCTTCTCGATCGATGCCGGGGGAGAAGAACGGCTCGTCGTGGCTCAGGTAATTATTGGTCGATGTCGCCGCGATCTCGACGCTGATACCGTTATTGGCGCGATCCGAGAGTCGGTGGCCCGGCAGCACGAGCTGGATGTTTATGCCGCTGTCTTGCTTAATCCCGGAGCCGTGCCAAAAACTTCCAGTGGCAAGATACAGCGCCAGGCTTGCCGGCAGATGTTTCTGGACGACGAATTGAACGCTGTGGCGAGTTGGGCACAAAATCTTGAACCGGATCTGCCGGAATCAACCACGGCTAAAGTTTCTCCGGGCCCGGCCTCTGCCGAGGTCTCCTCGATTCAAATCTGGCTCCAGGCAAAAGTCGCTGAATTGCTGAAGGTGACCCCGGAGCTAATTGACATCGACCAGCCCTTTGCTCGTTACGGGCTGGATTCTATTCGCGCGGTAACCCTGGCAGGCGAACTCGAGGCCTGGCTGGATATCAGCATCCCGGCCACAGTGGCCTATGATTATCCGAGCATCCAGTCGCTGGCCAGACACCTCGGCGCTACCGAGACCGAAGCGCCCGGCCCACATTCGAGTTTCACCACTCATTCTCCCGATGAGCCGATTGCGATCATCGGGCTCGGCTGCCGTTTCCCGGGCGCGGCTAATCCGGATGTCTTCTGGAACCAGTTGCGCGACGGGCACGACAGCATCACGGAAGTGCCCGAGGAGCGCTGGAATCCCTCTGCCCATTACGATCCCGAGCAGGCGAAACCCGGGAAAATGAACACTCGCTGGGGTGGCTTCCTCGATCAGGTCGATGAATTTGATGCCGGATTTTTTGGCATTTCCCCACGCGAAGCACGTTATATGGATCCACAGCAGCGCCTGTTACTTGAAGTTAGCTGGGAGGCACTCGAGCACGCGGGCATTTCTCCTGCAAGCCTGGGAGGGAGCCGTACCGGCGTATTCATCGGTATTTGCAGCTATGACTACGCCCGCCTGCAATCCCGCTGCTCTGCTGGAG
>CAMYML010000245.1 GCA_947259305.1 uncultured Gammaproteobacteria bacterium | reverse complement strand
ACACAAACCCGTAATTAATTTCCAATGCTGCTGAAAAACTGGACAAGTCCGTATTCTTTTCGGCTCCCTGGCGCAGGCTGTTCAGACATAACCGGTGTCGTGGGTATAGTCGACCACCAGGCTGACGTACTTGTCGTCCTCGTGGAATACCAGCCCTTTTTCCAGCAGCGCGCCGACCTGATCGCTGAGTTCCGTATCGCTGACGCCGGAGATCCGTCGCGCCAGGCGGGATAGCTTCATCGGCTGGCTCAGGCTCTCCAGCACTTCGAGGCCGAGCGGCTCGAATTCATACTCGATGCTGCCACCATTACGCGTGTCATGCACCACCCTGGTATCCCGCCGCCATTCGAAGCTCAGTCCAGGCTTCAGTTTCCCATTGTTTGGCTCCCACTTTGCATTCCAGTCTTCGATCAGCGCCTCCAGCTCGCCAATCCATTTGGCGGTGGCGGCAATGTACGCATTGTCGTAGTTCTGGTCGGTAAAGAAATAGGCCAGGTTTTCCAGGTCCTGCTCCGGGAACGGGTAGACCATCGAGTAGAAATCGTAAGGCTTCAGCTTAAGTCCATATTGCTGTGCCTGGGTGTGATAGGGACTGAAACGATCGAAGCGAACCGGATAGACACCGGTCGGCGGCGGCAGGTGCACCAGGGACGGTATATCAGCCACATACTTCGCATAAACCTCTTCCGGCTCGCCGGGGAATCCGATCAGCAGATTCCACACCGGATTAATCCCATGGATCAGGCTGTTCTTGAGAAATACCAGGTTCTGGAAAGAGGAAACGCCTTTTTTCATCAGCTTCAGCGAGGAAGTTGCCAGTGCCTCGATGCCGGGCTGAAGTTCCTTGACTCCCGCGTCCGAGAGGATTTGCATTTCGTGCTCTTTCAGATCGGATTTGATCTCGTAAAAGATCGTGGCTTCGTCGGGCGGCCGCAGCCTGGTGAACACGGATTTCAGGTATTCGCGCGGCATGATGTTGTCCACGGATTTGAAGGACGAAACCCGCGGGGCGTAGCGAAACAGATCGTCGAACTGCTCCAGCGCCAGATCGGCGTTCATGGCGCGGTATTGCATGGTGTTGCCGTTCAATCCGCAGAAAGTGCAATGGGATCTCTCACCCCACCAACAACCGCGCGAGGTTTCGAAGAGCAGCGAAGCCCTGGTGCCAGGGCAGTTTTGCTCTAGCGATTTCAGGAAACCATCGTAATCGAGCCTCAATGGCGTATCGACGTCGAGTTCATCGCCGATTTCGTCCTGGTCGCCGACCAGTGCACGAGCCAGCTTTTGTCCGGAATATACTCCTGTCAACCGATGACATTCCCCCTCGTCGCCGTCTATAAGATGCCGAACCAGGCGCGGGAATGTCTGCAACGCCGGTCCCGAAAACACATAGTCGATCACATCGACCCGCCGGGCAATAACCGCGCCAAGCGATGTCTCGCAATTGGCGCCGCCGATGACGGTTACGATGTCGGGATTGCGCTGCTTGAGCTTACGCGCCATGGCGAAGCAAGCCACATTCTGCGCGAACATGGAGGTGAATCCAACCAGTGCATAGCGCTGCAGTTGGTAGCGATCGATCAGTTTATCCAGGTATGCGTCGAGACCCTGTCGCAGCTCCGTGAAAGCTTTCAAATCGGCGCCGTCTTTCCCGAGCTGTCGCCCATGACGCATCAGGTACTCCGGTGCATTATCTTCCAGTTCCGGGAATGCCAATTGCCTGAACAGCCAATCGCCCAGACCGGTTGCGGTCACCTTTACCGAATCGCTGACCCAATTGTAATTCTCGAGCCCGAAGAGTCCCGCAAAATCATGGTTCAGATAGTGAATATCGACGGCAACTTCGCCGTGCAGACGCTGCGCGAGCACGACCTGGAGCTGCGTCAGGGCTATCGACGGCAGAGGTAACGCCCCGAAGGGCATGTTAATCAGCGCTATTTTGTACATTGATGCAGACCTGAATGTATAGCCAAGGCCAGGTCGGAGTGGCTCAGGTTACCTTGTAATAGGTCTATGCCAGCGGTTCCAGGAAAATGCACTGCCATATCGGTAACAGCAATTTCCAAGTCATTTTGATTGGTAATAGTGGCGGTGTTGTAGCCCCAATTTTTATCATTTAAGTCCATCTTTCAACCTCAACCTTTCAACTTCTGTTTGCCAGGTTGCGCTGCCATCTTTGTAAATTGAGCCGGAAACACTATCATCAGAACTTTTATCAGAGACCTTTACTGACGCTTCGGCAAATGCTGCTAATTGTCGTAGAGTTTGACTAATTATATTTGCCGGGGGGATTTGAACATTTGTTTCGTCAGCAAATCTGTCAACCACTTTAAAAATTAACATGGAGTACCCTCCTAGATCAAAAAACATATCATCCTTTTCAATATCATCAATCTCAAGCAGTTCCTCCCATATATTCGCCATTATGATTTCCATATTTGATTCAGGTTTATTATTTACTGCTTCGGCGTGTTTTTGCACACGTGATGGCAGGGGCAGTTGTTTGCGATCGAGCTTGCCGTTCGCGGATAGCGGAAAACTGTCCAATACCATGAAAGCCGAGGGCACCATGTACTCCGGCAACTTCTGACGCACATAGGCACGTATATCCGCCGCCGCCGGCTCTTCGCTACCATGCGCAGTTATGTAGGCCACCAGGCGTTGCCCCTGCACATCTTCATCCCAGCACAACACGACCGCTTCCCTGACCGTGTCATGCTGGCACAGCAAGGCCTCGATTTCGCCCAGCTCTACCCGAAATCCGCGAACCTTGACCTGATTATCGATACGACCCTTAAACTCTATCTGGCCATCCTCTCGATAACGCACCAGGTCACCGCTTCGATACAGCCTTGCTCCCGCTTCATCACTGAACGGATTGGCTACAAATTTCTCCGCCGTCAGCTCGGGATTATTCAAATACCCCCGCGCCAGGCTCTCACCTCCAATGTATAACTCGCCCCAAACTCCCACGGGAACGGGTTGGCGTCCCTGGTCCAATACGTAGGCCTGAACATTATCGATCGGGCGGCCTATCGGGGGATCTTCTGTCGAACAGACATCAACCTCGGTACAGGTCGCAACCACGCTGTTCTCGGTTGGACCATAGTGATTCACCACCCGAAACGGCACGGGGTTGTTCACCAGCCCACCATGTAATCGATCGCCACCGGTGAGCAAGACTCTTAATTTCAGATCGTCCCCTATGGGTTCGCGTAACACGGCCTCGGCCAGCGGGGTCGGTAAGAAGCTCAGCGTGATACCCTGCGCCGCCATCCATGACCACAGGCTCGCTGGCGAAAGCCGCTGATCGTCGGAGACCAGGTATAGACTCGCGCCGCTGGCCAGGTAGGGCCACAGCTCCCAGACACTGGCGTCAAAACCCCGACCCGCCAGGTGCGTCGCACGATCGGCCGAACTGACCTCGTAGGCACGCCTATGCCAATTCACCAGGTTCATTAAACCACGGTGTGGAATTTCTACACCCTTGGGGGTGCCGGTTGAACCCGACGTGTAAATGATATAGGCCAGGTTTTCGGCGCTGACAGCCAGCCCCGGATTTTGCGTGCTTTGAGCTGACAATGTGTCGCTATCAACATCCAGACACAGGCGATGACCCTGATAGTCCGTTACCCGAGCACTAAGACTGGATTGCGTCAATAACACCGGTGACCGGGTATCTTCGAGGATGAAGCCCAGTCGCTGGATCGGATAATCCGGGTCGATCGCCACATAGGCGCCACCGGCCTTCAATGCAGCCAATTGTGCAATAATCAGGTTTGGCGTGCGTTCCATTAAAACCACGACCGCCGCATCCGCCTTGACGCCGGAGGCAATTAAGTAATGCGCCAGCCGATTCGCTTGCTCATTCAACTCGCTGTAGCTGAGTGACTCGCCTTCATGCACCAAGGCAGTCGCCTCCGGGCTGCGCTCGACCTGTGCTTCAAACAATTGCGGTAAGGTTACATCCCGGGGGTAGTCCAGATACGAATTATTCCAATGCTCGAGCAATACAAGCTTTTCGTCACTACTCAACATCGGCAGTAAATCGATCGACTGTTCCGGTTCCATGACGAGTGATTTCAACAGACTACGATAATGTATCTGCATCCGTTGTATGGTGGCGGCATCATACAGGTCGGTGTTGTAGACAAAGACAACATCAAGCTCTGCGTCACGTTGCCAAATATTGCACTCAAGATCAAAACGGGTCGATTGAGCTTCACTACTGACCTGTTCGAGCGTTAGTCCCTGGAGCTCGAGTGGCTCCATAGGCGCATTCTGCAGCGCAAACTGCACCTGAAACAGTGGATTGCGGCTGCGATCTCGTGTGGGCTGCAATACCTCAACCAATTTTTCGAACGGGATGTCCTGGTGTTGATAGGCCCCCAACGCGGTCTCCTTTACCTGGCCTAGCAGATTCCGAAATCCAGCGCTCCCCGATACATCCATACGCAACACCAGCATATTGACAAAAAAACCAATCAGCTCTTCCACTTCCGAACGGTTGCGGTTCGCGATGGGCGATCCGACCACCACGTCATCCTGCCCACTGTAACGGTGCATCAGAACCGCAAATCCGCCCAGCAAGGTCATGAACAGGGTCACCCCGGCCTGCTTGCTCAACCGCTCCAGTTGTCCAGTCAACTCCGTGTCAAGCGTCAGTGCCTGATAGGCGCCGATATAGGTTTGAACCTCCGGCCGCGGATGGTCGGTGGGCAGATTCAACATCTCCAGGTCCGAGAGTTTTAGTTGCCAGTAAGCCTGTTGTGTTTCCAGTTGCTCACCACTAAGCCACTGACGCTGCCAGACCGCAAAGTCCGCATACTGAATGGGCAATTCAGCCAACACCGGCTGTTCACCCTTACTGAACGCCGCATAGCAAATTTCCAGCTCCCTGAATAAAACACCCAGCGACCAGCCGTCGGAGATAACATGATGCATGATCAGCGACAACACATGATCGTGCCCGGACAAGCGCAGCAACCGACTGCGCAGCAAGGGTCCCGTACTCAAATCGAATGGCCGTAAGGCCTCCTCATTAAGCCGGGCTTTAACCTTCAGTTCCTGCACCTCCGACACCAACGCCGAGAAATCGTCTAGCGCCAGCTCTATCGTGACATTTTCGATGACCTGAGTCGGACTTCCCCGTTGCATGCTAAAGTGGGTGCGCAATGCTTCCTGCCGACCAACAATTGTGTTTAGACTGTTAGTCAAAGCCGTCACACTCAGTTCGCCCTTAAGGCGTATCGCCAGCGGCTGGTTGTAAGCTATGTTGCCCGGTTCGAGCTGATCCAGGACCCACAGCCGCTCCTGGGCGAAACTCAATGGCAACTCACCGTCTCGGTCGACGGTCGAGATGACATCGACTGCATTCCCATCGCTTTCATCCAGCAGTGACTCCATCACCGGCGCCAGTTCGGCCACCGTCGGATAACC
>CAMYML010000244.1 GCA_947259305.1 uncultured Gammaproteobacteria bacterium | reverse complement strand
CGGAGCGCAGGCTGCACCCGTTTGCCGGTCCGGTCGTCGACCAGGGCGGCAAGACGAGCGTTCCTGCCGGGCAAAATATGAGCGACGAGCAACTCAATAAAATGAATTATTACCTCAAGGGCGTGGTCAGCCCGATCCCGAACTAAACTTGGCCGGGTAGTCATGCCGGCGCATGGCTACCCGTTCTCCCAAGTTATAGTCACCCATGGAAGCATATCTACTCGACTGGATTAACCTGCTGCTGCGCTGGCTGCACCTGATTGCGGGCGTGGCCTGGATCGGTGCGTCATTTTATTTCGTCATGCTCGACAGCTCGTTGAGCAAGCCTGCGCGCAAGCAGGATGAGGAACGCGGTGTTACCGGCGAGCTCTGGGCGGTGCATGGCGGTGGGGTCTATCAGAGCCAGAAATTTCTGCTCGGTCCGCGCGGCGAACCGCTGGCCGAAAAGCTGCACTGGTCCAAGTGGGAAGCCTATACCACCTGGTTGTCGGGGATGGGATTGCTGGTCGTGGTTTACTGGATCGGCGCCAAAACCTACCTGATCGATAGCCAGGTCATGGCATTGTCGCCGGCCGGCGGGATCGCCATCAGCGGCGGTGTTATCGTCGGTGGCTGGATCATCTATAACCTGCTTTGCCAGCTGATGAAGGGCAGGGACTCGGTGCTGGCGGCGACATTGTTGGTTTTTATCTGTATTGCCTCCTGGGGTTTGTTCCAGCTCCTGAGCGCGCGCGCCGCATACCTGCACGTCGGCGCGATGATGGGCAGCATCATGGCGGCCAACGTATTCTTCCATATTATTCCCGGGCAAAAGAAAGTCGTCGCGCAGATGCGCGCGGGTGAAACCCCGGACGCGGAACCCGGTATCGTCGGCAAGCAGCGTTCGGTGCACAACACCTATTTCACGCTACCGGTGCTGTTCATCATGATCAGCAATCACTACCCGATGACTTACAGTCATACGAATGGTTGGCTGGTGCTGATCTGCATCATGCTCGCCGGGGTTTTGATCCGCCAGTTTTTCGTGCTGCGTCACAGCGGTAACGCGAGCCCGGCACTGCCGGCGGTTGCGCTGATTCTGCTGTTGTCGATGGTCTGGTACCTGAGTCCGAAGTCGATCAACGCCGCCGGCGCCGCGCGCGTCAGCGATACCCAGATTTCCGAGATCGTCAATAGTCGCTGCATCGCCTGCCATGCCAGCAAGCCGATCCAGCCCGGTTTTGCCGAGGCGCCGCTGGGCCTGGTAATGGAGACGCCGGAACAAATTGTCCAGAACGCCGCGCGTATAGCGACCACGGTGCAATCGAAGTACATGCCGATTGGTAATCTGACGGGCATGACCGACCAGGAGCGTGCCGTCGTCGCGACCTGGTACGCCCAGCAGCGATAGCACCAATGTCAGTCGTGCCCGCGCCGCTGGATAACAACTCTTGCGATACCGCGATTCGCGCGAGTTTCCTGCATTTTATCGCCGATCCCGACCAGCGCGGCGATGCCTGCGAGTACTTCGAAGACGGGCTGATGATCCTGAAACAGGGGCGTATCCAGATGCTGGTGGACGCGGCCGAATGGATCGATTATCTACCCGACGGTTGCGCGCTCTACGATTACAGCGGCCGACTGGTGATGCCCGGGTTTATCGATACCCACTGTCATTACCCGCAGACCGAAATAATCGCAAGTTACGGCATGCAGCTACTCGACTGGCTGCAACAGTATACTTTTCCGACCGAGGAGAAATTTGCCGAACGTGACCATGCCGACAAAATCGCGGCGTTTTTCTGCGATCAGATGCTTGCCAACGGCACCACCAGCAGCGCGGTGTTCGCCACCGTGCACCCGCAATCGGTGGACGCGATCTTCGAACAGGCACAGCAGCGCGGTCTGTGCCTGATCGCCGGTAAGGTCATGATGGACCGTAATGCGCCGCCGCAGCTTTGCGATAGCGCCGAATCCAGCTACCGGGACTGCAGCGAGTTAATCCAGCGCTGGCACCTGAAAGGACGTGCTTACTACGCGGTGACCCCACGCTTCGCGCCCTGCTCGAGCCCGGCGCAGCTCGAGGTCTGCGGGCAACTGCTGGACGAGAATCCGGACCTGTACCTGCAGTCGCATGTCGCCGAAAACCGTGCCGAGGTCGATTGGGTGGCGCGGCTGTTTCCGCACAGCCGCAGTTACCTCGATGTCTATGACGGCTACGGTTTGCTCGGGCCGAGGTCGATTTACGGTCACTGTATTCACCTGGATCAGGAGGATCGCGAGCGCATGGCGGCGAGCGGTGCGGCCATGGCATTTTGTCCGACCTCGAACCTGTTCCTCGGCAGCGGCCTGTTCAGCCTGGAGGATGCGACTGAGCTTAATATACGCGTGGGTATCGCCACCGATGTCGGCGCCGGCACCAGTTTTAGCATGTTGCAGACACTCGCCGAGGCCTACAAGGTATGTCAGCTTGCCGGGCAGCAGTTGACGCCGCTGAAGGCTTTTTATCTGGCGACGCTGGGCGCCGCAGAGTCGCTTTACCTCGATCACCGGATCGGTAATTTCGCGCTCGGCAAGGAAGCCGATTTCGTCGTGCTCGACCTGGCCCCCACCGAACTGATGCAATGCCGCATGGACAACGCAAGCACGCTCGAAGAGCGCCTGTTTGCACTGATGATGCTGGGCGACGACCGTTGTATCCAGGCCACCCATATCATGGGCCGACGCCAGTACTCGAGGGCTATCTAGTGCCACTCCCAACAGAATTTACTCTGAGTGAATTTTCGGGGAGGGGATGACATGATCCTGCTGCTGGTTGAACATGCCGACGTCGTGTTGACCATGGATGCCGAGCGCCGCGAGATAAACGATGGGGCTATCGTTATTCGCGACAACGTCATCGAACGGGTCGGCGGCAGTGCCGAGGTAAATAGCAGTCTGTCGGCAGCCGGGCTGGTGCCGGATCGGCGAATCGATGCCAGCGGTTGCGTCGTCACGCCCGGGTTGATCAACTGTCACCATCACCTTTACCAGACACTGACCCGCAGTATCGGCACCGCGCAGGGAAAATCGCTGTTCGACTGGTTGCAGGCGCTTTACCCGATCTGGGCAGAAATGGATGCCGAGGCGGTTTATATCAGCGCCAAACTCGGGCTGGCGGAATTGCTATTGTCGGGTGCCACTACGGTGGCGGATCATCTCTACCTGTTCCCCAATGGCGCGCGCCTCGATGATGAAATCCGCGCCGCGCGCGAACTCGGGGTTCGCTTCCATCCAACCCGCGGCAGCATGAGCCTGGGCCAGAGCCAGGGCGGACTGCCACCGGACAGTGTTTGCGAGGACGAGTCAGATATTCTGGCGGACTGTGTACGCGTGATAAACGAGTTTCATGACCCGGAACCCTTTTCGATGCTGCGCATCGGCCTCGCGCCCTGTTCTCCGTTTAGCGTCACGCCGGAGCTGATGCGCAAAACCGCCGAGCTCGCACGCGCTCATCCGCGGGTAAACCTGCACACCCATCTCGCCGAAACCGTCGATGAAAACCGCTATTGTGAACAACATTTCGGTCTGCGTCCCCTGGCTTATATCGAGAGCCTGGGCTGGACCGGTGACGATGTCTGGTTTGCGCACATGGTGCATCCGAACACTGACGAAATCGGCATGCTGGCCGCCACCAACAGCGGCGTCTGCCACTGTCCCAGCAGCAACATGATCCTGGCTTCGGGTATCGCGCCGGTGCGGGAAATGTCCGATGCCGGTGTGCGTGTTGGTCTCGGCGTCGATGGCTCGGCCAGCAACGACGGCAATCATTTACTCGGCGAAGCACGCCAGGCGATGTTGCTGCAACGGGTCGGCTGGCCCGGATTTGAATCCAGCGCCGCGCGTTTTAGCGCGCGCGCAGCGCTCGAACTTGCCACTCTCGGCGGCGCCGCGGTGCTGGGGCGTGACGATATCGGCAGCCTCGAACCCGGCAAGGCCGCCGACCTGGTCGCCTACCGCGTCGATGGTATCCGCCATGCCGGCGCCGGTGGCGATCCGGTCGCGGCCTTGCTGACCTGCGCGCCGGCGGACGCCTGGCTGTCGTTGATCAATGGACGCACAATCATAGAGCAGGGGGAAATCGTCGATCTCGACCTCGCTACCCTGGTGCAACAACACAACCAGCAAGCGCAGCGGTTGCTGCAAAAGGCTGCTGCTAAAGGTAATTACCATGACTGAACAGATTCCCGATTTTATCAACCAGTGGATCGATCTCGCGCAACCCCGGCTCGGTGCCGAAATCGTCTCCTGCAGCGATGATTCCTTCGCCGAATGCAGCCGCATGCTCAAACCCGAGGCGCCGGTATTCATCGAAGGTAAATTTGACGATTTCGGTAAATGGATGGACGGCTGGGAAACGCGCCGGCGCCGCAACGGCGGTTACGATCATGCCATCGTCAAGCTCGGTCTGCCCGGCGAAATCAAGGGCATCGATATCGCTACCACGCATTTCACCGGTAATTACCCGCCGGCGGCTTCGCTCGAAGCCTGCAACAGTGTCGGCGTGCCTGGCGATTCGACCGAGTGGACGACGCTGATCGAATCGACCAGCCTGCGCGGCGACAGCCACCATTATTTCAGCATCGACAATGCCGACTGTTTTACCCATCTGCGGCTCAATATCTATCCGGATGGCGGCATTGCGCGCCTGCGAGTTCATGGCCGAGTGGTCGGCGATGCCGCGACGCTCGACAAATCGAAGAGTCACAATCTCGCCGCGGTCGAGCTCGGCGCGCGCGCGATTGCCTGGAACGATGCCCACTTCGGTGCCGCCGCCAATCTGCTCAATCCCGGACGCGGTATCAATATGGGCGACGGCTGGGAAACCCGGCGCCGGCGCGAGCCCGGTAACGACTGGTGCATCATCGAGCTGGGGCAGGTCGGGGAGATTGCCGAGGCGCTGATCGATACCGCGCACTTCAAGGGTAACTACCCCGACCGCTGCTCACTGCAGGCGGCGCTGGTCGGCGCCGGCACGGTCGACTCGATCATCACGCAATGCCAGTTCTGGGAGGAACTACTGCCGCCGCAAAAACTGGAGATGGATAGCGAGCACAGTTTCAAGGACGAGATTCGACAACTGGGTCCGGTCAGTCATGTGCGTATCAATATCTTTCCCGATGGCGGGCTCAGTCGAGTCAGGCTGATTGGCAAGATAAATGACTAAGCGGCTCGACATCAAACCACTGACGCGGGCGGCCTTTGCCGCCTTTGGCGATGTGATCGAATTCGAGGGTAACGCATCCTACCCGATCAATAATGGAATGGCCGACCGTTACCATGCGTTGGCTAAGGTCGAACTGGGGGGTGACGATGCGCGTGCCGTGGTTAGCCTGGTCGCTAGCAAAAAGTTCGAGATGCCGCGCAAGGTCGATCACATGGAGTACCACCCGCACGGCAGCCAGGCGTTTATCCCGCTCGACGCGAGTCCGTTTATCGTGGTTGTCAGCGCGGTCGGCTCT
>CAMYML010000243.1 GCA_947259305.1 uncultured Gammaproteobacteria bacterium | reverse complement strand
ATGCCGTCGGTCGCTATGCTTTCGATGCGCACCTGTTATGGGCCGAAGAACTGGTACTGTTATTGATGCCCTGGCTGGCGATGACGGGTACCTACCTCGCGGTGCGCCGCGGTAGCATGATCCGTATAGATTTTTTCTTTGAGAGCCTGCCAATGCGGCTGCGTCGGCCGATATTGATCGCTGGATATGTACTTTGTGTGGCGATGCGGTGTTTTCTCGGTGTTATTTCCATTCAGTTTGTCGAATTGTTTGGCGCAGATACGAGCCCCTATCTCGACATAGCAACGGGCTGGTCTACAGCAGCCCTGGCCATCGGTGGCTTCGCCGCCGCTGCGGCGTTCCTGGCGTTGCTATTACGCGAACTGGTGAAAGCCTTGCGCGGCGAACCGGGATAGTATGAATCGATGAAAGCTGAGGCCTGACGATGCTTGGAGCGCTATTCGCGGTACTATTGCTGTGCGCGCTGCTGATACTGCGCGTGCCGATGCTGGTGGCGATAGGAATTGCCGTGGTCCTCAATTTTTATCTGTCCGGCGCCTGGGCGCTAACGCTGCCACAAAGCATGATGTCCGGCATGAGTCGTTTCGTGCTCGTAGCGCTGCCGCTGTTTGTGCTCGCGGGCGGCCTGATGAACGCCGGCGGTATCTCGTCGCGATTGTTTGAATTTGCCCGCGCGATAGTCGGTTGGCTGCGAGGCGGCCTTGCCCACGTCAATGTCGTTACCAGCATGTTTTTTGGCGGAATGATTGGTTCTTCCACCGCCGATCTCGCGGGAACCGGTTCGATTGTCATTCCGGCAATGAAAAAAAATGGATACCCGGCGGACTTTGCCGCTGCGTTAACCGCTTCGTCCTCTGGAGTGGGCCCGCTGGTGCCACCTAGCTCGCCGATGATTCTGTACTCGGCTGTCACCGGCACATCGCTGGGCGCACTGTTTCTCGCGGGACTGATTCCCGGCATACTGCTGGGTCTGAGCCAGATGTTTATCATTGCATTTCTCGCGCGCCGCCGTGGCTGGCGGGCTTTTGCCGATTTTTCCATGCAAGAAGTCTGGCGCACCGGCCGGCGTGCACTGCTGTCGTTTGGACTACCGATAATTATCATCGGCGGCCTGGTCATCGGTGCGTTTACGCCCACGGAAGCCGGCGCCTTTGCAGTCGTATACGCTGCCGCTTTGGCGGTATTTGTCTACCGTCGTCTCGGCTGGCGGGATTGTTACCGCGTCCTCGGCAACGCGGTGCAACTGACCGGTGAACTACTCGTGATCGTCAGCCTTTCGTTCGCACTCGGCGCCGGGCTCACCAACGCCCATGTTCCCGAGGCGCTCGTGGTTATCATCGACTTTATCGCCATTGGAGATAGCGAATATTTAAGGATTCTGGCGATGGTACTGCTGGCGATAATTGCCGGCATGGTGCTGGACCCGTTGATACCGGTGCTCATGCCGATCATCATGCCAACCCTGCTGGTTTACGACATCGACCTGATTCACTTTGGCGTGTTGATGGTAATCGCGGTGGTTATCGGCCAGGTAACGCCGCCGATGGCGATCGCGCTGTTTATTGCCGGGCGGATTGCCGAAGTCGATCAGATTCGCGTGTTGCGCGCCAACATGCCATTTTTTATCGGTATTGTTATCTTCCTGCTCATCGCTATTGCCATCCCGGAGGTCGCTACCTGGTTGCCGTCGGTGATGCGCGACTAACAATCCAGCCAATATCACCATCTACCGAGGTCAGCATGCTGTTCGTATTTCACATTCTCGATAAACCAGGGACTTCCGAGCAACGCCTGGCCTTACGGCCGGCGCAATACGAACACCTGGGTAAGGTCGAAGACCGTATGCTAACCGGCGGTCCATTGCTTGCCGAAGACGGCAAAGCGATGATTGGCAGCTTGCTCGTTATCGACTTCGAGGATCGCATGGCGGCGCAGGCGTGGCTGGATGAAGCTCCGTTCACTACCGGTGGCGTATTTGGCGAAGCGAGTATTCAGGCCTACGCCCAGAACTGGCCGCGCAAGGCTGCGGGCTAGCCTGCATATTGCATCAGCCGCATCTTCGTCGTGAAACCCGGTACAGTTCAGCCTGACCTCGATTCCCCGATTCGTGGCCACGGCTATGCGAACAGATTTTACTCAAGAATATAACTCGAATGCCGATATTCTAACTGATGCATTAGAAGTTAGGCGAGGCAGGTCATAGTCAGGTCACGGGTGAGAGCATAACCCAACATTTCTGGCTCTACTGGAATTTACTGGTCTTATCGTCCTCAATATCTTGTCACTAGTCACCAGGGACGTTCTCTAACCCGTAAAAACATGTTCAGACTTGATTATCATTTCTTCATCTTTAGCCCAATCGCAACGTCCTGTCGTTAAAGCCTGAAGATGCGTCTGCGCAAACGTAAACTGAAACGCTATATGTTCCCCGCGATCGCGCTGGCTTTCAGCCTGTTGTGGCTGTTTTCCACCGCTTTGCTATGGAGCAACTGGCGTATCGACCAGCAGCGTATTGAAACTAGATTACGCCATGGCGCTGATTCTGACCTGCACGGCAAGGTCGTCGAAATTGAGGGGATATTACAGCAAACCTACCAGGTAATACGCACCATTTCCCTGCTGCCCGGGGTGCGCAGCACCACACCCGGCAACCGCAATTCAGACGAGGAGGATATCGTCAGTATGGGACGAATGTCGGAGGCCGACTACAGCACGGTGCAGCAACTCTATAACCACATTGCGTCTGCGGTTGAAGTATCCGAGATCTATATTGTTTACGACGGTTTCGATCCGGCGCGCGGGCAGGTTCCATTCGTGATGTTTGATCGGGTTATCGTAGAAAGCTTCGAAGAATTGACCCAGGCGCATCTGCGGCGCGACGATCCTGATATACCCGAGGAGGACGAGAGCGAGGAATACGAAGATTACGTGCGCCAGCTGAATTATCTGCGCGAGCATAATTTTCTCATGCCTAACCAGACCCTGGACGGCATTCCCCCGATTAATTCAGGCTTGCTTCGTACCTGCGATAACACGCAGTATCTTTCGAAATCCAGGGGTGACGTACGCCATTCCTACGGCTTCACCGTTTCGGTGCCAATTTATGGCATTGAATCGCGTCAGTTCAAGGGCCTGGTTACGGCAGTTTTACGTAGCAACGTGCTCGAGGCGGCACTGATCGGCTGGCCGAAACTACCCGTAACCGCGGCTGACCGGCGGCAGCTGGAAAGCCTGCGCAATGTCGATCTGGCAACCCCGCCGGTTAACTTTCTGCTGGAAGAGCAGACCTCCGGAATTCGCATCAACGATACCAGAAATCTGGACTTTACCTCGGTTCGGGAAACCGCGGCCTATCATGTCGAGATGAAATTAGGACTTTCCGGGCCCGGCAACTGGGTCCTGCACAACTATGTCCCCCGGGCATCGCTCGATGCCGCCCTGGGCGCAGCTCGTAATAACGCAATAGCGCAGATCAGTGCCGTCAGCCTGGTTTTGATGCTGCTCTGGCTCGCGGTGTATGCCGTACTCAAAGAGCAACGCAAAACCGCTACCCAATTACGCGAGCTTGCCGATATCGATCCGCTCACAGGCCTGCCCAACCGCCGCATGATCGGCATGTACATGGGCGAAATCCTGAAGGCGACCAGGGCGGAACAGTTTTTTGCCGTCATCATGGTGGACCTGGATGATTTCAAACAGGTCAATGACAGTCTCGGGCACGAGGCTGGAGATCGCATGCTGATCGAAATCGGGCACCGGTTTAACCGCACCCTGAGAAACGAGGACCATGTGTTACGGATATCGGTCAGCGACCATGATAGCGACGAAGCCGACCAGACCCTGCGCATGGCCGAGCGTGTCGTGGGACGCCTGGGCGGCGACGAGTTTCTGGTTATTCTGGGTAATTTACCCGACGCGCAAATCGCCAGCAGCGTCGCCGGCAGGCTGATGGCATCGCTGGATGAACCCATCGAAATCGGCATCGAAAAAATCTATAGCCGCGTCAGCATGGGCATTGCCGTCTACCCCAGCGACGGCGAAGATGCGGCGGCGTTACTGCGCAGCGCCGATATTGCCCTTTACGAAGCCAAGCGGCGCGGGCACGGGCAAACGGTGATTTACACACCCGAATTAAACGCGGATGCCATGCTGCGTTTTCAGATGATGGCTGCCCTGTATGAAGCAATTCAGGAAGAACAGTTTTTCCTCGTCTATCAACCCGAGTTGCATGTGGATACCGGTAAAATCAACGCCGCGGAGGCCCTGCTGCGCTGGCAGCATCCCGAATTTGGCCAGGTTACGCCCTATGAATTTATCCCTATGCTGGAACGCTCCGGACTGATCATCGAGGTTGGTCGCTGGATTCTGCAAACCGCCTGCCGACAATTCAAAACCTGGGTGGAACTGGGCTTGCCGATGCAGGTGATCAGCGTGAATATTTCACCCAAACAGTTGGCACAAGCGGATTTCGCCGACATGGTGGCGGACATTCTGACCGATACCGGCATGCGTCCGCAAAACCTGGTACTGGAAGTCACCGAGTCCATCTTCATGGATCAACCCGAACTTGCCATTCAGTCACTGACCGAGGTACGTGAACTCGGAGTAAGCGTGGCTATCGATGATTTCGGAACCGGGTATTCTTCGTTGAGCTATCTGCGAAAGATACCGCTGGATATCCTCAAAATAGATCGTAGTTTCGTAATGGAAACCGACACCGCGAATGGTGTCGCGATCTGTGACATGCTGATCGCATTGTCCGATCGGCTTGGTCTCAAAGTGGTTGCCGAGGGAATTGAAACGCAACAACAGATGCAAAGTTTGCAACAGGCTGACTGGATCCAGGGTTACTTTATTGCGCGCCCACAAACGCCCGAGGATTTCATTAAAACCACGCGTGAATTTTCATTGCTACCGACACCAGAGCTGAATCAGTTACATCGGGTCCGCAAATTGCCCTGAAAGCCGTGCGCCTGGGCGGCGGCACTGGCCGGTCGGGAGGTTTACATCTGACCATGATCCCCGCCAATGGGCCGCGATCCCGGGAGATACCAGGATCGCGGCCGGCGTCGGACAAGGCCCTGCGCTACGGGTTGCTAGGGTGTCGGCACCGTCACCCCGATGACCACGTTGTCGAAGTTCGCAAATCCGGTCGAGACGCGCGGCGGGCCGACGGCGCAGTTCTCGGCGCTGTGCCTTGTTCCCAGGATGTTCGGCGGGAAGTTTTCGATCGGAGCGCCGGCGTCCGCCAGTACATACGGCGAGGCGACTAACTCGGCGTCGGCGCCGAATACAAACTGGTCATTCGCCGGGTCCCAGAGTACGAACAAAAAGTTTGGCACTCCCAGGGTCCAGTTGGTGGTGAAGGTGCCATCGCCCACTGAGGAGTCGATGTCGCAGGTGGGGTCCTCGCAGCGGAACACGAACCACTCGATGAAGTCGCTGCCGTTTGCGTCGCGCACCACCTGGACGCCGGCGCCGACGTCGCCGGGCGCCTCACCGGGGCCGGTGCTA
>CAMYML010000242.1 GCA_947259305.1 uncultured Gammaproteobacteria bacterium | reverse complement strand
CGAGGCAGCGAATAATTTTGGAATCTTTTTATGCCGCAACAACCGCCAGGCCGAATCGGAGGAATATTTCCTGAATGCAGTCAAGAATCCGCTGTATAAAACTCCGGAATACGCCCTGACCAATGCGGCAACTTGCCTGATGGAAATCGGGCAAAGACAAGCGGCGTTTGAGTACCTGAGCAGGGCGCTCTCTGCAAAAAGCGATTTCGATTCCGCATTACTGCGGATGGCGGACTTGCATTTCGAGGAGGAGAAGTACGATCAGGCAAAAACTTACATCGATCGATATCATCTGGTAGCCAAAGCAAACGCCCATAGCCTGTGGCTGGCGATCCGCAATACCCTCGAGTTGGATAGCGATGGCGATGTCGCAGAAATGGCGCAGCGGCTGCAGACCGAGTTTCCGGACTCACAGGAATATCAGGCCTGGTTAAAGATTCAGTAGTATGACAACAGTGGACGACAAAGCGAAAAACGAAGCCCGGCCGACGGGTATCGGACCTGGCGAGCGCCTGCAGGCGGCGCGTATTCAGAAGGGGTTGTCGCTTGCCGACGTCGCTTCACGCATGCACCTTAGCGCCAGTATTCTCGAGGCCATCGAAGAAAACGACTTCGAAGAAATCACCGCGCCGATATTCGTCAAGGGTTATCTGCGCCACTATGCCCGGATCGTAGCGCTCGATGAAGACGATATGATCCAGCAGTATATCGAGTATTACTCGGAGGAAGATCCGCCGATTTCCTCGACCAGCAACATGGTCCCCGAATTATCGGTCGCCGACGCGCGAATCAAGTGGACCACTTACCTGGTTGTCCTGGTGCTCGCGGCGTTGCTGGCGGCCTGGTGGTGGAACAAGGCGCAAAACGAGGAACCGACGATTTCGCTGGATACGCAAACTACGACTTCCGAACAAAACGATCAGGCGGCTGCGGAAAGCGCCGATAGTGCAATCGAAGCCGCTTCGGAAACCCTTGCCGAAACAGCGGAATCGGTTGAGGCGAGTACCCAGCAACCGGCAGTCGAACAATCCGCTCAAGCGCAGCCCGAGACTACCGAGCCCGAGGCTACCGAAGCGGCAGTGGCCGAACCGACCGAACCCGAGGCTACCGGAGCGGCAGCGGCCGAACCGACCGAATCCGTCGAAGCGGTTGCAATGCAGCAGCCCGAATCAGCCGCTAGCAGCGCAGATGAGCCTGCCAGTGCGGCGCTGGAATCCGCTCAGCCTGTCGTCAATGTGCCCGGCCTGATCGCACCCAGCGGCTCGGACAAGTTGCGCATCACGGTGATTGCCGATACCTGGACCGACATCAAGGATAGCTCCGGTTACCAGATGGTATACGATTTGTTGCGCGCAGATCAGTCGCTGGAATTAACCGGCGCCGCGCCCTTCTCGATTTTTCTCGGCAACGGCCATGGCGTTGAAATCGAATTCAACGGCGAAGAGGTCGAGTTCTCTCGCAGAATCCGTAATGACAATACCGCCCGCCTCAAGATAGGTGGATAGCCTGCATATTGCACGAAGGCGGTACAAACTCATGAGCAAAATCGTTGATATCAGAAATTTGGATAGAGATCCCCGGAAATCTGTTAGACAAAGTTTGTACCCGAACGAAATCAGGACAAATCTGGCTGCCAATCTCGAACGATTCCCCTTGACCCATAGCTACGGCTATGGGTCGGCGGACGATCGTCCGACATTGTTTGCTCGGCGCATCCATGCGCCTCGCCCCTGCGGGGCTAACGCGAAAAATCGCTCCCGGCGATTTTTTGCCAGATTTTCCCTGAGTTTCGTTCCCTTCATGCAATATGCAGGCTAGCAAGAGGTCAGGCGTGGCAGAGTTATTACAGGTTATTCGTGGAATGCACGATATTCTGCCAGCAGAGATGCCTGTCTGGAACCAGCTCGAGGATGAGTATCGAGCGTTGGCGGAATCCTATGGCTATCGCCAGATTCGGACCCCAATTGTCGAAAAAACGGCATTGTTTGCACGCTCGATCGGTGCCGTCACCGATATCGTCGAAAAGGAAATGTACAGTTTCGAGGATCGTAATGGCGATTCCCTGAGTTTGCGGCCTGAAAATACCGCGAGCGTGGTACGCGCCGGGTTACAGGCCGGAATGCTGCAGGATCAGCAACAGCGGTTGTGGTACTGCGGGCCGATGTTTCGTCACGAGCGTCCACAAAAAGGGCGTTACCGCCAGTTTCACCAGCTGGGTGCGGAAACTTTTGGCATCGCGGGTGCCGACATCGAGGCTGAACTGATACTGCTGGCGGCCCGATTCTGGAAACGACTCGGCCTCGAAGATATCGATTTACAGATCAATAGCCTCGGCAGCAGTGACTGCCGGCAACGATTCCGCAGTATTCTGGTCGAATATTTTCGCGATCACTACGCTGCGCTGGACGAGGACAGCCAGCGGCGACTGGAAAGCAATCCGCTGCGAATACTCGACAGTAAAAATCCGGACATGCAGACCCTGATCGAGGCGGCTCCGGCGCTCAAGGACAGTGTCGACCAGGAGTCGCGTGATCATTTTGACGAATTGACGGACATTCTCGATAAAAACGGGGTCCCATATCAAGTGAATCAACGACTGGTACGGGGGCTTGACTACTATTGTCACACCGTATTCGAATGGGTTACCGATACCCTGGGTTCGCAGGGTACGGTTTGCGGTGGTGGTCGTTACGATGGACTGGTCGAACAGCTCGGCGGCAAGCCCAACTTCGCCGCGGGATTTTCGATGGGTTGCGAACGACTGGTATCGATGCTGATCGACCAGGACAAGGCGCGCGCCGAATCCGGCTCTGACGTGTACCTGTTAATGCGCGGCGAGAACAGCGTCGCCCTTGCGCAGCAGCTGGCTGAAGCTCTGCGCGACCACATGCCAGGACTGGAACTGGTGGTGCACGCGGGCGCCGGCAGTTTTAAAAGCCAGATGCGCAAAGCCGACAAGTCGGGCGCCAGCATAGCACTGATACTCGGCGAGTCAGAAATCGAGGCGGGTACCGTGGCGGTAAAGTTTTTACGTGAAGACAGGCCACAGGATGAGATTTTGCAATCTGAAATAACTACGCAAATGGCGTCGTTACTGGGTAATAACTAGAGGGTTTAAATGGAAACCGAAGAAGAACAGGTCGAGAAACTAAAAGCCTGGTTGAAAGAAAATGGTCTTTCGATTGTTTTGGGTATCATCATCGGTGTCGGTGGCATCGGCGGTTACAACTACTGGAATCATGTGCAGGAGACTACCGCGGCTGAAGCGTCCGCTCATTTTAGCGAAATGGTTGCAGCGCTAGAGACGGGAGACTATCAGGCGGTGCAGGAACATTCCGATATTCTGAGCAATGACTACAGCTCCACCGACTATGCCTTGATGGCGCAGTTGGCGCTGGCCAAGAGTCACGTCGAAAAAGGTGAGTTCGACAGGGCCGCGCTTGCCCTGCAGCAGGTCGTCGGCAGCGGCGCGCAAAAGCCGCTGGCCTATGTCGCGCGCACGCGGCTCGCGGCATTGCAAATTCAGAATGGACAGATCGACGATGCCCTGACCACGCTTGGCGCCGAATTTCCGCAAGAGTTCAAAGCCCAGGTCGATGAATTGCGCGGTGATGCCTATGCCTTGCAGGGCAAGGTTGCGCAGGCGATCGAAGCCTATCGCAATGCGCAGACGGCCAGGCCTGGACCCGTCAGTGAGGCTTTCCTGCGACAGAAGCTCGATGATCTGGGAGTTCTGGATTGAAGCCAGCGCCAAATTTGCTGATCTTGATCCTGGCGGGCTTGCTGGTTGCCTGTGCATCCGGCGTGGATAACAGCGAGCCACCCGCAGCCCTGACCAAAATCGAAGACAAGTTGCCGCTGGTGCTCAACTGGAAGCTCGATACTCAGGCGGCCGTCAATGCCGCGTCCTACCGATTGCAGCCATTGCAGCTTGGCGATCGAATTTACAGTATCGATACGCGCGGCTCGATCGTCTGTGTCGATGCAAGCTACGGTGCCAGACTGTGGCGCTACGAAACCAGGCTGGCGGCGATAGCGGGCCTGGGGGGTGGCGGTAACCGGCTCGTCGTGACTTCCCGCGATGGCGATATCGCGGCCTACGAGCTTTCCGAGAAAGGCCTCAAAGCGCTCTGGAAAATCCGTATCGACAGCGAAATACGTGCCGTCCCGGTACTCGATCGGGATCAGGTATTCGTGCGCAGCGTCGACGGCAAGTTGCGTAGCCTGGCGCTCTCCGATGGCAGCCAGCAATGGCTGGTCTCGCGGCGGGTGCCGGTGTTGTCTTTGACCGGCAATAGCGAGCCGCTGGTCGACGGCCAGCTGGTATTTGCCGGTTTCGATGACGGCAAGTTAATTGCCTACGATCGCGCCAATGGAGAAGTCAGATGGGAATCGACCATCAGCATACCCACCGGTCGATCCGAGGTTGAACGCCTGGTTGACCTCGATGGGCGATTTGTACTGCGCAACGGTATTATTTACGTGGCCTCGTTTCAGGGGCGCCTGGCGGCGGTGCAGGCGGTAAGCGGGGACCTGCTCTGGTCGCGTCAGTTTTCGAGTTACCAGTCGATTGCGATCGATGATGATGCACTTTATCTGAGTGCTGATAATAGCGATCTGTGGTCTATCGATCGACGCACGGGTTCGGCGTTCTGGAAACAGGATGTGCTGCATGCCCGCAAGATAACGGCGCCCGCAATTGTCGGTGACGGGGTTGTCGTGGCGGATCTCGATGGTTACCTGCACTGGTTCAACCGTAGCGATGGCAAACTGGCCGGTAGAATCCGCATCGGCGAGGCGAGAAGTTATGTGCAGCCGGTTGCCCGTGAGGGTTCGGTCGTGACGCTGGACAAGTATGGCCAATTAGCCTCGGTATCGCTACGGCAATGATTCCCGTTATTGCGTTGATTGGTCGGCCGAATGTCGGCAAATCCACGCTCTTCAATGTATTTACCCGCAGCCGCGATGCGATCGTTGCCAATGAACCGGGTTTGACCCGTGATCGTCAGTACGGCGTCGGCGAGCGTGCCGGCAAAACCTTTATCGTGGTCGATACCGGCGGCCTCAGCGGTGAAAAGCAGGACCTGGACGACTTGATGGCGCAACAGAGCCGGCTCGCCATGGAAGAGGCGGACGAGCTGGTATTCCTGGTCGATGCGCAAGACGGCCTGACCAATGGCGACCGGTTGATAGCTGACATGGTGCGGAAATCCGGCAAATCCTGCCATGTCGTGATTAACAAGATCGACGGCTCGGATCCGGATCAGGTGATGGCTGATTTTTATGCCCTGGGATTCGATAATTTGCAGTCGGTTTCCGCGGCGCACAGGAAGGGCACCAGCGTTCTGCTCGATCATCTACTCACGCCATATACCGAGCAGCAGGAACCGGTGGAAGCATTTTCCGGACCCCTGGTGGCGGTTATCGGTCGCCCCAACGTGGGCAAGTCCACGCTCATCAACCGACTTGTCGGGCAGGAGCGCGTGGTTGCCTTCGACCAACCGGGCACGACGCGGGACACCATTGCGGTACCCTTCGAGCGGCACGGTTAATCCTAT
>CAMYML010000241.1 GCA_947259305.1 uncultured Gammaproteobacteria bacterium | reverse complement strand
GGGAAAAATGTGCTCCACCCACTGCAACCATTGTCGTTGCTGAGCCCTGGTCAGGAATGCCGGTCAGCGGTTGCCTCACGGCTCCTGCATTTGGAGTCATCCCCGCGCAAGCGGGGATCTCGCAATAACGACAAGGTATAAATCCATTTAAACCGGCAACCGGTCGGGTTTTGCGCGACAGGTCAGCGGGCGCGTGGAGCTCATTTTTGCGGGGAAAAATGTGCTCCACCCACTGCAACCATTGTCGTTGCTGAGCCCTGGTCAGGAATGCCGGTCAGCGGTTGCCTCACGGCTCCTGTGGAGTCATACCGACAGCTGTGCGGAAATGACTCGACTAGTCGATCAGGCCTGTGCCTGCTGATCGAAAAACGAGGCCGCCTGCGGCATTTGCGGCATTGGAATGTCGAATGCGGTGCTGCGGATATGGCCGCTGAGTTCGCCGCGCACCACTTCGCCCTGGTGACGGTTCGGCACCGGATTGGGTGAGCAGGGAACCGCATCTTCGGCCGAATAAACCGTGATGAACAGAGTGCGCGGCCGGGTCGACAGGTTAGGCGCCGAACCGTGCAGCAGGCGCGTATGCATCAGGCACAGCGAGCCAGCTTTACCGGTACAGGTAACCGCGTTGTCGAGACAGTACGAGGTCACCGCGTCATCGACCGCGCCGGTAAACACGCCGTTGTGCCACAGGTCATGAATCTCGCCCTTATGCGATCCAGGCACGATCTGCAGCGGCCCGTTATCCGCGGTAACTTCGTCGACCATTAACAGCGCGGTAATCAGGTCGTCGTTACTGTGCGGGGTGAACGGGAAATCCTGGTGCCATTTGACCACGGTCGCGGCGCCCGGCAGCTTGGAATTAACCTTGCTGTGGTGGTACTTGATGTTGGGCCCGATCAATTCGGCAACGCAATCGGTCATCTTGCTGTCGCGCATGACCTGGTAATAGTCCTCGGAGATGTCGGTCGGCGCATTGATCCGGCGTAACGCCGGTTTATCGGCGCTGTGTCCGGGCTCGAGGTCGAAACGCGCGCGCCCGTCGATGGTTTCGCCATAAGCCTCGTCGTGCGCCTTGCTTTCCTCGACCCAGTCGGCGAACTGTCGACGCAAACCTGCCAGCTGCTCTTCGCTTACCGCATTCTCGACCAGCAGGTAACCCTGCGTTTCGAAAAATGTCTTTTGTTCGTCACTCAGAACCACCACTACGCCATCCCTAAAAAAAAAGCAATATACCGGAAAACCAGGTTTTAATAAATTTCGGCTTTTAAACCCGTTGCTTCAAAAATATGAATACAAACCTCGATTGACATTGCCCGGCTCTGGCTTTACTAATGAGTTTTCGTCACAGGATCGAATTCATGACATTGAAATCAACTTCCGATAAAGGCCTGCAGACACTGGCGATCCATGCCGGCGAAGCGCCCGATCCGACAACCGGCGCTTCGGCACCGAGCCTGGTGATGTCGAGTACCTTTGTGGTCGACGAGGAAATCAGCTTTTCGGCCAACAACCTGTCCAGTGAATCCCCGTATGTATACACTCGTTGGGGCAACCCGACCACGCAACAACTCGAACAAAAGCTGACCATTCTCGAACAGGCCGAGGCCGGGATCGCCTTCGCCTCCGGCATGGCCGCGAGCGCTTCCGTGTTACTGGCCCATCTCAGCCAGGGCGACCATCTGGTTATGAGTAACACCAACTACCCCGGCACCGCTGAGTTTGCGCGCGACACCCTGACCCGGCTCGGCATCGAGGTGACCCCGGTCGATACTTCGGATCTGGCCGATATCACAAACGCCATGCGCGACAATACGCGCATGGTCTGGCTCGAAACGCCCTCTAATCCGCTGCTGCGCATATCTGATATCAAGGGCGCCGCCGATATAGCGCATGCGCAAAACGCGCTGCTGGTAGTCGATTCGACCTTCGCCTCGCCGATCGCAACCCGACCGCTGGCCCTGGGCGCCGACCTGGTGCTGCATTCGCTGACCAAGTATATCGGCGGGCACGGCGACGCCATGGGCGGCTCGGTCTGCGGCAAGCAGGCGCTGATCGGACCCTTAAGAGGTGAAGCGCTGGTGCATTACGGCGGCGTCATCAGCCCGTTCAATGCCTGGCTGATCATGCGCGGCATGGCGACGCTGCCGCTGCGCATGCGTTGCCATCAGGAAAACGCGCTCGCCGTGGCCCGCTTCCTCGAGGCTCACGACCAGGTGGAAAAAGTGCTTTATCCCGGACTCGAATCGCACCCGCAACACGCGCTTGCGAGCAAGCAGATGGATAATTTTTCCGGCATGATCAGCTTTCGCTGCGCCAACCCGAAACAGGTCGCAGCGCGCATGATGCAGCAACTCGAAGTGATTCATTACGCGGTCTCGCTCGGCCATCACCGCAGCCTGATTTACCTGATGCAGACCGACGATTTGATCGGCTCGTCGTACCGGCTGGACGGCGCTGAACTCGAAAAGTACCGGGACGCGGCGGGCGACGGCGTATTCCGGCTTTCGACCGGGCTCGAAGATGGTGCAGATTTGATCAATGATCTCGCCCAGGTTCTGGGCTGATGGAACGCAAAGCCGATATCAGCGCCGAAGCCGAAGACGTTATCTCTGGACTGCACGCCGCCGGCATACAGATTCCCACGCTGGATAACCTGGCGCAATATCGCGCGAACACGCGCGCCGGCTACGCGCCTTATGTCGAGCAAGCGATCGCCGCTTTCGATGGTGAAATAAAGGACATCGAAATTGCCGGTGTGGGCTGCAGGCAATTAACGCCATCCACCTGGTCGCAAAACGACGGGCCCTGTATCCAATATGCCTACGGCGGTGGTTATGTTAGCGGCAGCAATTACGAAGATACGATTATAACCGCCCCGCTGGCGCAACACAGCCGGGCCCGCGTCGTCATGGTCGACTATCGCCTGTCACCGGAGCATCCTTACCCCGAGCCCCAGCAAGATATGCAGCGGGTATACCCGGTGCTACTCGATGTTTACGGGGCGCAGCGCCTGGTCGTCAGTGGTGAATCGGCAGGCGGCAACCAGGCGCTTGCACTGCTGCATCACATCCGTGGCAACGGCATGGTAATGCCGGCCTGCGCCGCCTTGCTGTCGCCCTGGTGCGATCTCGCCAACGACGGCGACAGCCATCGATTTAACGATGACCGCGATCCGACGCTGAATAATGCATGGGTCGAGCTTGCCGCCAGCTGGCATGCGCGTGGGCATGCGCTTAGCGACCCGGGCCTATCACCGCTGCACGGCGAGATGGGCGGCCTGCCGCCAACCATTATTACCACCGGCAGCAGCGACCTGTTGCTGAGCCAGTGCCTGCGTCTCGCCCAGCGAATGCGCGCCGCCGGGGTCGATTGCGATCTGCGCGTCTGGGAGGGCATGTGGCACGTGTTCGAGTTTTACCCGATCCCGGAGGCCGATCGGTCGATCGCTGAAATCGCCGATTTTATCAGGGCTCATCTGTGAGCGGCGATTTCCCGGTTGACGTTGTAGTAGCCATCGCCCCGGTACTTGACCCGCTGCCCGGTGTGGGCGTGTAACGCCGGCAAGGCATGAAACGGCACCGACGCCAGATAGTGGTGCTCGGCGTGAAACGGCATGTTCCAGGCCAGGAAACAAAGCCACGGCGTGGTATAGGTAGTTCTCGAATTTTCCAGCATGTTTTCGCTGAAGTCACAGCCGCTGTGCTCGGCTAGCAGATACAGCCGCAGCAGGGGCTGAGCGACCAATGCCGGCAATACCCAGAACCACCACAGGAAGGCGCTGGTGGCGAACAGGCTGATCAGGAATAGCACTGCGTATCCGACGAGGTGAATGCGCGCCTCAGTTATTATCGTCGCATGGTGGCGTTGCTCGATGTAACTCTCATCGACTATCCCGCTAGCATGGCGCCAGATCGCGGACAGGCTCTGCCACCAGGTTGGCAGGCCGGTCAGGTAGAGCCAGTAACGCTCGCGAATCAGGGGTTTCATATCGATCAGTTCCGGATCGAGCTCCGGGTTCTGGGTATGTCGGTGATGCGCATAGTGAAACACGCGAAAATTCTGCAACGGGATCAGCAACAGGAATCCGATCGGCGCGGCCACCATGTTATTCAGCCAACGGGTTTTGAACGCGGTGAAATGGATGCTTTCGTGCAGCGGTGCAAACAGGAAGATCAGCAGTGCGCCGTATAACGGTAGCGCGATCAGCAACAACAGGCTATCACGGCTCAGATGCAGGCCGATCCCGGCCAACAGCAGCATGGACAGGTGCGCGCCCAGTTGCACCAGTCCCTTGGCATCCGACCGGCGGGTTAGCTGCTGCATTACTTCAGGCGGCAATTTAAATGATTGGTTACGACTCATGACAGCGGATAGGTTTCGACGACCCGGTATTTTACGCCATTGTCGGTTGCTTTGGATTCAATCAGCACAAAATTTTCTACGCGCCATGGCAGCGCCGAAAATTCGGCCTGTTCGGGTACCGATGTAATCTTGCGCGCAACCGTCACATGCGGATTGTAGTGTCGGGCCTCGGGCTGGTATTCGCATTGTCGTAAACGCCGACCCAGCTGCTGATGCAGCCGCTGCAACGCAGCCGGCACCGCGCTGCAGCCTAGCCATGCAACCCTGGCCTTGCCGAAACAACCCTGGCTGTCGATGACCAGGTCGAAGCCCGTCGCCCTGACCCGTCGCGCCTGTTGCCGCAGGCAGGCCAGCTGATCCAGGTAAACATTGCCGATGAAATGCAGCGTCAGGTGCAGGTTGTAATCGGGCACACGGCGCGCCGGCCGCTGAATGGGAATGGTCATACCGGCGCGACTCAGGGACTCGCGCAATACCGCATCCGGCCACAGCGCAAAAAATACTCGAATATCCTTCTCTTCTCTCATGCGACAACCCGAGGTCGGCGTTGAAATCTGGTGGTGGGCACGAATTACCGAGGTCGTTGGTTAACTAACCCACGGGTATGTCGGGAACCCAGACGTAACCATCGGCATCGACGATGTGGACTTCGCGCAGACCATGATCGGGCTGATCGCGGGGGCCATCGAGCAGATCGAATCCATGTTGCCGCGCACGTTCCGCGGCGCCGTCCGGATCGCAACCGTGCAGGCGCAGTTCGACCCCGGCGCCGCGCCGCGCCTGCTTGCGCGTATCCGCCAACAGGGGATGATGATCGTAGGTATGGTCGGCGTGCACCATCCAGTTGCTGTGGTATCCACGCAGAATCAACAGGTCTTCGTCGTGATGCAGAATTTCGGCCAGCAGCACATCGCGCTGAAAAATCAGGGCCCGCGCCAGGTCGGTGCTCAGCAGGTTAATCGTAAATCCCGCTAGCGACTGGCCGTAATCCGGCGCCGCCATGAATGGAGTCTTCGTGCTTTTTTTCATTGGTAGTTCAGTGTCCCGGCCGGATCCTTGAAATAAAAATCCAGCGCTATGTCATCGATTTTAACGGTGATTTGCAGCAGATCCGACAGCTGCGAATGGTAATGACGCTTCACCAGCTCGAGGCATTCCTGACCGATTGCTTTTTTTACCTCGGCGCTGCGTCCCCTGACGAACTCGACATCGAGAT
>CAMYML010000240.1 GCA_947259305.1 uncultured Gammaproteobacteria bacterium | reverse complement strand
CGAGGCCCATGCGGATGAAATCAGTTGGTTCGTAAATTCCTTTACGTGGCCCCTGTATGACTATATCGCCGTTGGGAGCAACTACGCGGGTATAGTTTTTAGGAAGCCCGATTTGCGCTCCATCAGCACCCACTCCAACAAGCTCTCTATATGTTTCGAGTTCGGTATTGACCTGCTCAAGTTCATTTGCGACCGGTGAGTCCTGAAATTTATTTGATTTAGTGTTGAGGTTAGGCGCCCCCAGTCCGGTTCGTACCAGGCTGATCGCACCACTGGCGGTACCTGTTAGGGCAAACGCGCCTTCAATAATTACCTTTGATCTTATTTCCTCAGCCTTGTTGAGGTTTCCTAAGGCTTCTTGCCTATCCGCTTCTTCGAGTCGATCCTTTACACTTATTTCGATCGTGCCTACGGGGTCCGATACAAAGGATTGTATGCTTTCACTAATTATCGAAAGTTGCTGTTGAGCTTCCTTGTTTCCCTGCGCCGCCTTTGCAACAACGGTAGTTAATTCGACCGCACCGGTGATGGTATCAACCGGCAAACTGACCAATGCCCGTTTGGCATTGTCAGACATGCCTTCACTTCGGTACTCGCCGTACTGTCTCGCGACATCTACGTATTCCGATAGCGTACCGTCCTGGAAAACCACATTCCCCTCAGGAAAATTTTTATAGCTATAGAAAGCTTCCCTGAGTTTACCAACCTCTGCTCTGCAAGCATGGCTTGAAGCAGATTGGCAAGCTGCTCTTAATCGAGCATCTGATTCGTTATCTTCCTTAAGTAACTGCGCTACCTCACGCTGCATATCTGACTTATATTGCTCGTTGCAATCACCACTCGACCCACAGTCGAAAAGAGCATCTACTAGTTGGCTGAAGCGGAGACTGTCGTCCTGTTTAAGGTAGTTATCCCCTTGATTCTTATCCAATTTAACGAATGACTCGACATTATTCTTTACATTGTGATCAGAGTTACCCAGGTGATCGTTCGAGTCTGCCAGCCCTCCCTCGTAACCAGCCAAACTCAATGATTGCCCGGTGTAATTAGCGAAAGATTCACCGTAATTTCGAGCGTACTTAGTTCGGTCCTCACGATTCTCATTGAAATCGACGCCTTGCTGGTGATCCATTGCGCGGGTAGCTTCATGTCCGGCCGTTGTAACCAGGCCGGTGGTGTCATCTATCTTCTTGTCGTTTATGTATGCATTACTCGTTTCAGTAGAGTAAAAACCGAAAATTTGATGACCATCCCTTCCGGTAGCGTCAGTAGCGATAATTTTGTTTTCATAGCTTTCGTAACCAAGTTGCAACATGACTGCATTGATTAACTGGTTAAGCATTAATTCTTTTTGCGTGGCACTTAGACTTGGGTTTTGAAGTGCCTCGGCTAATTGAGGGTCATTAGAAATTTCTCGCTTAATCGTTTCGTAAGTAGTGTGGTGTTTCTCGGTTTCGTTGAAAAAGTCTTCGATGCCGACACGATCGGTGGTCGCCATCAACTCGATCGTGTTGCTGACCATTTTTGTTTTGAGCCAGTCTTCGGCAATCTCCATGCGGCCCTGCTCGGAGAGCAGGCGCGTATCGAGCTCGCCGCTCAGGCCCTGGTGCGAGCCGATGTCGAAAATCGATACTTCGGTGTTTTCGATGTCGGTGTTCAGGAGCCGCGTGTTCGACTTTTCGGTATCGTTGATCTGGATGTCGCCTTTGCCGAGCGTTGCCAGCGTTTTGGTTTTCGCGTCCCTGGTTTCATCCAGGTAATCCAGCGTCGAGGTTTGGCCTGCGCTGAAACCCAACGAGCGGCTGTCGTCATTCACGGTGTTGTTCAACGAATCGGCGCTCAGCGTTTCGCTAGTCAATTTCAGCTTACCGTTATCCCGGCCCTCCGCATCGACCGCGGCGATAACCGCGCCCTCCAGTCCGGTGTGGTCGGCAACGGTGATGTCGACGTGGCGGCCGAGCAGGCGGGTGACCTGCGTTTGCAGGGTTTCGCGATAGCCCTCGGTGGCGTTGGCGCCCGAACCGGCGCCCGAATAGGACACTCCCTGCGAACGGGATTCGCTCGAGCTGACGTCCTGAACCGAAGAGACATCGAGGTTTTCGGTAACGATTTCGAGATTGCCGTTGGCGACGACATCGGCGCCCCTGATAGTGGTGTCACCAGTGGTGATAAGACGGATGTTCTCGGCCAGCAATTGCGAGTTAGCGTAGGACCTCGATTCGCTATCGAGCAGGCTGCCCTCGCCCGAGATGGCGCCACCCAGGTCCTGGGGATCGCTGCTGGAAGCCCCGCCCATCAAATCCCAGCTATAGCTGAGATTGACGCGTTGCTCGCGTTGCCGGCTATCGCGAACGCTGCTGCCGGCAACGATATCGATGTCCTGCGCGAGAATATCGATACCCTCATCCGCCAGCAGATTGCTGCCGCGTATCCGCGCGTCATCGCCCGCGTTGATCGTCAACTGGTTTGCGCTCAGGTTCGACGCCCTGCTTTGCCGGTAATATTCGTCGAACTGGCGTTCGAAGGCATCGATTTCGAGCTCGACCCCCATGTTGAACCCATAGGTGCCACTGGATGAAGCCGCTCGGCCAATTTGCTGGACCAGCGCGGTGGTTTTCGAGGCCAGGGAAACCGTGGCCAGCGCGATGTTGGTCTCATAGAACTCTGCATCGTCCTGCTTACGCTCGAGATGACGTGCGAAATCATTGATATCCGCCTGCTCGATGAAGCCCTCACCGGCGGCATACTGCTGCTTCAATCGCGCAAGCTCGGCCTGCTGTGCCTTCAGGTCGTCCTGGTACTGAGCGTAATCGTCCTGCGCGTGTCGCAAGTCACGCTCCGCACCGCGCACGGCCTTGATCGCGCGCGCCACCTGCTCGTACTCGTTCTTGAAAGTCCAGCTCACTGCCGCGGAACCTTCCTGCGTCAGGTCTTCACGCGTGAGCTCGTGCCGGCCGTCGAGCAACGCAACATCGCCGCTTGCATTGAGCGTTATCGCGTCCTCGGCCAGTAAGTCGCTGCCCTCGATGGTGATATCGCCTGCCGTGTCGCGGCCGGCGTCGAACTGGATCGAACCGGCGTCGATCTGCGACGCGATCGCGGTCGTCTGCCGGGTCGAGGATTCCACATTCTCGTAGAATGCGCCGCCGAGCTGCAGCTTGAGCTTGCCGTCCTCGACCTCGACCAGATCATCGATATCGCCCGGGTTCGAAGCCAGGTCGTCGAGCCCGACGGTAATTTTCGTATGTTTGGAATAAGTTCTTTCTTCGTCGCTGGCGCTGAGTACCGATATATCCTGTGCGATCGCGCTCAGGCCGTCATCCACCGAGATTTCGACCCCGGTCATCTCGATCTCGTCGGCCGCGTTGAGCGCCATCGAACCGGCCTCGATCCGGCTGCGAGCTGCCGTTCTGTTGACCCTGCCCTCGAGATCCTCGCTCTCCGCATACAGCGCATCCCCACTGAACCAGCCCGACTCGCGGCGGTAACTTTCTTCGAGACGCTCATCGTGCCCGGCGTCGATGCGAATATCGCGGGTACTGTTCATCACCAGGCTGGCATGTGCATTTATCTGCGAGCCGGTTATCTCGATGTCGCCGTGCTCGGTGACCAGCACCACGGTGGCGCCACTCAGTTCACTGCCGACACTGTCGCTGCGGAATGACTTATGCGAACTTACGGATTCGCCCAGAGTCTTGTCCTCGGTGTTTAAGCGGGCGTAATACGCGCTCTCATTGACGGCATCGATATCGATATTGCCGCTGGCGACTTGCAGGTTTTGCTTCGCCCTGATTCTCGATCCGTCGATACGGGTCGCACCACGGCTCAGGATGACAATGTCATCGCCATTGACGATCGAGGCAAAATGTCGCGTCGCCGACTCGGTTACATGGTTACGCTCATCGCCGGCAAAATAGTGCTCGGATTGGGCCGTGGTCTTAATATCGACCGTATCCGCCTGCAGGCTTACCTGCCCGCCGTTGATTTCGGACCCCGCGACCTCGATGCCGTCGGCGGCCTCCAGCGTCAAACTCTCTTCCGCCTCGATTACACCCGCCGCGCCCAGAAGCCTGGTCGAATAGGTCAGCTGTTTCTGCGTATAGACGTACTCCTCGTGCTCACGGCGATTGGCGATGCTGCCTTCGCGGGATTCGATGGCGACGTCCCGGCCAACGATGCGACCCGAGACATTCTCGATATCGCCAGCGGCGTCGAGTTCCAGGGATTCAACGGCCGTCATCGCCCCTCGATTGCGGATTTTACCTGCCGTCTCGATGGCAAGATTGTTGCCGGCCTCGATCAAGCCACCGTTCGACAGACTCGCAACCACGAGTCGGCTATCCTCACCCGCGACGATGCGCCCGCCGTGAATCCCGGCCCTGGGGCCGTTGGCCAGGTAAACGCTCGGCACCAGCACGAGTTGCCCGTCAATTTCCCGCTGCTCGAGCCAGACGATATCGCGCGTCAGTCGATCGATCTGCTCGCGCTCGAGCGCGACACCCGGCGCCAGCTGCAGCTCTCCCTGCGCCAGCAGCGCATTCTCCATCAGGTATTGGAACTGTGCGTTATCGTTTCGAATCGCGGGGTCGAGATAGCGTCGCCCGGATTGCGCAAACACGCTGTCGCGGATCAGTTTAGATTCATAAAATGCGTCGCCGAGCCGCTTCAGGGTGGCGCTGGCGGAAAAATCGAGCCGGTCGAGCAGGTAGCTGCTGCTGACAAAGTTGCCGAAACGGGTAAAACGCGGATTGGTCTCGACCAGATACTGGCTATCGGGCGCAGTCGATTTGACAAACAGACCGAAATCGTTCGCCGGCAGCGTAATGCCGGAATTTGAAAAATCCGCCGGATCCAGCCCATTCGACGACTGATACTGCCCGACAAGTACGCCGTCGTTTACCGCCTGCCCACCGATATCGCCCTCGATGTTGCGCCCGGCCTGGGTCACCGTGTCGGTGCTGACGCCCTTGCTGCGGGCCACGGGGATATAGAAACTGCGCCCGATCGATGAGTACTTATCCTCGTCTTTCCAGTTGTCGGAATGTTCGGCGCGGACCGAATACTGGTAGTCGGTGACGTTTTCGGTCGCCGACAGGGCCTGGTTCCGATAGTCCCCGCCGATATTGAAATTGATATCACGCGCCGCGGCGGTTACGGCATTGTAGTTTACGTATTCGCCGACATTCAGATTGAGATCATTGCCGCTATCGAGGTAGGCCGGCGTGGTCGTCGAGTTATCGATCAGGCGGGTTTCGATTGCCAGGAAGCGGGCGCTGCGATTCTGGCGGATAGCGTTTGCATTCCCCTGGTATAGCAGCGGCGCCTGCCGCGCCAGGCGCTGGAGCACTTCGTTGACCCAGCGTTTACGCGCCTCGCTATTGTGCTTGGTGTAACCCGAACTGTAAGCGAGGTTTATATTCATCGCCGCATTCGGGTGACTGACCTCGCGCCCCCGGCCAAGATCGTAATAAATCAATTCGTATTGCAGATCGCCGTCACCGCGGTTATCGAAGCGGTTCGCATGGATATCGATATCGCCCTGCAGGCTCTGGATCAGGCCAAGATGGTTGGTAATCTGGGCGCTGCGGTTAAACTGCTCATCGGCGGCGAACAGTAAATCGTTGACCGCAAATA
>CAMYML010000239.1 GCA_947259305.1 uncultured Gammaproteobacteria bacterium | reverse complement strand
CTACGCCTGCTCAACCGCGGATTACAAGTCAGACGGGTCTATCGTGACCGAGGCCGACCTGGCGATGCAGCAGGCTTTGACCAGCGCACTGGCCGAGCGTTTTCCCCAGGTGCAGATGCTCGGCGAAGAAGCCTGCAAAGCGGAACAAACCCGGGTTATTAAGGGCGATGCGGATTACTGGTGTCTGGATCCGGTCGACGGCACCACCAATTTCCACGCGACGGTGCCGCTGTTTTCGGTTTCGCTGGGGCTGATCAGCGCAGGCGAAATCGTGCTCGGGGTGGTCTACGATCCCAATCGTGACGAATGTTTCGGCGCAATCAGGAGTCAGGGATTCTGGATCAATGGCGCCAGGGTCGAGCGTCCCAGCCAGCCCGACCGGCTCGGCAACTGTATCGCGTTTATCGATTTCAAGCGCCTGGGCACCGCGCTCAGAACCAACCTGGTGCAGGACGCTCCATACAAATCCCAACGCAACATCGGTACCTGTGCGCTGGAATGGGCCTGGCTGGCCGCCGGGCGCGTCAACCTGCTGCTACACGGACGTGAAAGCATCTGGGACTATACCGCCGGCGTATTGCTAACCGAGGAAGCTGGTGGCAAATGCGAAACCTTCGACGCCAAACCGATCTTCAAGCAAACCCTGGAACCACGTTCGGTGATCGCCGCCAGCAATCCCGAATTGTTCGAGCAATGGGCATCGCGGGTACGTTCCACCATCTGATTTCCGGCAAGGTCGTTGGCCGGATCCTGATCCTGTCGCTGACGCTGACTGCAACCGGCGTCCAGGCCGAAGCATTGCGCGTGCTGACTCAGAATCTGAATCGTTTTTTCGACAATATCGACGACGGCAATAACGAAAAGATTCTTTCCAAAGATCGCTTTCGGCAACGGGTCAGGGCCGCGGCCAGGATATTCGGCGATGATTTCGGCCTGCCGCACATCATCGCGCTGCAGGAAGTCGAAAATCTGAATGCGCTGACGCAGATAGCAGAGGAAATTCGCGCTCGCTATGACACTCGCTACCGGCTCATACTGATTCCCGGGCATGACCTGTCGGGCATCAATCTCGCCTACCTGGTGCGTTACGGGGTGGAAATCCGCAGGGTCGATCAATTATTTCGCGATAAAACGCTGGGTACCGCCGGCAACCCCCTGTTTTCGCGCCCGCCGCTGTACCTCGAGGCCTGCTACATCGAAAATTGCCTGAGCCTGCTGAATCTGCATCTGCGCTCGATGCGCGGTATCGACAGCGGCAAGGATGGCGCTCGCGTGCGGCGCAAGCGGCTGGCGCAGGCCGAGACTATTGCCAGCTGGAGCAACCGGCTGCAGCAATCCAGCCCACAAGTATCGTTACTGATCCTGGGAGATTTGAACGCGCTGACGCCAGGCGATCCGCATGTCGATGTCGCCGGCATCATTCGCGGCAACCCCGATAACCAGGGCAAGCGCCTGCAGGGTCGTGACCTGGTGCAGCCCGACCTGGTCGACCTGACCCTGTTGATTCCGTCGGCGCAACGTTACTCATTTATTTATCGCCAGCAAAAACAGCAGCTCGATTACATGCTGGTCAACCAGGCCTTTGCCGCCGAGGTCGAAGGCATTGCCTTCAGCCGCATCGAGCCCCGTTTTTCCGACCATGCGGGCCTGCTCGCCTGGTTCAAATGGTGATCGCGCTTACTGCAGCGTGTGGGCGCCACCGAGATACTCGCTGGATTGCATTTCGAGGAGACGGCTAACCGTGCGTTCGAATTCGAAGCGCAACCTTTTACCGCTATAAAGCTGATCGGGCATGACCGCGGCGCTGCAAATCAGTTTGACATGGTGATCGTATAAAACGTCGATCAACAGCACGAAGCGGCGCGCAACGTCGTCATCGGCTTTACCCATCTGGCGGATATCGGTCAGAATCAGCGTGCTGAAAAAACGCGCCAACTCGAGGTAATCATTCTGGCTGCGGGTGGTTTCGCAGAGTTCGCCGAAACTGAACCAGACCGTATCCTCGGCACAATACTGGTGTGCCAGAATCCGCCCATTGATCTTCAATTCAGTTTGCTCGGTCTGCACCGGTGTCACGTGCTGATCCAGATAGGCGCGCAACGCTGCCTCGGTTGCCGCGCTATGCGGTACCGAGTACAAATCGGTTTGCTGCAGAAAGCGCAAGCGATAATCCTGCTCGCCATCGAGGTTAACAACCAGGCACTGGCGTGAAATCAGATCGATTGCAGGCAGAAAGCGGGCACGCTGCAATCCGTCCCGATACAGATCCTGCGGCGCCGAGTTCGACGTTGTCACCAGCACCACGTCGGCCGCAAACAGGGCGTCGAGCAGCCCCGCCATGAGCATGGCGTCAGCGATATCGATAATCACGAATTCATCCAGGCAAAGTACCCTCGCCTGTCGAGCAATATCGGCGGCGACGTGTTGCAGCGGATTGGCGCGGTTCCGGTGCCGCTTCAAATCATGGTGAATTCGGTTCATGAAACTGTGGAAATGGGTGCGTTCGGCGGCGACGTGATCAGGCAATGACTGGTAAAACAAATCCATCAACAGTGTTTTGCCGCGCCCGACCCCACCCCAGAAATAAATTCCGGTGGCCGGCGGTGCCTGGCTTCGCGATGAAAACAGGCCTTGCCACCAGTTGCGCGGGCGCGCATCGACGATGCGCGCAAACAGGTCGTCGAGCAGCGCAACCGCTTGCTGTTGTGCGTTATCGGCGACGAATCCAGCCTGTTGCATTAGCGCCTGGTATTTTTGCGATGGCGTCATTATCAGTCCCGGTTGCAACCCGGGTTATGATACGAAACGCTGATTGGCTCTTGCCCGGTTAGTTGTGGCAAGTGAAATATACATGTTTTTCAATATCTTATCGTGCATTTTTAATGTTTTTTGCTAATATAGGGACTAAGTGAATTCGACGTGTTGAATTTAATATTAATAAAGATATACTTTTTCAGTCGAATAAAAACGGCGAAAATGGATTGATTTCGAGAATTTTTCATACCATAACAGCTGAATAAAACAGGCTTCACAACGACGATCGGTAGTAATGGCAGTAGATAACAGAGTCATCAACCCTGCCCTGGCGCAACAGTTATTTCGCAAAAGCGAAATGCTCAAGCGAAAGCGTGCCGGTGAGCCAGCCGCAATTGAATCCTTTCCCCGCGTGGTCAAAACGATAACCGGCTTGTGGCGCTATTCCGAAGGTAAGAAATATCTCGAAGAACTGATCCTGGTTGAAGGCGGCAAGCGCCGCGCCGGGTTTCCGATCGAGGCCCAGGACGAGCTGATGTTCCTCTATCAACTGCTGCTGGACCAGCACCGCATCTTAAACCTGCGCGGACAAAAGATTACCGCCAACCGCCCACCCGGCACCAAGTTCACCATGGGCAACAAGACTTAAAATAACCCTGCCCTGCGCACGGGTCGACTGACTGTTCAACCTCTATTCCCGCGAAAGCCTGCAAGCCATCTGCCATTGTATCGTGCGAACCTGCGTACCCGTCCGCCCACCATTGTCAGCCCGCGGCCCAGCAAGTGGAACAGTCCAGAAATCGTCATCCCGCGGCTCGTCCGCGGGATCCAGTTTTTACTGAATACACCCCGAGACTGGATACCGCGGTCGAGCCGCGGTATGACAAAGTTGCGGTCCGACGCATCAGGTCGAGTCGCGGGATCCAGTTTTTACTGAACTCACTTCGAGACTGGATACCCGCGGTCGTGCCGCGGTATGACAGGGTTCCAGACCGACGCATCGGGTCGAACCGAGTTCCTCGAAGCCCTGCCGCTCGATTTCGCGCGCTACAACTCCCGCCCGGCGCGCCATTCCTTGAGCTTGATCAGGCTGCGCGCGCCAAGCGTCATGAAAGGTTCCGGGAACAGGCACTGCGGCTGTGCCTGTGGCGGGAAATCGGGTATCAGGCTGGGTTCGCTGCGACCACTGGCCATTTCGGCGGCGATAATGCCGGCAATCGTGCCGCGCGTGGTGCCTAAGCCGTTCTGGCAACAGGCGCTGAACAGGCCCGGTTCGAGTTCGCCGAGCGCCCAGACGTCGTTGCGGCTCAGGCACAGGCGGCCGGACCAGCAGTATTCCATTGCCACAGATCTAAGCATCGGGAATCGCGCATCGAAGGTGCGCCGGTGATCACGGGCGATTTGTCTCAGGCGATCTTCAGGCAGGCTGAGCGAGGCTTCATAGGTACAGCGATTGCGGATTATCAAGCGCGGCCCAGCGCTGCCATCGATGCGGCGCACGGTCGAACCGATGGGATCCGACGGGGTAAAACCCCAACGCTCGACGCCACCTAGTGCTGCGACCTCGACGGCGGTGAGTTCACGCGTCATCGACGCATACAGATTGATGTGCATCAGGCGGCGTCGGTAGTAGCCGAAGCTTTCGATCAAGCCGTTAACCGCCAGCAGCACGCGCTGCGCCCGCACGGAACCGGTTTCAGTGCGCACCATCCAGGCGTCACCCTGGCGTGAAAATTCCTGCACCGGCGAATTTTCAAACAACCGGCATCCCGCCTGTGCGGTCAGGGCGTCGGCGAGGGAGCGCACGTACAGCGCCGGCTGGATTACCGCGGTGCCGGGCGTGCGCAATCCGCCCAGATAGTAATCACTGCCGCAAATATCACGCATCGCGGACGCGTCGAGGAATTCAAAGGGTTCATCCAGCGCCTCCAGGTGACGGGCATAGCTCTGGTTGTGCTCGTTACCTAACCTGCCGGCAGCGGCATTGATCTTGCCGCTGGCTTCGAAGGCTTCGTCGGCGAAACCGAATTCAGCTACCGCATTCGCCGCAAAATCGATCGCGGCGCGATTCATCCTGATGTTGCGCAGATCCTGCGAACTGTCGCCTGCGTAACTGCCGCTGGCGAGCGCATGCGGCAGGTCGATCATGAAACCGGAATTACGCCCTGCCGGTCCGGCCGCCACGACCCGCGCCTCGAGCAAAACGACACTCGCCCGGGGTTCGAGCTGGCGCAATCGGCGGGCGGCAGACAGCCCGGCGAAACCGGCGCCGACGACCAGGTAATCGCATTCGAGATCCTGCTCCAGCGCGGCCTGTGCCTGACGCGCTGGCAGGACCGCGCTCCAGCCGCTGATGCCGAGATCGGCCGGCTTCAAAGCAACCCGGGGCATTGCCGACTAGTCGACCGGATCTTGCGCGTTGCGATCGCTCAGGTCGATCCAGATGGTTTTGAGCTCGGTGTATTGATCGTGCGCATGCAGCGAATTGTCGCGGCCGCCAAATCCAGACTGCTTGTAGCCGCCGAACGGGGTTGTAATATCGCCTTCGCCGTAGCAGTTTATCGTCACCGTCCCGGCCCTGATTTCGCGCGCGGCGCGCAAGGCCTGCTTGCCGTTGGCGCTGAACAGGCTCGCCGCGAGTCCGTAGTCGCTGTCGTTGGCGATTGCGATCGCCTCCTCGGTGGAACGCACCGTAATGACGGCCAGCACCGGTCCGAAGACTTCTTCGCGCGCGAGCTTATCGCCGGGTTTAACCGCATCGATAATCGTCGGCAAGACGTAGCGGCCCTGTTCGGTCTTGCCGCCGAGCAGGACTTTGCCTTTCTTCAGGTAACCCGAGACCTTCCTGAAGTGTTCCTTGTCCACCAGGGCACCCAGGTGATGACGCGGGTCCAGCGGATCGCCCGTTTTCCAGCTGCGCGTGCGCGCCACTATGCGTTTCATCAATGGCTCCTTGACCGCTTCGTGCACGATCAGGCGCGAACTCGCGGAACAGTTTTCACCCATGTTCCAGAACGCGCCGTTGACCACATGCTCGGCGACCAGGTCCAGGTCCTCGGCATCCGCGAGCACGATCGCGGGATTCTTGCCGCCACATTCGAGCACGATTTTCTTCAGGTTGGATTCGGCCGAGTACTGCAGGAAGCGGCGCCCGGTGTCGGTCGAACCGGTAAAGGAAACCATGTCGATACCCGGGTGTCGTCCCATCGGCTCGCCAACATCGGGGCCCATGCCGGGGACGACGTTGAGCACGCCGCGCGGCAGTCCCGCTTCGTGCGCGAGTTCGGCGATGCGCAGCGCGGTCAGGCTGGTCTGCTCGGCCGGCTTCAGCACCACCGAGTTGCCCGCCGCCAGCGCCGGCGCAATCTTCCAGGCCATCATCAACATCGGGAAATTCCACGGCAGCACGCAGCCGACCACGCCAACCGGTTCGCGCACCACCAGCGCCATGGCGTCATCGCCCACCGGCGCCGACTGGTCGTAAATCTTATCGACCGCCTCGGCGTGCCAGATCAGGCAATGCATGGTCTCGACCAGATCGATGGTTGCGCAATCCCGCACCGGCTTGCCCGAATCGATGCTCTCCATGACCGCGAGCTCGTGCCGGTTACGTTGCATCAACCTGGCGAGCCTGATCAAAACCGCCTTGCGCTCGGCGGGATGAATTCTGCTCCAGCGGCCATCGTCGAAAGCCGCGCGCGCCTTTTTCACGGCGAAGTCGACATCCTTCGCGTCACAGGCCGCGATCCTGGCGATGGTTTTACCGGTGGCCGGGTTGATCGAGGCAAAGGTCTTTTTTGATTTTGCCGCCTGGAACTTGCCGTCGATATAGGCATTAACGGGCAGGTTCAGGTCCTGTGCAATTGCCTGGTATTCGGCGTGGGTGAGTAATTCGGTCATCAGCCTTTAGCCTCTTTGATTTCTGCAAAAGTTGTGTTCATGACGCGGATCACCTGTTCGAGTGAACGCTTGTCGTCTTTGTTAAGCGGTTGCAACGGCCTGCGCGGGGGGCCCGACGGGAGATTACGCGCGCTCATGCCATGCTTGACGCACTGAATGAACTTGCCGCCCTGCTCCAGCACCCGCATCAGCGGCATCATCGCCGACATGAGCTTGCGACCCTTGTCGAAATCTCCCTCGACGGCGCAGGCCTGGTACATTGCGATATGGATTTCAGGCGCGAAATTGGAACCGGCGCAAACCCAGGAGCGCGCGCCCCAGGCGAAAAACTCCAGCGCCTGGTCATCCATGCCGCAGGACAGCTGAATATGCGGGTAGTCGCGCGCCAGCAGGTGCACCCGATTCGGGTTGCCCGAACTCTCCTTGATCGCGCAGAAATTAGGCGAGCGACCCACGCGATCGAGATACTCTTCACCCATGTGCACACCCATGCGGTCCGGGTAGTTGTAGAGCAGGACCGGCAGATTGGCGACGCGATCGATGGCGAGCGCGTGCAACGCGTTTTCGCGATCGGTCGGCAGCGAATATGGCGGCGTCGCCACCAGGATTGCGTCGGCGCCGACCTCGACCGCGCCCCTGGCGTATTCGATCGACTCCTCGGTGCGCAGCGCGCCGGTGCCGACGATGTAGCTGGTACGCCCCTTGATGCGCTGCTTGATGAACTTCATCAGCTCGAAACGCTCCTCCATCGACTGCGCATAATATTCGCCGGTGGTGCCGGCCGAGATAATGCCGTGCACCCCGGCACCGATCAGAAAATCGACGATTTCGGTAAGGCGCTCGTAGTCGATGCTGTAATCATCCCGGTACGGCGTGACCACCGGCGTATAAATGCCTTCAAATTTCATCACTTGAATCCTGCTTTTTATGAATTCACCGCTGCCATGTCGTAGGCGAGCGGATCGGGTTTGACAAAGTATTCGATTAAATCGCGAGACAGCTCCCAGTGCTCGACGATCAAATCGACAACCGCATGGCTTTCACCGGCTTCGATCGCCGTGATCATGTCGTCGTGGTGCTGCAGTGCGCTATACATCCGCGCGGCCATTTCCTGGTCACGCGGCCGGTAAAAAGTCTGGCTGATGCGCGCATGGTCGATTAGCAGCCGATCATAACTGGGCTTGAGATAGGGATTATCCGCCATCTCCCCCATCAGCGCGTGAAAACACTGGTTCCAGTAAACCATGTCGGCACTCGAACCGGTGTCGATCGCGGCGCGGAATTTTTCCTGGATATTGCGGATCTGCTCGATTTGCTGTGCTTTTGCATTTTGCGCCGCGAGCCTGCCGATCGCCGAATAAACCATCGGTGCGGTGAGGAAAAAATCACGCAACAGCTTGTGCCCCATCGAGGACACGTAGGCACCGCGATTATTGACAATCTCCACGCAACCCTCGCCGGCGAGGCCACGCAGAATTTCTCGCAGGGGTGTGCGCGAGATCTGGTAATGCACGCTCAAACTGGCTTCGTCAAGCGCGGCTCCTGGCTCCAGCACCAGCGTCAGGATCTGTTTTTTCAGATCGTCGTATATGGATTTCTTGTCCATTTTTCAGTTTGCATTTCGAAAGTATACAAATTGTATACAACCATAATTTCAATGCAACGACTTTTTCAATAATTAAAAAATTGTCAGCCCGCACCCAGTTGTCATCCCGTGGCTTGGCCTACTAATGTCCGGTTAAACATCCATTAATTGTATTAATTGTCACCCCGCGGCTTGACCGCGGGGTCCAGAGATTGATTCCATTGGGTTTCTGGATACCGCCGGTCCGACGCGTCGGGTCAAGCCGCGGGATCCAGTTTACCGGATAGCGGACCTGTTACTGGATACCATGGTCAAGCCACGGTATGACAGAGAAATTGGACGCCGAGATCGGGGCCGCTGAATGACGCAGGAATTGAACACCGCGATCAGAGCTGTGAGTTAATGGTGGAATTAATTGCCGCAGCCAGGAGCGCAACATTTCAGGGGACCGGGCTAACGGGCGCTGGTGTACCTGCTTGTGCCGAACGGGCAAAGCAGGATTGACTACACTGCCTCCATTTTTTACAGGATCAGGCCCTGTCAGCGGCGCAGGACGGCGAGCCAACGCCAAAAGTTAAGCAGCGTTGCGAGCGAGGCCGCGACGTAGGTCAGGGCAGCGGCGCGCAGGATGCTACGGGCCGCCGGCATTTGTCGTTTTGACAGGTAGCCGCTTTCGAGCAGCGGCAGCGCTTTCTTGAAACTGGCGTCGATTTCAACCGGCAAGGTCAACAGGTGCATCAGAATTGCAAAACCCATGATCAGGAAGGCGCCAGTGATACTAAATACCGCCGCCGAAGGCAGGCGCGTGAGCATTACGCTTAATGGCGCCGCAAACAGTAAAAAAGAGCCGATGCGCTGGGCGGTTACCGAGACTCCCGCCAGTCGGGTGCGCAGCATGAACATCGGTTCGGCGGCGGCATGCTGATAAGCATGGCCGCATTCATGCGCCGCCACCGTAATCGCCGTCAGGGTTTTTCCGTCATGTTTGTCCCGCGTCAGCCGCACCGCGCGCGCCTGCGGATCATAGTGATCACCGCTATCGGTTATTTCGACCTTGATTTCCTGCAAATCGTAACGATCGAGCAGGTGGCGCGCGAGTTCACCGCCGGTGCCGGGGAAATTATCTTCGGTACGCTGGTTGTATCGATTCAGCACCCACTGCACCCAGA
>CAMYML010000238.1:4283-9943 GCA_947259305.1 uncultured Gammaproteobacteria bacterium | reverse complement strand
GGTCTAGAAAAGGCAAATCTACCCCCGGGGCCGTTTTTTGTCCTATATAATCAGGTGTCAGCGACCCACCGATACCGCAGTCCCGGTGTTTCCTCGTTAAACCATAGAACGATCAGTCTGGAGTGTTTTTTGTTCGGTAAAAAGAAAGAGGTGAAGGAAGAGCAAGCCCAGGCAATGTCGGTACGGGAGTACGACCGGTTTATGGGCAGGGTTTACCGGATGGTAGGCTGTCATCGAGACAGCGACGCGGTCTATTTATTGATGGATCAGTATGATTACCTGCAAACCCGGACGCAAGAATTCGAAACGCTGTACGAACACGTCGAGCAATGGGGGCCCTCCAGAACCTTGCTCTGCCTCGGGCGATTGATTATTTACAGGCTCGATCGGGAAAAACGCCATGACCGGGTGCTCAGCTACATCGGGAAGTGCCAACACATCAGCCCTCAATTCGTTCTGCCGGAACTTTCGCGGGTCACGTTTTACGCGCGGCAGGCGATCGAAGTTGGCAAGCTGGATATGGCGAAAAATCTGGTTGCAGAACATGAAACACGATACGGGGAGCTTGTCGGTAGCGGCGAGTGCGACCGGCTGCTCAAGCTGCTCGAGCCGGATATCGACGTTACGGCTTTTACCCCTGGTAAGTAAGCCCGTATTATTAAGCGGGTAAATACGGCCGGCATGTGAGTCGCCATCGCGTGATCCAGAATCAATGGGCTCAGGCCGAGTGTTTGATTTGTTATGGTCGCAATTAAACCTGGTTTTTCCCCCAATATGTGCAATTAATTGGGCGGTTATTTCTTATCGTCGGAACTGAATTCCCTTTCCGATTTTTCCCAGGCGCCATGCAGGGTCCTGTAGGCTGAGGAAAAACCTTCCTTGATGTGCCCCCAGGCGCTGGCCGAGCTGCTTTTCATGCTGCCATACCATTCGGCCACCCGGGTGCGCTGCTGGCGCAGCGTCTGCAAACTGGCCTGGGCCTTGTCGCGCGCCGCCTGGTCCATTTCATCCCAGTTCTCGAGCATATGCGATTCCAGCTTCTCGATGCGGTTGTCCAGGTTATCGAGGGCCGTGCGGGCATGCTCGAGCGCCTTGTCGCGCTGATCGACGCCATAGGCTTTGAGCGCCTGCAGCAACTCCATGGTTTCCTGCTTGATGTCCTGCGCCACCGCGTCGTCGTTCGAGGTCGCGGCAAAAGCCGGCGAAGTCGGGCCGAGAGCGGCAAGCAACAGGACTATTAATCGGTAATGGTTTGTACGTATAAGTTTCATGTGTCGTTTTCCATTAGTGGGGAATGCGTTAGTTGACCCTGGGCCCAGCCCACGATATCCGCGGCGCCCATGGCGCCCGCCTGGCGCGCCACTTCACGCCCCTTGTGGAATAGCGCCAGCGTCGGGATGCTGCGGATGTTGAATTGGGCTCCGAGTTGCTGCTCGTCTTCGGTGTTGACTTTGAGCAACCTGAATTGGGGTTCGAGCTCGGCCGCGGCCTGTTGATACGCCGGCGCCATCATTTTGCAGGGCCCGCACCAGGGTGCCCAGAAATCGACCAGCACGGGAATGTCATTGCGCTCGACCTGCTGACTGAAGCTTGCCGCGTCGACTTCCAGCGGTTGCCCGCCAAATAGCGGCTTATGGCATTTTCCGCAATTCGGCGCTTCCTGCCGGCGCGCCGCGGGAATGCGGTTGGTGGCATTGCAATTCGGGCAGACGACATGCAATGACTCGCTCATTCTAACACCTCAATTTGAAAATCGTTTCGCACTATATAGGGCTTAAAAATTCATTTCCCAGAAGCGAAAGCGGTTTATTCCTCCAGGCGGCGCAACCGCGCGCGCAACTGTTCCAGCTCTTCGAGCAAATCCAGCGCCAGCGCCACACCCGGCGGGTTAACGCCAAGATCTCTCTGCAGGTTGCTGCTAAAGCGGACCCGTCGCAGGCTGATGGCTTCGAAGCGCCAGCTGGCGGGTTCGTTTCCCAGCGGGTCGATGACGCCCTCGTTGACCAGCTCGACGACCTGCTCCTCGCTTAGCTCGCAGGCTCGGCACAGTTGTGTGAGGGTCAATTCCATGCCTTCTTCCAGCAATTCGCCGGACAGTAATGTCAGTTTCTCGCTTTTCATAACGGTTCAGGCCCCCAGCCCGGTGCGTGGATCGAAATCGAGTGCCTGCTGGAACTCTCGATACGCCTGTTTCGCGGGTTCCGAATCGGCGGGCGGCAGGCTTATCCGCAACACCGTGTAGAGGTCACCGGCCTGCTGCGACGGGATGCCCCGGCCCTTGAGTCGCAATTTGCGCCCGCCGACCGAATTTGCCGGTATTTTCAGGTCGACCGCACCGGCAGGGGTCGGCACCTTGACCGTGGCGCCGAGCGCCGCCTCCCAGGGTGCAACCGGCAGGTCCAGGTAAACGTCCTTGCCTTCGACATGGTAAAAAGGGTGGCGCGCAAACTCGATTTCCAGGTAAAGATCGCCGGCGCCGCCTTCGCCGATACCGCCGCCACCCTGTTTCGCCAGGCGGATGTGCTGACCCTGGCGCACACCCCTGGGGATGCGCACGTTCAGGGTGCGCTCCTTCAGCACGGGCCGGCCGTCCGCACCCAGCTCCGAATGCTTCAGCGTCAGCGTGCGGCTTGCGCCCAGGTATGCGTCTTCGAGATCGATCACGACCCGGGCATGGGTGTCCCTGCCGCGCGCATGAAAATCTCGCTGGCCGCGGGCGCTTTCGCCGTGCCCGCGCTGCCCGAACAGGCTTTCGAAAAAGTCGCTGAACTGCGCTTCGCTGAAGCCGTCGCCGTCGAATTCGAATCCCTGGTCCCAGTCGGGCGGAGGACGGAAATCCTGGCCCGCCTGCCAGTTGGCGCCGAGCTGGTCGTAGGCCGCGCGTTTCTCGGGGTCCTTGAGCACCTCGTAAGCCTCGCCGACCTGCTTGAAGCGTTCCTCGGCACCTGCTTCCTTGCTGACGTCGGGATGATACTTGCGCGCCAGCTTGCGGTAGGCGCGCTTGATTTCATCCTGGGCGGCGTCCCGTTTGACTTCGAGGGTGTCGTAATAGTCTTTGAACTCCATGGGTTACTCCGAACCGGGCCGGGACGGTACAGTCGCAGCGGATAACACGCCCCGGCAAACGGTAGGACGACTTATATTTGTCTTCATTAGCGAGAAGCTCCTGACTGAACCAGCCCTGTTCATCAATTTGGCGAATAAACTTTTCACGCGATGCCGCGCTAGCCGTAATTATGCAGTGTGGAATCGATAACCGGAATAATCCTTTATTGATACGTATCAACGCAGCACCAACGAGATTGACCTTATCCTGCATTATCGACGAAGAAACATGGATAGGACGAAAAGGGGGCGGGCATAAGCGGGCATTTTTTTGAGTTAGCACAGGTAGGCGAAGGTCCGGGATTCGGTTACGCGATGGTCAACAGGGTGCTAAGTGGCTGAAGGCCTGGATATTAAGCTACGAAATGAAAAAATGACAAACAGGCCAGGCACGATTGCCGGTAGGTTGCAGTTAGCGGAGCGTATGGAATGGAATGGGCTGGAAGCGGAGAGACCTTCGATGCCAATGCCGAAGCGGTTAGCGTCGATTGATTTAGTTAGTTAGCATTTCAATCGACACTGGCCCTTTGGTTCTGATAAAAATGCGTGGTATTGCGAAATACGTCTGTTTATACTTCTGCTTGATCTACCAGGCGGGTGTCGAATCACTAGGGGGTGAGACTATGAAGCTTAAGCAATGCGCATTGATGCTCCTGATGCTACTATCTTTGCCGGCTTTCGCGGGCCAGATCAGCGGCACTATTCGCAGCGGAAATGCGGCGCTGGCCGGCGCCAGGGTCGTGATTGAATGCGGCGGCGCCTCCGGTTCCGGAACCACCGACGGCAGCGGTCGTTACAACATTTTTGTATCCACCACGGGGTCCTGTTCTCTCACGCTGCCTGGTCATGGCGGCGCTTCCACCCGGGTATTTTCCAGCAGTCAGCCAACGCGCCACGATTTCGTACTCAGCGGAACTGTATTGAAGAAGCGATGACATGAGTAACGGCAAGGATATCTGGGACAAGTGGGACATAATCCTGAGACCCGTCGGCGGAATGTTGACCGCCTTATCTGTTGCGCTGGTCGGGATCCTCGGGTCCCAGTATCTGGCCGGTGAGCAGGCAAACGACTCCAATACGCGCCTTTACACCGAGCTCATGAGCAGCCGCGAGAGATCTGACAGTGCGCTGCGACAGGAGATGTTCAGCGTCATTATCACGACCTTTCTGAAGAAAGACGAAAAAGGCAACCGTGACGTTCGTGACGAAATTCTCGCGCTCGAACTGCTCGCCTACAATTTTCATGACGCGATCGACATCGGGCCCCTGTTCAATCACGTCAAGAAAAACATCGAACGAGTGCAAAATGCCACCGAGGAAGAGTTACGCCAGTTGACCAAACGACTGGAGCGTGTAGCCAAGGAGGTCACCGGAAAGCAACTCGCATCACTGGAAGATGGTGGGGTCAAAATCGATGCCTTTGTGACCTTCGACGATATCAACAATACCCAGCAAAACGAGGCGGTCACGGCCGTCAAGGAAGTTTTGAGCATACCGGGCTCCGATAACCAGGCCGATCCCCTGGTTCCGTCGCGCAAGTTCTATCTGGACGTGCTTGGCGTCGATGAAACTAAGAAGACGCTGGACGTGCAGCTCGAAGTGATGAACGAGGACAGTGGCGATATCGAACTCGCGGTTAATTTCGAGGTTGGTTTCTACGATTTCCCGATGATCGATAATTCCCGTTTGCCTGGCGGACAACGCGTTGCTGTGGCCTTGCGGGATTGGGAATCGGGCAGCCACGTGCAGGTTGCACTGGCCTATTTCCCAAGTTCGCGCGCGAGTCTCAAGGAAAAACTCTTCTATGAAGAGATCGTCGAGCAATTGCATTCCACTCAGGCGCAGTTTCTTGCGCGTTGAGCAATGAAAGGCTTTATTAGAATCTCGATACTGGCGCTGGCCACGCTGTTTTGCGCTGGGCCTGCGCTTGTATTCGCGCTTGATATTACTCCGATCCTACTTGCTTCGGCCCACGATCAGGACGTTGATCCGGCGAAAGAGACAGCGGATTCAGATACGGCAAAAGAGCCGGCCGACGCGGCCGATGATGTAGTCCCGCCGCCGCCTGAGGCCAGGCTGATCGATGCCGTCAGTGTCGTGGTGCAAAACGCTGACGAGGAGGGGGTCGAGGAGGCCAGGATCGAACTGTCGGCTGCGAGTAGCGCTGACAGCTTCAAGAAAATAACCGATGACGAGGGTGTTGCGAGGTTCAGTCAATTACCCGCCGAGCGCCTGCACGTCAAGGTCACGGCGCCGGGTTACCGTTCCTATAGCGGCGACTTCACCCTCGACAATGGCGATGACCCGTTCGTCATTAAGCTGCGCAAGCGCGACTAGCGCCTTACCGTCGCAGGTTGTCACAAGATACCCACTAGCGCGGGTATGACTCGTTAACTAAGTGCGATAGTGATCCCTAGTTCTTATAAGAAGCGTATGCATTGACATGGGGTGACGCTTCTCCGGCCCGGATGGCTAAAATGAAAATACGCTGCCGTTCGGCGAAACTGTGATATTTTAGAGTGTTCGTTGTTACCTGTGCCCCGGTTTTGAGAGAT
>CAMYML010000238.1:0-4262 GCA_947259305.1 uncultured Gammaproteobacteria bacterium | reverse complement strand
CGCTACCTGCCTACGACCGCTTTGGCTGCCCTGCTGCTGTTGCAGGGTCTGACCGCGGCTCAGGCGGCGCCGGTGGCGCCAGTGGAGCTTGCGCCGGTAGAGCGCCGGGATATCGTCGAAACCCTGCGCCTGTCGGGTTCGTTGACCTCGCCCTATACCTCCAGCCTGTCGCCCGACTTCGAAGGCCGGCTGGTCAGTCTCGCCGTGGATGCCGGCGACCGGGTGAAGCGGGGCGATATCCTGTTCAAGCTCGATGACGAGCTGGCGCGGCTCGAACTGGCCCAGGCGACTGCCGCCGAGCATGAGGCCGAGGCCGATCTCGCCGAAGCCAGGCGCCGTGTGGTCGAGGTGCGCAAACTGGTCACGGAAAAAACCTTTCCCGAGAGCGAGGCACGCAGCCTCGAAGCCCTGGTGATGCGTAACCAGGCGATCCTCGAGCGTCGACGCGCCGAGCGCGCCTACGCGGCCGCGACGCTCGAGCGCCATACGTTGAAGGCCCCGTTTAGCGGGGTGATCGCCGAGCGCGGCGCAGACCTGGGCGAACGCGTCGATACCGATTCCAGGGTGTTGCTGCTGGTGGCGATCGATCGACTGCAGCTCGATCTTCGCGTGCCGCAGCAGTATTTTCAACGGGTCAAAGCCGGCACCGAGCTGAGCCTGCAGCTCGATGCCTTGCCCGGGCAAACCATCGCCGCAGGCGTGTCGCAGGTGGTGCCGGTCAGCGATCCCGATGCGCGTACCTTCCTGGTGCGTGCGCAGGTCGATAACCCCGCGGCGCGCCTGACGCCGGGCATGTCGGTGCGTGCGCTAATTCGCATCGGCACCGATCGCCAGGCCGAAGTGGTGCCGCGCGATGCCCTGATCCGCTACCCGGACGGGCGCACCGTCGTCTGGGTGGCCGCGGTCGAAGGCGACCGTTACGTGGTCGAGGAACGCCAGGTTAAAACCGGCCTGACCTTCGACGGCAAGGTCGAGATTATCGATGGCCTGAGCGCGGGCGAGCGCGTGGTGATTCGCGGCAACGAAGCGCTGCGCCAGGGTCAGCAGGTTCGGATCACCGGTTAGGCGCCACCATGTTTGAAAAAATCATCAATCGCGGCACCCTGATGACGGTCATCGTCGGCGTCGTCGTCGTGCTCGGCATCGTCGCGACGCTGCGCGTTCCGGTGCAGATGATTCCCGATCTCGACGTGCGCACGGTGCAGGTGCGAACCTCGTGGCCGGGCGCCACGCCGCAGGATATCGAAAAGGAAATCCTGATCGAGCAGGAAGAATACCTGCGCAGCACCCCGAGCCTGCAGCGCATCGAGGCCACCGCCTCGTCCGGGCAGGCGCGCATCGAGCTCGAGTTTCCGTCAGGCGTCGACATCAACGAAACCCTGATCCGGGTCAACAACGCGTTGTCGCAGGTGCCATCCTATCCGGACACGGTCAACCAGCCGCGTATCTTCGCCGAAGCCTTTTCCAGCAACTCGTTCATGTACTTCCGCGTCGCGCCGCTCGACGGCAACCCGCGCGGGCTCGACATGGACATGATGCGCGATTTTGTCTCCGACAACGTGCGCACGCGCATGGAAACCGTCGAGGGCGTTTCCAGCGTCGAAGTCTGGGGCGGCGCCGATCGCCAGGTGCAGATTCTGCTCGACGCGTCGGCGCTCGCCGAGCGCGGCCTGACCGTGACCGACGTGCGTACGGCGCTGCGCGCGCGTAACCGTGACGTCACCGGCGGCCAGCTCGAGGCCGGCAAGCGGCAGTACCTGTTGCGCACCATCGGCCGCTTCAACGATATCGAATCGCTTGGCGAGTTGATCCTCTCAAGTCGCGGCGACCAGGTGACCCGGCTCGGCGACGTCGCGCGTGTGCGCCTGGATCACTTCGAGGTAGCGCGCGAGGCGTTTGTCAACGGCAAGCCGGTGCTGTTTCTCGCGGTCAATCGCGAGCTCGGCTCCAACGTCATCGAGATCAAGGATGCGATGTTCGCCGAAATCGAACGTATCAACCAGGAGCTGTTGCAAAACGCGGGCATGGAGTTGCGTTTGAACGCGACCGATACCGTCTATGTCGAGCAATCGATTGCCACCGTGTGGCGCAACCTCGCGCTCGGCGCGGTGCTGGCCACGCTGGTCATGTTCCTGTTCCTGCGCTCGGGCAGGATGACGCTGGTCGGTGTAATGGGCATCCCGATCTGCACCATTGCCGCCTTCCTCGGATTATTGCTGGCCGGGCGCACGATCAACGTGATTTCACTGGCCGGGGTCGCCTTTTCGATCGGCATGACGCTCGACAATACCATCGTCGTGCTCGAAAGCATCGAGTGGGAACGACGCAAGGGGCTCAAGCGGTTGCAGGCCGCGGTGACGGGCGTGCAGCGGGTCTGGCCCGCGGTGCTGGCGTCGACGCTGACCACGGTGCTGGTATTCATCCCGATTATTTTCATCGAGGAAGAGGCCGGGCAGCTTTACGGCGACATTGCGATCGGCGTCTCGGCAACCATCCTGGTGTCGATGCTGGTCGCGATCACGGTGGTGCCGACCGCGACGGCGAACTTCGCGTTGCGCGACGAACCGGGCGACGGCGCGGCGGCCAAAGCCACCTCGGCAGGGGCGATGGTCGGCACGCTCGCGATGATCAACTGGCTGATCGCGACCCCGCTGCGGCGGATTACGGTCATGCTTCTTACCGTGGGCCTGAGCGCGGCCATCATTGCCGGATTGACGCCGCCGGCGGAATATCTGCCGCCGGGTGAGGAACCCAAGGTCTTCGGGCGCATGAGCGCGCCGCCCGGTTACAACCTGTCGACCATGCGCGAGATCGGTTACGACGTGCAGGAATATTTCCTGCCTTACCTCGATGACGAGCCCGGGCAATTCGAGCGCGGCGAGACCGCGGTGCCGGCGATCGACTACCTGATTATTTCGATTCGCGCCAGCGGACTGTTCCTGATCGCCGAACCGAAGGACAAGGGGCAGGTCAACGCGCTGATGGACGCGATCGACGCCAAGTACAGCGAGTATGCGGGGATGCGCGCCTTCACCACGCGCGGCTCGATTATCACCAGTAACAACGGCGGCACCCGCAGTATCAACCTGGATATCTCCGGGCCGGAGCTGGAACCGATTTATGCCGCCGCCACCGCGGCCTATAACCGCGCCCAGGAGGTGTTCGGTAACCCGCGCATTCGCGCCAATCCGGCGACGCTGTCGCTATCGCAGCCGCTGATCGAAATTCACCCGGACTGGGAGCGCGCGGCCGAGCTCGGCATGAACACGGCCGATATTGGTTTCACCGTGGCCGCTTTGACCGACGGCACCTTCGTCGACGAATTCTTTCTCGCCGACGACAAGATCGACATGTATCTCTACAGCGGCGCCGGGCCGGACGCATCGCCGCAGGATTTGACCGACATGCCGATCTATACGCGCGGCGGGATCCTGCCGCTGTCGAGCATCGCCAAAGTGGTCGAGACGGTCGATACCAGCACAGTGCGCCGCATCGACGGCCGCCGCACGGTGACCCTGAGCATCATACCGCCGGAGACCGTCGCGCTCGAAACCGGGGTTGGCATCGTGCGCGAGGACGTGCTCGGTTACCTGCGCAGCAGCGGCGCGATACCGGCCAGCGTCAGTATTGATATCTCCGGCGCGAGCGACCAGCTCGAAGCCACGCAACAGGCGCTTAAAGCCAACTACCTGGTCGCGTTGATCCTCGTCTACCTGGTAATGGTGGCCATCTTTACCCACTGGGGCTTGCCGCTGTTGATCATGACGACGATACCGCTCGGGGTTGCCGGCGGCATCGCCGGGCTCGCGTTGATGAACTTCGTTGGCGCCTCGCTGCCGCTGCTCGGTTTTAGCGCGGTGCATCAGCCTTTCGATATGATATCGATGCTCGGATTCCTGATCCTGATGGGGACGGTGGTGAATAACCCGATATTGATCGTGCACCGCGCGGCGGATAACTACCGGCAAGGTCAGATGAGCGCGGCCGAGGCGGTGCAGGAGGCGGTCGAGTCGCGCCTGCGGCCGATTGCGATGTCGGCGATCACGACCATATTCGGCCTCGCGCCGTTGGTCTTCATCCCCGGCGAGGGCACCGAGCTCTACCGCGGGGTCGGCGCGATTGTCCTGTTCGGCCTCGCCGGTGCGGCCGTCGTGACCCTGACGTTCCTGCCGGCGGCGACGGTCACGGTGCTATCGTGGACGCAGCGCGCGCCAGCCGCGGCCGCCGGTGTAATCGCCAAAGGGGTCGGTGCCGATTGACCT
>CAMYML010000237.1 GCA_947259305.1 uncultured Gammaproteobacteria bacterium | reverse complement strand
CCACCGTCTCCAGCAATTGACTGTAATGTCCCAGCATCCGCTCCATCGTCGTCGGCTCAAACAACTCCCGGTTGTAGATAAAATTAACCTCCAGCCCCTCGGGCGTCTCGTACAAGTGCGCCTCCAGGTCAAAGCGCGTCGTGCTCACCTCGCTGGGCATCAATTTCAAATTCAGATGCTCCAGTTCGAGCGCGCCCATCGGCGCGTTCTGCAGTGCAAAAACAACCTGTAACAATGGTGAACGGCTGGTATCACGCTCCGGTTCCATTTCCTCGACCAGTTTTTCGAACGGCAGGTCCTGGTGTTCGTAAGCCCCCAACGCCACCTCCCGTACCCGGCCCAGCAATTCCCGGAACCCCGGATTCCCACCCAAATCAGTGCGCAGTGTCAGCATGTTCACAAAAAACCCGATCAGCCCCTCCAACTCGCTGCGGTTGCGGTTCGCCACCGGTGACCCCAGTACTATGTCTGTCTGACCCGTGTAGCGGTGCAAAAGGAACACGAATACGGCCAGTAACAGCATGAACAGCGTCACACCCTCGCCCTGACTCAACGCCCGCAATTCCTCACTCAGCTCCCGCGGCAGACGCAGCGATACGCCCCCGCCAGCATATCCCTGTACCACCGGACGCACATGGTCGGTGGGCAGCTCCAGCGTCGACAAGCCCCTGAGCTGTTTGCGCCAATAGTTTAAATGCCCTGCCAGCACATCGCCCTGCAGCCATTCCCGCTGCCACTGCGCATAGTCCACATACTGGACCGGCAGCGGCTTCAGCGGGGACTCCCGGCCCGCCGCGAAGGCTGCGTACAGCGCGCCGAGCTCCCGGAACAGGACACCCAGCGACCAGCCGTCGTAGACGATATGGTGCATACCCAGCAGGAACATATGCTCGTCGTCGGCAAGCCGTACCAGCGTGGCGCGCAATAGCGGCCCGGTGTTCAGGTTATAGGGGTTTGTGTATTCCTGCTGAATCAGCGCGTCGCAGTGCCGCGCGCGCGCGGCTTCGTCCATTCGGCTCAGGTCTTCCCAGTGGAGCGTGATTTGCAGAGAAGGCGCTATACGTTGCACCGGATCACCATCGATGACGTCGAAGCTGGTGCGCAGTACCTCGTGACGGTTCACGATCTCGTTAAGGCTCCGCTCCAGCGCGGCGATATCGAGCACGCCGCTGAGGCGGAAGCCGCGGGCCAGGTTATACTCAGTGCTCTCTGGCCGCAGGGTTGCGAGAAACAGGAGCCGGTTCTGGGCGAAGCTCGGCGCCGATTCCTGGGAGCGAGCCGAGGGTTGGATGGGAGGCAGCTGCGGCCGGGAATCGAGCTGGGCGCGTGCCAGCAGCGCCATAATCTCCGCTTTACGTTCGCCGATTTCGGTGCGCAGCGCCGGGGTCATAATGCCTGCAGGCGCTTCGTAACGAAGCTGTTTACCGTCGCGCCAGAGCTTCACCTCGAGGCCCCGTAGCCGGTCCAGGAATTCCGCGGTGCTCATATTTTTCCCTGCTCGCGGTCAAACTTGCCGTCTACGGCGGTACTTCCATCAGCGTTCAACCTGGCGGCCTCCACGAACGCCGACAATCCCGCCACGGTGGGGTTGTCGAACAGACAGCGCAGCGGGATCTCGAGTCCAACAACGTCCCGCAGGCGGTTCATGACCTGCCCCGCCAGCAGCGAATGACCGCCAGCGGCGAAAAAGTCGTCATGTATACCGGGACGCTCGAGCTTCAATATTTCAGCCCAGATCTGCGTCAATTGTTTTTCCAGTTCCGTTCGCGGCGCTGTGTACTCGGCTGCCACTGCCTGACGCATATCTCCCGGGACAGGCAAGGCGCACCGATCCAGCTTGCCGACGGCCGTCAACGGAAGCTCATCTAAAGTCATGAAAGCCGAAGGCAGCATATAGTCGGGTAAGCGCTGGCGCACAAAAGTACGCAACTCTGCCGCTGTTGGGGCGGCGCTATTCTCGGCGACCACATAGGCTACCAGTCGCTTATCTCCCGGTTCGTCTTCATGCACAATGACTACGGCATCCCGCACGGCATTGTGTTGAGCCAGCACAGTTTCTATCTCGCCCGGCTCAATGCGGAATCCCCGAAGCTTTACCTGATGGTCAAAACGCCCGACAAACTCGATCGCACCGTCGCGGCGATAACGCACCTCGTCACCGGTTCGATACAGGCGTGCGCCCGGCCTGTCGCTAAACGGATTTGTCACAAACTTCTCGGCGGTCAGCTCGGGCTGGTTCAGATAATTCCGCGCCAACCCATCGCCACCGATATACAACTCGCCGTGAACGCCAACTGGCACCGGATTCATTTGTTCATCCAGTATATAAACCGTGGTGTTGCTAACTGGCCGACCAATCGGCACGCTCTGTTCCAGTTGACTTGCACTGGTCATAACATGACAGCAGGCAAACGTCGTGTTTTCAGTCGGACCGTAGCCGTTGATCAGGCGACGATCACCCAGCTGTACCAGCATCTTTTGCACATGTGGCAGCGATAGCGCCTCACCACCAGCCAGTAATTGACGTACACCCGACAGGCTCGGCAATTGATTATCAACCATTTGGCTAAACAGTACCGATGTCAGCCACAGCGTTGTAACCCCTTGCTTCTCGATAACCTGCCCGAGCTCTTCCGGCGAAGAGCGTCCCGCGGGAAATACCACCAGCTTTGCGCCATTTAACAAACTGCCCCAAAGCTCGAAGGTCGAGGCATCAAACGAGATCGGCGCAAATTGCAGCAACACTTCCTCTGGTCCTAATTCAATATAATTAGTCTCCTTGACCAGCCGCACCACACTGCGATGTTCGATTAGCGTGCCTTTGGGATGGCCTGTCGAACCCGAGGTATATATTACGTAAATCAGGGTGTCAGCGGATGCACCCGAGACAGGATTCTGTGTGCTTTCTCGTGCTATCGCAGCCCAGTCTTTATCCAGACACACTCGCTCACCGACAAAATCTGGTAAGCGGTCATTGAGGGTCGACAGGCTCAACAATACCGGTGCCCGCGTATCTTCCAGCATGAATGCAATGCGGGATTGTGGATAATCGGGATCCAGCGGCACATAGGCGCCGCCAGCTTTCAGGATACCAAGCACGCCCACGATCATTTCCAGTCCGCGCTCGAGGTACAGGCCAACCATCGTTTCAGGGCCCACACCCCGGGCCTGCAGGTAATGGGCAAGCTGGTTGGCGCGTTCATTCAATTGTGCGTAACTGAGCGCTTCGTCTTCGTAGACCGCCGCAATCGAATCCGGTGAGGCCTGAACCTGGCTTTCAAACAACTCATGCACCGTGCTATTACGCGGATAGGCCGTCGCCGTCTGATTCCAGTCTTCGAGCAGCTGGCGGCGTTCGGATTCCGCCAGCATTGTCAATTCGGACAGGCGTTTGTCCGGATGTGTGACGATTTCCCGCACCAGGTTTTGATAGTGCAAGGCCATAGCGCGAATGGTGGCCGGCGTAAACAAATCGGTGGCATATTCCCAATTCATGGTAATGTGCCTATCCTGCATTTCGCCATCAACACCAGTATGTTGCTCTGCCCAGGGTGTAAGAATCAGGTTGAGATCAAACTTGGCGGAGCCATTGTGCAGATAGTTTATTCTCCCGATTAAACCGGATAATTCCAGCGCCGGCACCTGTGCGTCGTGAAACGCGAATAAAACCTGAAACACCGGGTTGTAAGCCAGATCGCGGTCGATTGACAATTCCTCCACCATCTTGTCAAACGGGAGCTCTTGAAACTCATATGCCTCAAAAGCCATTTCATGTATGCGCTTGAGCAATTCGCGGAATGTCGGATCACCGGATAAATCACCCCGCAGAGCTATCGCGTTGATAAACATGCCGATCAATCCTTCGATCTCCCTGACATTGCGATTAGCCACGCCGGTACCGACAACGATGTCACGTTGAGCAGAATATTTATGTAACAAAACGAAGAAAATCGTCAGCGTGGTTGCGAAGAGAGTGCTGTTCTCGCGCCGACTCAGCTCGCGCAGTCGATCGGAAAGCTCGGGCGATAAATCGACTACCTCTTCCGCACCCCGATGACTCTGAACCGGTGGCCTCTGGAAGTCGGTCGGCAGTTGCAATAACGGTAAAGGACCCGCCAGCTTTTGCTTCCAGTAATGCAACGGGGTTTGCAGCTTCTCGCCCCGAAGCCATTGGCGCTGCCATATCGCATAGTCCGCATATTGTATGGGCAACTCGGGGAGAGGCGAATCACTCCCGCTCGAGTATGCCTCGTACAACGCTTGCAGTTCATGGATGAATACTCCAACCGACCAGCCATCATGGACGAGATGGTGCTCTACATGAATCAGTAAGTGATCGTCGGCTCCGAGTTTCAGCAACTTCCATCGAACCAGTGGAATTTCACCGAGAATGAATCGTTGGTGGATTTCCTCATCGATAACCTCATCCATCCGTTGACCGCGCTGCTCCTGCGGAACGGTTTGTAAATCCATCATTGGCAACCGCACTACCCAGTCGGGATGAATCCTCTGGTTTGGACGACCATCGACAATTTCAATACTCGTGCGGAAGATTTCATGACGTCGCACAATTTCAGTCAAGACGCGTTCCAGCGCCGGGACATCCAGTTTGCCGGCGAAACGGATACTCATTTGCGCGTTATAGGCGATACTCTCTGGTGCCAGATCGGTTAGAAATATCACCTGTTCCTGCTGGAAGGAAACGGGTAGTGGATGATCCCGGGAAGCAGAGACAATAACCGGTAGGTCTTTACTCGTTGTAGCAGAACTAGTAGCAGAACTAGTAGCAGAACTAAGCCGATTGATCCGCACGGCGAGATCCGCCACAGTTTGTTAATTGTAGAAATCGGCCAGCGTCAGGTCGATGCCCAACAGCTCGCGAATCCGCGATACAACCCGCGTCGCAAGTAGCGAGTGACCTCCAAGTTCGAGAAAACGATCCCTGACGCCAACTTGTTTCAGTCCCAGAACATCCGCCCAGATTGCAGCCAGCTTTCCCTCCACCTCATCGCGTGGCGCTTCGAAGTTTGAGGATAGCTGAGAACGATCGGCATTCGGTTCCGGAAGTGCACGCCTGTCAACCTTGCCCTGGATGGTTAATGGTAAAGATTCCATTAGCACGAAAGCGGCAGGCACCATGTAGTGTGGCAGTTTTTGCTCAAGATATTCGCGTAACGCCTTTATGTGACCGGATTCCTGTTGTTGCCGACCCTCATTTTCGGCGACAACGTGAGCCACCAGTTGTTGCTCGCCGTTTGCACCCTGCCTCAGGTTAACCACAGCATCACGCAGCTCGATGTGAGATCGCAGCGCCGCCTCGATTTCGCCCAGTTCAATGCGAAAACCACGCAGCTTCACCTGGTGATCGGTCCGGCCCAGGTATTCGACTTCGCCATCGGGCAGATAGCTCGCCAGGTCGCCGGTCTTGTACAGGCGCGCGCCTGGCTGATCGCTGAACGGGTGCGCAATAAAGCGTTCCGCGGTCAACTCCGGACGATTCAGGTAACCCCGCGCAAGGTTCGCACCACCAACATGGATTTCTCCCGGCACGCCGATAGGCACCGGCTGACCATGACTATCCAGAATGTATATCTGTACGTTGGCGATAGGGCGGCCAATCGGTACGGTCCGCAGCTGACTATTTCGATCGCATTGCCAATACGTGGCGTCGATAGTCGTCTCCGTCGGACCGT
>CAMYML010000236.1:1560-7338 GCA_947259305.1 uncultured Gammaproteobacteria bacterium | reverse complement strand
TTCATGAACCTGCTCATCAACGCGATGGATGCCTGTGCGTCGCAGGGTGGGCAAAAAGACGGCATCATCCTGATCAGCGAGCCCGATGGGGACAGAGTGCATGTTTGCGTGCAGGATTTCGGTATCGGTATGTCCGCGGAAACGCTCGAACACGTGATGGAAACATTTTACACAACCAAGCCGGTTGGTGAGGGCACGGGGCTGGGATTGTCTCTATGCGACACTATCGTAAGCGCGCATGGCGGTGAACTCAGAATCGAAAGTGAGCAGGGAAAGGGCACCCGGGTGCACGTGTTTCTACCGCTCGATCTGGCGAGCGAGGATATTCCGCGAGATGAGTCAATCGAGGGCAGGCAGGCGATGTAATCGTTTCGGAATCATATCCCGATTCCGAATTCGCTGCCCGCAAGCAAAGCCATACAATAACCGACATGCCATTACTCGACGAAACCTTTCTGCTGAATACCGCTTGCGTGTGTTATACCGCCGCTTTAATCATCGCCTATCTCGACCGCAGGCGCTTCACCTACGCATACCTGATTGTTGCCTGTATACTCGGGCTCGCGAGTCATACTCTCAGCCTGGCGCAACGCTGGGACCGTGTCGGGCACGGCCCGTTTATCAATCTCTATGAAATTCTCAGCAGTAACCTTTGGAGCCTGATGCTCGGACTCACCTGCTTCATACTGCTGGCACGGCGGCAGCGTGAGGCGATACGCTTCATTTTTCCGTTACCGGGGTTGCTGATGGTCTGGTTGTTGCTGACTCCCCCGAGGGATACCTATCTACCCGCGACCTACGATACGCTATGGTTGTATTTTCACGTGCTGTCGGGAAAATTTTTTCTTGCCCTGTTGATGCTCGCAACCGGCCTCGCGATATACGAATATCTGCGCCTGGCTGGCGAGAAAGGGCCCGGTGCCGGTGCGGCTATCGATTCGACGAGTTATCGTTTGCTCGCATTCGCGTTCTGCTTCGAGTCGCTGATGTTGCTGTTCGGGGCAGTGTGGGCGCAGGATGCCTGGGGCAGGTACTGGGCCTGGGATCCGCTGGAAACATGGGCCTTCCTGACCTGGATCTGCGTCATCTTCGTATTGCACTGGCGCCTGAATCACCCCCGCAGAGCCGTCTACGCGATACTGGTCAGCGCTTGTTTCGTGCTTGCATTCCTGACTTTCTTCGGTGTGCCATTCGTGTCTACCGCACCGCACAAGGGCATGATCTGATGTCCGCCCGGCGTTTGCTAATGCCACGGCGCGCAAGCTTGCGCTATTTCAGGGTGGGCCTGTTGCTGCTGGGCCTGGTAGCGTTATCCGGCTGGTTACTGAGCATCTGGATCACGCAGCCTGTCGATATACCGTTGTCGCAAAACTCGGATATGTCGGCCGACAACCAGGATCTCGATCAGCTGTTCGGGCTTGCCGTGCGGCATATGCAGCAGGGCGAATACGAAGCGGCGTTAAAACGGTGGCACCAGATTCTGCTGCGCGATGCCGGGATTCCCGAGGTCAAGGTCAACATGGGATTTACGCTTTATGAACTCGGGCAGTTCCCGGCTGCCCGGGATTTTTTCATCAGCGCGATGGAGCAGAATTCGTTCCAGGCTAACGCGTACTACGGGCTTGCGCTGGTCAGCGAGAAAGCGGGTGACCTTGAAGGCGCGATGGGCGCAATGCGCAGTTATATTCACCTGGCCGGGCCGACGGAGGATGAGCGCTTTATCCGGCGGGCAAGGTCCGCGTTGTGGGAGTGGGAGTCCAGACTGTCCCCGCCGTCGGATGGCGAAGACCCGCAGGCGGAGCAGGCGAAGCCACTGGATTAAGCCCGGCGCTCACTGGTGGCCTTGCACTGGGTGGGCGGAAATTCGGCCGGCCGGGCGAGAGCGGCGATGGCTACAGCTTTATGCGCGCAACGCCGCCGAAGCTGCCGACCCAGAGAATGTCTTGATCCTGCGTATCCATCGAGAACACAGTATTCGAGAACAGTCCCTCGTGAATCGTGAGCCGGTCGCTGAATTTTTCATCGTCGAAACGCGCCAGACCGTTACTGGTGCCGACCCAGAGGTTTCCGTTGCGGTCTTCGTGCAGCATGAAGACATGATTCGACGGTAGCCCGTCCACGACCGTGTAATTGGTGTAGTTTTCGCCATCGAACCTGGCCAGGCCGCCACCCCAGGTTCCAACCCAGACGATGCCTTCCCGATCGACTTCGAGGGCGACGATATAGTTTGGATTGTAAGCCGTGTCGACATCCTCCAGGCCCATCTCGATTTTTTGCCGTGCGTGATGGCTCGACATCATCGCCGGGTCGTGATTAAACGTGTTATCGTTTTTAACGCTGCCATAGGGCGCGCCCTGGCCGTCTTCATGATTCCAGTTAGCCCATTCACCGTTATGAAAGCGCGCCAGCCCCCCCTCGGTCGCCAGCCAGACTTCGCCGTCTTTTCCCATCTCGAGGCCGTAAACCCAGTCGTTGGGCAACCCGCTGCCGGTATTTTCAACGGTATAGGTTTCCCAGGCAGCAGGATCCTCAAGCCGGCCGCCCTTGACCCGGTTAGCCCCGGACCAGGTCGCGATCCAGAGATCACCGTTAGGCATGACCAGCGCGTCGTACACAAAAGCATCCGCCAGCCCTTGCGGGACATTGAATATCCTAAACTTGTCCTCTAGCTCGTCGTAAACCGCTAAACCGCCGCCGTAGGTTCCGACCAGTATCTTGCTTTCTGTCCAGCGACTGACGTGAAAAACGCCGTTGGCGAGCAAGCCGTTGCGTACGTCGAACAGGCGATACTCGTCGGTTTCGGGCAGGTAGCGGATGACGCCGCCCGAAGTTCCGACCCAGACCTTGTCCGCTTCGGCGAATACGGACTTGACGTTGCGGTTGCCGACCCGGAAATGAGTAAAACTGGTTTTTTGCTGCGCCGGGGAATTAGCAGCCGCTGCCGAAGCAATATCGGAACCCTCGGCAGGGGGCGGCGTATTGCGGGTTTCCCCGGTCGCCTGTTGATAGCCCGCGGTCTGCAATTCAATGCCCCGGTTGATACCCAGCGCAAAGGCGCCCGCGACGAGGGCGACAACCACGACCACCAAACCAATAAGCGTTTTTTTATGCATTTCGTAAACTCCGCTAGGATTGCGACTCTTTTACCGCCATCCGGGTGACGCCACCGCGGGTGCCGACCCAGACTTCACCGGCCGGCGTTATCGCGATCGCGTAAACATCGTTCGACGGCAAGCCGTCGTGGATACTCCAGTTGTAAAAATTTTTACCATCGTAGCGGGATAACCCGCGGTTGGTGCCGAACCAGTACGCGCCGTCCGCGCCCTGGGCGATGGCATAAACGATATTGCCGGCGAGTCCGTCTTTTTCCATCAGGTTGGTCCAGCTGCCATTCTGGAAACGCGTAACGCCGCCGCCCCATGTCCCGGCCCAGATGGTGTCGTCGTGGTCGGCGAGAATACTGAATACGTAATTCGGATTGTAGGTGGGCTTGCCGCCAGCGAGAACGCCGAGGTCATGCCGGGAGCGGGTTCCGAGGCCGGTGTTGCGGCTGAAGGGCAGGGCGTCCGGATTCTCTCCACCAATGCCATTGTCGTGATTCCACGAGGTCCAGTTAGCGCCGTCGAAGCGGCTTACGCCGCCTTCGGTGCCGAACCAGACCGCTCCCGAACTGTCTACGGCAATGCCATAAACCCATTCGTTGACCAGTTCCTTGACATAGGTTTCAAATTTCTCGGTCTGGCGATCGAGATAGTTGGCGCCTGCCCAGGTGCCGATCCACAGGCCGCCATCGGGATCGTTGGCGAAGGCGTAAACCCAGTAGTCAGCCAGCCCGTGCATCGGGAAGAATACTTTCCAGTCGCCATTTTTGTAGCGCGAGACTCCGCCCGCATTGGTGCCGAACCACTTGTATCCGTCACCATCGATACCGATGCCGAAGACGTATTCGTTGGCGAGACCCTGATCGCGGTTAAACGTATTGACGAGGCTGTTACTGGCCAGGTCGATTTCGTTGACGCCGAGCGATGTGCCGACCCACAGGCGGTTGGTATCGGCTTCGACGGCAAGAGACCGCACGTAAACTGAATCGCCGACCTTAAACACCTCGGCGATCTGCGGAATATTATCGCCCGTCCGTCCGGCAGGCAGGGTTTGCTCGTCGTGCGTGGAGTCCGATGAATTTTCCTGCGAGCAGGCAACGAGTGTGCAGAGCAACAGGCAGATCGCAGAAGACCGTAAAATTTTCATAATACCGCCAGTCTAGATGCCCAGTGTCCGGATGAATGCAATGACCTCGAATATCTGCTGCTCGCTCAGAATGCCGCGATAAGCGGGGCAGGCATTTTTCCCGGATTGAATTCTGGTCAGTAAACTGCCATCCGACTTTAAAAGACTGCCAGGGCGATCGAAATCCGGCGCCCCGGCCATGACGCTTTTGCCGTTGGCGCCGTGGCACTGGGCGCAGTACGTCCGGTATATTTTGCTGCCGCTGTTCGCGTCGGAAGCCGCAAGCGGGGTCGATAATGCGAGTGCCATAACAAGCCCAGCGCACGATATTGTTTTGATCATGATCTTGAGTGTCTCAATTGTCAGATTTAATTTTTTGTTCCCAGACGGATGCCTGTGCCGGGTCGACCGGCAATCCAAGCTGTCCCTGGCTGTATGCATCTTGCAGTCGGCGCATGGAAACCTGGTCTCCCGCCTCTGAGGCTTTGTGGAACCACTCGACGGCGGCGGCATCGTCTCGAGCGAAACCCAGGGCGCCATTTTCCAGTGCATATGCATAAGCGCGCATCGCTAGCACGTGTGCCATCTCCGCGGCGCGCCTGGTCAATTGCCCCGCTTTTTGCGGATCGCGCCCGGTGCCTTCGCCCTTGGCGTACATGTTGCCGAGTCCGAATATGCCGGCCGGGTCGTTACTCTCTGCAGCCTGTTGATACCAGTTGAATGCTTCTTCGTCGCGTTCGGAGATATCCAGAATGTAGGCCAGTGTCGTCTGCGCCGGAGTATAGCCGCCCTTGGCCGAACGCTCCAGCAGCTGCATGCTTTCGATCAGGTTTCCCTGGCGAAACTCCTCGATGCCCTTGTCGCCATCGGTTTTGGCGTCGGCCAGTGCCGGCGACTGCTGCATCGTAAGCAGGCAGGATATGAGAATCGCTGGCGTGATGATCCGAATTTTCATTGCTGTTTATCACCTTCTGGGTTGTGTGGCTCAGATATCGAGCTTGCGATAGAGGCTGGAAACCCCGATGCCGAGACGTTTTGCCGCCCGTTTACGGTCTCCATGGGCTTCGTCGATCGCGGTCTTGATAATCGCCTGTTCATAATTTCGCAGTTGATGTTTCAACGTGTCATTCGCGTCGACTCCGATAGCCATGGCTCCGAAGTGCAGGATACCGATATTTTGCGGCAGGTCCGAGATCTCGATGGAGTTGTTTTCGGCCAGTATCAACGATCTCGCGACGACGTTCTGTAACTCACGCACGTTTCCCGGCCAGTCGTATGCCAGCAGGCACTGCATTGCTTCCGGCTGGATCTCGATCGAATCCGACAGGCCCATCTTGGCGCTCTCTTTGCGGATGAAATGCTTGATCAGCAACGGCAGGTCTTCTCTGCGCTTTTCTAGCGGGGGAATCGGCACGTGGAATACGTTGAGACGAAAATACAAATCCTCGCGAAACTTCCCCTGCTTTACCATTGCGCTCAAATTCTGATTAGTGGCTGTGATGATGCGGACATCGATTTTCCTGGATTGTTCACTGCCCAATCCTTCTGCGG
>CAMYML010000236.1:0-1492 GCA_947259305.1 uncultured Gammaproteobacteria bacterium | reverse complement strand
CCGCGCTTGGCCTTGCTGGCGCCGGTAAACGCGCCCTTGGTATGGCCGAAAAACTCACTTTCGAGCAGGTTCTCGGGTATCGCGCCGCAATTGATTGGAACGAATGCGCGCTTTGCCCTGAGACTGTTATGATGGATCATTTTCGCGATTACCCCCTTACCCGAACCGCTGGGGCCGGTTATGAGCACGGTACTGTCGGTAGGAGCGACCTTGAGCACCAGGCGGTCGACCGCCCGCATTGCCGACGATATCGCCTCGCAGGTGTCGCTCTCCTGGTTTTCCACCAGCTCGCGCAAGACCTTGTTCTCTGTCTTCAGGTGGATGACATCGGCCAGGCGCTCGATTCGGTTGAGGAAATCCTCGTTGCGCAGGGGTTTGATGGTGTAGTCGTAAGCGCCGGCACGCATCGCATCGATCGCCGTATTGACCGAAGCGTAGGCGGTCATCATCAGAAAGATGGTATCTATGCCCTGGGCCCGAGCTTTCTCGACGACCTCGATGCCGGTAATATCTGGCATGCGGATGTCGCAAACCGCGACATCGATGTCACCCTTGCCGAGCCGGTCCAGCGCTTCCTTGCCATTGGATGCGACCGAAACCGAGTGACCGGCATTACTCGCCGCATTGGACAAGATCTGCCGGATCGCGGGCTCGTCGTCAATTATCAGTAATTGCAGTGATCGCATGCCTTTATCTCGCGCCCTGAAAAGCCAGCAGCTGCGGCAACGAGAGGCTAATTCGAACTTTCATAAACCTCATGATGCCTTGGTTTGGTCGAGAGAAGTTTTCTCCAGGGGGAGCTCGATGACAATTTTCAATCCGCCACCGGGCGCGGATTCCGCACGAATCTCGCCACCGTATGACTTGACGATTGCCCAGCAGATCGCAAGCCCCAGTCCGGTGCTTTCGCCGACCGCCTTGGTGGTGAAAAAAGGTTCGAATATATGTTTTAAATCGTCCGCGCTTACGCCAGTCCCGTTATCCTGAAAAATAATCCTGATGCCGTGCTCCGGATCGAAATTGGTCGTCAGCACTACGCTGGAATCGTTCTGTCCGCCAAGCGCGTCACGCGCGTTGTCCAGGATATGCATGGTTAACTGATTGAACTGGTTTTCCGATGCATGCATGGCCGGTACCTCGGGGTCCAGGTCGAGTTCGATGGCGATGCCAGACCAGCGATTATCGTAGTGACACAAGTTAACCGAGTTGGTTAGCAACTTGTTGATATCGATCCATTGACTCTCGTCGATATTTTTGGTGTCGAGTTGCGACAGGTCGCGGCTTATCCTGATGATACCGTTGGTGTAATGCTGCAACTGTTCGAGCATCACCTGGCTTTGCTCGCTCAACTCGTTGTGCCCGTCGTTCGCAATCTCGTCGGCAAGGCCAGCGATGCAGGTTATCGAGTTACCCACCTCGTGCGCGATGCCACCCGCCAGGGAATCGATGGCGATCATCTTTTCGCGAAACGAAGTCTTGCGGCGCTGCATTT
>CAMYML010000235.1 GCA_947259305.1 uncultured Gammaproteobacteria bacterium | reverse complement strand
CTGCGCAATGCCGACGCGGTGCTGCCGACGGTGTGCGACAAGGTAAACGCCGAAGTGCTCGGTGCCGATAACATCCGCGCCAAGATCCTCGGTAGCAATGGCGTGGGCTTTAACCATATCGATCTGGACGCGGCCAAAGCGGCCGGGCTCACGGTCACCAATACGCCCGAAGTGCTGACCGATTGTACCGCCGACCTGGCGATGACGTTGCTGCTAACGATTGCGCGCCGCGCCGGCGAAGGCGAGCGCCACCTGCGTAACGGCGAATGGACGGGTTGGCGCCCGACACACATGATGGGCACCAGCGTTACCGGCAAGACTCTCGGATTGATCGGCATGGGCCGCATTGCGCGTGCCGTCGCCGCGCGCGCCGCGCACGGATTTAACATGAAGATTATTTTTCACGACCCCTTTCCACCGCGAGCAGAAGACATCGCCGGCCTGAACGCAACCCAGTGTGCTTCCCCCGAGGAAGTGTTTGCGCAGGCCGATTTCGTCTCGCTGCATTGCCCGGGCGGCAAGGAAACCTATCACCTGATCGGCACCGACGCCTTCAAGGCGATGAAACGCGGTGCCTTTTTGATCAACACCGCGCGTGGCGATGTCATCGACGAAGCAGCGCTGGTCGTAGCGCTGGAAAACGGCGAAATTGCCGGCGCCGGGCTCGACGTGTTCGAAAAGGAACCGGCGGTCACCGCCGGATTGCTGCAACTGGAAAATGTCGTGCTGCTGCCTCACCTCGGCAGCGCCACCATGGAAACGCGTAAAGCGATGGGGATGCGCGTGGTGGAAAACATCGAAGCCTTCTTCAACGGCGAAACCCCGCGCGACAAGCTGGTTTAGCCGCTGACGATCCGTCATCCCGCGGTTAAACCGCGGGATGACAGGCCAGCATTGCATCGAGAATGTCTGATCCCAGGCAGCACTCACTCTATCATCCCGCGACTCGACCGCGGTATGACAGCCTGTGGTTCTTTTGAAGGGCTCCGGATGCCTTCTTAGAAACAGGCCTCGTACAGACGGCGGGTATTGGCGGCATCCATCGCCACCGGGTTGCCGCCGACGCTGGGGTCCTTGAGCGCCGATTCGACCAGCCAGTCCAGGTCCGGATCGCTGGCGCCGAGTTCGGTCAGATTCGCCGGGATACCCAACGAAGCGTTCAATTCAACGACATAGTTATAAAATCCATCGAATCCGCCGGTAATGCCGAGATAAGCGGCTAACGCTTCGATACGGGTTTCGATCGCGGCGCGGTTGAATTCGAGCACCGGCGCCATCACGACCGCATTGGTCGTGCCATGGTGGGTGTTGTAAAAGGCGCCGATCGGATGCGACAACGCGTGAATCGCACCCAGCCCTTTTTGAAACGCGGTTGCGCCCATTGCGGCGGCCGACATCATGTGCGCACGCGCCTCGATATCGCTACCGTCGGCATAGGCGCGCGGCAGATATTCCTTGACCAGGCGCATGCCTTCGACCGCGATGCCCTGGCTCATCGGGTGATAATGCGGCGAGCAATAGGCTTCGAGGCAATGGGCGAAGGCATCCATGCCGGTGCCGGCGGTGATTGCCGCGGGCATGCCGACGGTCAGTTCTGGATCGCAGATTACCACCGCCGCCAGGATTTTCGGGTGGAATATAATTTTCTTTTCGTGGGTTTCCGAATTGGAAACCACGCCGGCGCGCCCGACTTCGGAGCCGGTGCCGGCGGTGGTCGGCACCGCGATGATCGGCGCGATCTGGTCGGCGTCGGCGCGCGTCCACCAGTCACCGATATCTTCGAAATCCCAGACCGGTCGGGTTTGACCGCACATGAAGGCGACAACCTTGCCCAGATCGAGGCCCGAGCCGCCGCCAAAGGCGATTACGCCGTCGTGGCCACCATCCCTGAATGCCCTGATGCCTGCCGCGAGGTTTTTCTCGTCTGGATTGGGGTCGACGTCGGCGAACAGGGCGTTACCGAGGCCGGCCTGTTCGAGCAGCGCCAGCGTGTTGCTGGTGATAGGCAGGTTGGCCAGGCCGCGGTCGGTGACCAGCAGCGGTTTTTGCATGCCGGCGGCATTACAGGCGTCGGCGATTTCATTGATGCGCCCGGCGCCAAATCGAATAGCGGTCGGATAGGACCAGTTCCCGGTAAGTTGCATGTTTTTATCCCACTAAATATTGAATGGTTATCAGGCCCGTTCGAAGCCACGGCTGACTTCGTAATCGGTAACCTTGCTGTTGAAATCCTCGAGCTCCCATTCCGCGCAGCGCACATAGTGGTCGATGACGTCGGAACCCATCGCGTCGCGTAGCATAGCGGATTTTTTCAGCGCCAGCGCAGCTTGCGCTAGCGTCGCCGGAATTTCACGCGCCTTGCGCGCCTGGTAGGCGTCGCCCTTGAACTCTTTTTCCAGTTCGAGTTTGCCTTCGATACCGGCAATGCCGGCGGCAATTTGCGCTGCGATCGCGAGGTAGGGGTTCAGATCGCTGCCGCCGACGCGGCATTCGACGCGTACGTTACGACTGCCGTCGGCGACCACGCGGTATCCGGCGGTGCGATTATCCAGCGACCAGATTGCCTTGGTCGGCGCAAAGGTGCCCGCGACGAAACGTTTGTAGGAATTGACGTAGGGCGCCAGGAAACAGGTATTGTCGCTGGCATATTTCAACAGGCCCGCGACATAGTGACGCATCATGTCCGACATGCCGTATTCGGCATTGGCGTCGAAAAATACGGGATCGCCGCCGGTCGAAACCAGCGACTGGTGGATATGGCTGGAGGAGCCGGCCGCGTCGTGGCTCCACTTGGCGAGGAAAGTCACCGCGCGATCGTTCAGGAAGGCGATTTCCTTGACCGCGTTTTTGACCAGGCAGTGGTTGTCCGCCATTTGCAGCGCGTCGCAGTAGCCGACGTTGATCTCGGCCTGCCCGGGATCGGCCTCACCCTTGGTATTTTCGACCTTCACGCCCGCGCCCTGCAAACCGTTACGGATGGCGCGCATCAGGCCTTCTTCCTTGGTCGTCTGGAAGATGTGGTAGTCCTCGTTGTAGGGGCTGAAGGTCGTCATGTTGCGGTAAGACTTGTCACGCATTTCCTCGAAGCTTTCGCGAAACACGAAAAATTCGAGCTCGGTCGCAACCGCTGAGGCCAGGCCCATGCTTTGCAGGCGGCTGATTTGCTGCTTCAGCACCGAGCGCGGCGCGTGCGGCACCAGCGCGTGGGTGTGATGATCGAGCAGATCACAGGTGACCATCGCGGTGCCTTCCAGCCAGGGCAGCAAGCGCAGCGTTTCCAGGTCCGGCTTCATCACGTAGTCACCGTATCCGGCCGACCAGCTGGTGGAGGCGTAACCGTCGACGGTATACATTTCGAGATCGGTCGCGATCAGGTAGTTACAGCAGTGGGTTTCTTCCCAGGCGCTTTCGAGAAAAAACTCGGCGTGGAAACGCTTCCCCATCAAACGCCCCTGCATGTCGGGAATCGCTGTGATGACGGTGTCGATTTGTCCAGAAGCAACTTTTTCTTTAAGTGTATCCAGCGTGAGATTGCCAGGCATGATTCATCTTTTCCGAGTCGAAAATGGGGGCTGGCGTATCCAGCGGATACGCCTAGAACACGCCCCCGGGTTTGCAACGATCAAGCTTAACCGTAACGATAGGGACGCCCGGCCTTGGTCATGTCGGCATTGTACTGCTTGAAGATATTAACCACTTTCGCCTTGGTCGGTGACTCGGCGGCGATTTCGTCCCAGAACTTGACCGCCGCGGCTTCGACCGTAGCCCATTCGGCGTCCGGAATCGAAGTCAGCTTCAGCTTGGTGCCGTTGACGCGCAGCGCGGCTTCGCCACCCCAGTACCACCATTGACGATAGTAATGCGAGCTATCCATGGCCAGGGTCAGCAATTCCTTGAGGTTATCGGGCAGCTTGTTATAGCTATCCATGTTGGCGAAGAACGATCCCGCCCAGGCGCCCGAGATGTTGTTGGTCAGGAAGTAGTTGGTAACGTCCGCCCAGCCGACGGTGTAGTCCTCGGTGATGCCGGACCAGGCGATACCGTCGAGTTCGCCGGTCTGCACCGCAACCTCGATGTCTTCCCAGGGCAGGGTGACCGGCACCACGCCGAACTGGGCCAGGAAGCGGCCCGCGGTCGGGAAGGTGAATACGCGCTTGCCCTTGAGATCGGCGAGACTGCGGATCGGATCCTTGGTGTTGAAATGGCAGGGATCCCAGGCGCCCGCGGACAGGTGCTTGACCCCGACCTTGGAATACTCGGCATCCCAGATTTCATTCAAGCCGTACTGGTTGAACAGCACCGGCACGTCGAGTGAGTAGCGGCTGGCGAATGGGAAGTAACCGCCGAACACGGTCACCTCGGTCGGCGAGGCCATCGAATCGTCATCCGACTGCACCGCGTCGATCGTGCCCTTTTGCATGGCGCGGAACAATTCGCCGGTCGGTACCAGCTGGTCGCCGTAGAATAACTCGATCTGCATCTCGCTGCCGGCAATCTTGTTGAACGAATCGATTGCCGGTTTGACGACATGCGCGGCCAGTGGTCCGCCCGCGTAGGTCTGCATGCGCCATTTGATCGTCGATTTTGACTGCGCATGAACCGCGGGCGCACCCAGCGCAGCAACGCCTGCGAGGCCCGCACCGGTGGTTTTAAGGAATTTACGTCTACTAGTCATCTCATTTCTCCATTGGTGTGTCATTGGTTTTGAGTTTTTATTTCCAGATCTGTCCTGCCTTGCCTTGGATTAGCGCGCGTATACATATTGCGGCAGCCAGAGTGCGATTTCCGGGAACTTCATTAACAGTATCAGGGCGAGAATCATTACCCCGACAAACGGCAGGATCGATCCATAGATATCGCGCAGGGAAATTTCGGGCGGTGCCATTGCACGCATCAGGAACAGGTTGTAGCCAAATGGTGGCGTCATGTAGGCAATCTGGGTGGTGATCGTGTAGAGCACACCATACCATATCAGGTCGAATCCCAGTACCGCGACCAGCGGTACGTAAAGCGGTGCGACGATAACCAGCATCGCGGTGTCATCGAGGAAGGTGCCCATCACCAGGAAGGACAGCTGCATCAGGATCAGGATGACCCAGGGGTCGAGGCCCATCCGCTCGGTGAACAGATTGTCGATCGCGCGCACCGCGCCGAGGCCGTCAAAGACCGCGCCGAAACCGAGCGCTGCGAGGATAATCCACATGAACATGCACGAAATCGCCAGCGTGTTGCGTACCGATTTTTCTAACACCTCTCGCGTCATGCGTCGCTTGACTACCGCGGCGACAAAGGCGGTCATCGCGCCGATAGCGGAACTTTCGACCAGGCTGGTCCAGCCGTTGATAAAGGGCAGCATCATCGAGCCGAAGATGATTATCGGCAACAGGCCCGCGCGCAGCAGGCGCAGCTTTTCGCGCATGGGTATGTTGCGCTCTTCTTTCGATAGTACCGGACCTAGCTCAGGCTGCAGGCGGCAGCGGATGGCGATGTAGAGCACGAACATCGTCGCCATCATCAACCCCGGCATCACCCCGGCAAGCCATAATTGTCCGACCGGCTGGCGCGCGATCATCGCGTACAGCACCAGCACTACCGACGGTGGCACCAGGATGCCGAGTGAGGACCCGGCCTGGATTACGCCCGTGACCATGCGTTTGTCGTAACCCCGGCGCAACAGCTCGGGCAGGGCGATGGTGGCGCCGATCGCCATGCCGGCAACCGACAGTCCATTCATCGCCGAGATCAAGACCATCAGCCCGATGGTGCCGATCGCGAGTCCGCCGT
>CAMYML010000234.1 GCA_947259305.1 uncultured Gammaproteobacteria bacterium | reverse complement strand
GCTGCGTTGCTCGACAAGCTAAATACTACCGGAATTCTTTATGGCTCTGGGGGGATTTCGTCAACTTTTGGTCAAGGCGGCGGCTTTTCGCTCGATGGCGTGCATCCAACCGCGCGTGGTTATGCCGTGATCTCAAACGAAATTATCAAATTAATCAATGAAGGCTATGGTGCGAATATTCTGCCCGTCGATCCGAACCAATACACCACCGTTTTCTACCAGTAAATTTGCCAGTCACCCGTTAATCCCGGTCTCGTTTTCACGAGACCGGGAGCTAATTTCTATATCCAGGCCCTACCTGCAACCCATGTTTTTCAGGTAAGGCGATTTGCCTGCGAATTCAAATATCTAATCTATACTTTTCATAATTACCGTGAAACAGGGTCGGGCCGTTTCGAGCCTGGCGTATAACAATAAGCCCAACGTCCAGTCATGTCAGAAATTGAAAAGCGTCTGCAGGAAGTAACCGAGCTGATTTCGCTGCCCGAGGTTTACCTCAAGATGCGGCGGCTAATGGACGATCCGCATTCGGATATTTACGATTTTGCCGAAGTCATCAGCGTCGACCCGAACCTGTCGTCACGCGTGCTCAAAGTCGTCAACAGCGCCTATTTCGGCTTTCCCGAGCCGGTCGAAAGCATCGCGCGCGCGGTCAACATGATCGGCATCGGCCCGCTGCACAACATGGTGCTCGGCATTTCCGCAATTTCCAGCCTGGCATTGCCCAACGACATCATGCCGCTGAACACCTTCTGGCGGGCCAGCCTGTTTTCCGGGGTGCTCGCGCGCCTGCTCGGCGAGCAGATGAAACTGGCGAAAAGCGAACACCTGTTTATCGCCGGCTTGCTGCACGAAATCGGGCACCTGGTTTTATATTCCAAGTTTCCGCTGCAGGCGCTGGCGGCACGCCAGCTCGCCGAGAGCCAGGGCAAGCAGATACACGAGGCGGAAATGCAGATTCTGGGCTGCCATTACGGCGATATCGGCGCCATGCTGATGGCCAACTGGAAACTGTCCGCTAACCTGCAGAGCCTGACCCGCAACCAGCCGATTCCCGGCAACGCCGGCGAACTCGAAATCGAAACCACGCTGATGCACCTGGCGCATGCCTGTGCCCAATCCGAGGCTACAGATTCCGACACTACGGCCGATAACTCCCTTGATGCGGAAATCCAGGCGTTGACCGGGCTTTCGCAGGAGGAACTTGAAAACTCGCTGGGTGAAGCCAGGTCGATAAGCGCTGACATGGAAAAAGTCATCCTGGCCTAATCCCGAATTAGGATAGCAAGCCAATGAAAGCTGCACGTGAATTCGTCGGCGACATGGCGGAGCATATTTCGATGCCCGAGGTCTATGTCGCGATACGAAAGCTGCTTTTGAACTCCAATACCACGATCGACGACTTTGTCGAGGTGGTTGAGTCTGACTCGATGCTCGCGGTGCGGGTCATGCGCATGGCGCAAAGTCAGTATTTTGGATTTCCCCGCAGTTGCGAAAGCCTTTACCAGGCGATCAGCCTGATCGGCCTGATGCAGCTGCATGACCTGATGCTGGGAACGCTGTGCATGCGCACCTTTTCCGCGATCCCCGAAGAAGTTCTCAATCTGAAGGCTTTCTGGCGCTACAACGTGCAGTGCGGCATCGCCGCCAGAACCATCGGCCAGTTCAGCAAGACCGACAGCCACCAGGTATTCTTTACCCTCGGCCTGCTGCACGAAATCGGGCATGCCGCCATGTTCCTGAAGGAGCCCGAAGCCTCGCTGCGGGCGCTCGACGAGAGCCTTTCCCGGTTCCGTACGCTGGCCGCAGCGGAGCGGGAATACCTCGGTTTCGATTATGGTCAGGTCGGCTCCGAACTGATGCAGCTGTGGCATCTGCCGCCGGTTTACCAGCAGGTGGCGACCTGTCATCTCGAGCCCGATCGGGCGCAGCCGGATTTCCGGCCCGCGGTCAATGTCGTATACCTGGCGCATCAATTTTGCCAGGATCCGCGTCCCGCTCAGCACGACAAGCTGATCCGGCGCTGTGTCGACGAAATGCCGCAGTTTTCACGGCTGCCGAAAAATATCGACCAAATTCTCGTCGACGAAATCGAAACCCATACCGATCCGGTACTCGGCCTGCTGTGGCCGCTCGGCGCCCAGGATCTCGCCAACGAACGCTGGGGGCTAAGCTGAATGCATAGTCGCTTCTCCGAAAAATGGCTGAAAACCACCTGTAGCCTGCTGCCCGGCGTGCATTCGGCGGTATTCATGGTGCCCGATCCCGATAACGACCAGCTGCACCTGCTGGCGCGCTGGCCGGAGAACCTGGACCAGCACGAGGATTTCTTCGCCACCGTCAAGTACGCCCTGAAAAAACGCGCTGAAGTCTGCCTCGCCAATGCGCATGTGCTCGATGGCGAGTCGATGGATTATTTTGCCAAGCCGGTTTTTATCCGTTCGCGGCTGGCCGGGGTACTGGCGATCAAGATGAAACACTTGCCGGCCGAAAAGCACCTGGCTGTTTTTCACTCGATCAAGCGCAGTATCCGCTGGCTCGGGCTGGCGAGCTTCGAAAAACCCGAAAACGACGACTTTTACGGTAGCGTGGTCGGCGTGCTGGCGAGTTGTTTCGAGCAGAACAGTTATCAGCAGGGTTTGATGCGCATGGTCGCCGAACTCACCAGCGAGTTCAACTGCGAGCGCGTCGCTTTCGCCGAAATGCAGGGTCATCACTGCAACGTGATCGCGCTGTCGAACAGCGCCGATTTCGATCAGCGCTCGAACCTGGTGCGTAAGGTGGCCGACGCCATGGACGAGGCGGTCGAGCAGGACAGCGCGATTCTGTTTCCGCACAAAAATAGCAAGGTGATCCAGCGCGCGCACCAGGAACTGGCGCGCAAGTTCGGCTCCGGCTCGATCGCGACCATTCCGCTGGTGTCCGAACGCAAGATGTTCGGTGCCATTACCCTGATGTGCAGCGAGGAGTCTCCGCTGGACGACAACACGCTCGACCTGTGCCAGCAAACCCTGTCGCTATTGACGCCTTTCCTGGTTCTGAAACGCGACCAGGAGCGAAGTATTGTTGCCAAGATCACGGAAAGCCTCGGTAATGGCCTGAGCAAGCTGTTCGGGATCAGGCATTTGCGCCTCAAGCTGATGGCCACGGCGATTGCCGTCTTCCTGGTGTTGACCAGCCTGGTCGAGACGACATTCCGTATTAATGCGGATGCGGTGCTCGAAGGCGAGGTCCAGCGCGTCGTCGCGGCGCCGATTTCGGGATATTTGCTGGCGTCCTCGGTGCGCGCCGGCGACACCATCGGCAAGGGTGAAATCATGGCCAGCCTGGACGATTCCGAGCTCAAGCTGGAATTGACCAAGCTCAACGGCCGATTGCAGAAATCGAGGCGCGAGTATCGCGAAGCCCAGTCTACCAGGGACCTCGTCGGGGTGCGCGTGATCAAGGAGCAAATCAACCAGATCAATGCCGAGATCGAGTTGATCGAGCAGCAGTTGAACAGCATCCATCTGACCGCGCCCTTCGATGGGGTCGTCATCGAAGGCGACCTCAGTCAGATGCTGGGTTCGCCGGTCGAACGCGGCGATACCCTTTTCAAAATAGCCCCGCTGGAGGGTTATCGCATCATTCTCAAGGTCGATGAGAGCAATATCTCCTACGTACGCGAGGGCCAACGCGGCGCCCTGACGCTGTCGAGCCTGTCGCAGCGGAACTTCCCGATCAAGGTAGAGCGCATCACCTCGGTGGCAAAGGCCGAGGATGGCGCCAACACCTTCCGCGTCGAGGCTTCGCTGCCGGGCGTGCCGGACATTCTGCGCCCGGGAATGGAAGGCATCGGCAAGATCAACGCCGGCAAGGAACGTATGGTATGGATCTGGACTCACGAAATCATCGACTGGCTCAGGCTCTGGCTGTGGTCGTGGTGGCCATAGCGGGAGCCGACGATGAGTGACGGATTAGTCAGCCCCCACTGGTACCGGGTTGCGAAACTGAAACCCAAACTGCACGGCCAGGTCGAGATTCATCGCCACGACTACCGTGGCCTGATCTGGTACCTGCTGGAAAACACGACCACCGGGCGTAGTCACCGTTTCAACCCCGCGGCCTACCAGTTCATCGGCATGATGGATGGCGAGCGCAGCGTACAGGAAATCTTCGAGCGGATTTGCGACAAGCTCGACGAGTTTGCGCCGGGACAGGAAGAAATCATCGACCTGATGGGCAAGCTGTATCAGGCGGACCTGCTGAAGAGCGGGGCCAGCGCCGATACCGAGGAATTGTTCGAGCGCCAGTCGCGCCAAAGATCGAGCAAGATCAAGCAACGCTTCGCCAACCCGGTCGCACTGCGATTTGCCCTGTGGGACCCGGAAGAATTTCTCAACCGTCATTTTCGCAAGGTCAGCTGGATATTCAGCAAATGGGTTGGCCTGGTCTGGGTGTTACTGATGATTTACACCGGTCTCGAGGCCGCGCAGCACTGGCCGCAGATCAGTCACCATTTCGGGGTCAACGCGCTGTCGCCCTACAACCTGCTGCTGATGTTCATCCTCTATCCGCCGCTCAAGTTCGTGCACGAACTCGGGCATGCCTTCAGCGCCAAGCTCGAAGGCGGCGAGGTGCATGAGATGGGGGTCAATTTCCTGCTGTTCATGCCGGTGCCCTACGTCAATGTCTCGACCGCGACGCATTTTCGCAGCCGCTACAAGCGTATTTTGGTCAGCGCCGCCGGCATCCTGGTCGAATCTTTCCTCGCGGCGCTCGGCCTGCTGCTGTTTCTGGCCGCCCAGCCCGGCCTGGTGCAGAGCATCGGCTTCAATATATTCCTGATTGGCGGCGTATCGTCGCTGTTTTTCAACGGTAACCCGTTGCTGAAATACGATGGCTATTACGTGCTGGCCGACGCGCTAGGCATCCCCAACCTGTTTCAACGCGCCAGCCAGTACTGGCAATACCTGTTTCAGCGCTACCTGTTCGGGCTGCGTGACGCGGTGTCGCCGGCAAACGCCCCGGGCGAAGCGCCCTGGTTCGTCGTCTACAGCTCGCTGTCGCTGACTTATCGCCTCGGAATCCTGTGGTTCATCCTCGCCGTGGTGACCGAGAAATTCTTTTACGCTGGCGTGCTGCTGGCGATCTGGCTGGTCAGCCTGCAAATCCTGCTGCCGTTATACAAGGCCCTGCGCTACATCGTAGCGAGCCCCGCATTGCAGAATAAACGCAATCGCGCCATGGCTAGCAGCATCGCGCTCGGCGTTAGCCTGATCGCGCTGATCGGCTTCATGCCGATACCCGCCTATACCCTGAGCGAGGGCGTCGTCTGGCAACCCGACGAGGTGCAGCTGCGCGCCGAGCATGACGGCTTCGTCGAGGCGCTGAAAGTCCAAAACAATCAATCGGTTAGCACCGGCACGCCGTTGTTGTCGCTGCACGACCCGTTCCTGCGCAGCGAAGCCAGGATTGCGCGCGCCCGGGTCAAGGAACTGAAATCGCGCTACCGCGCGAGCCGCGCCAGCAGCAACATCGAGGCCGGCATCGTCAAGGGTGATTTAAAAGTCGCCGAGTCCGAGCTTCGGTTTATTCTGCAAAAGGCCCGCGCGATGTCGGTTAACGCTTTCAAGAACGGGCAGCTGATGCTGCTCGAGGCCGACGATTTACCGGGCCGCTTCCTGCGCAAGGGCGATTTGCTCGGCTATATCCTCGACGATGAGCAACCGACGGTGCGCATGGCGGTTAGCCAGGATCATATCGGCCAACTGCGGCAGAACGTGGCTGCTATCGAAATCCGTTTCGCCAGCAACCCCGGCGAG
>CAMYML010000233.1:3407-9237 GCA_947259305.1 uncultured Gammaproteobacteria bacterium | reverse complement strand
CGCATAGGCAGATTTTTGATGAATGTGATGATGGCCTCGGGTGGCTACCCATGGACAGTAATAACCGTTGATAAACGAGACCAGTACATGAGCGCTCTCGAACAGGCAAGTGTGAATAAGGATATTGTTCCGTTTGCAGCATTCCTGGCAAAACTGATGTAGCTATCGATGAACGAAAAACCGGGACAGATCTATTTATGATTTAGCGACCTTTACGATTAAATAAATCTGTCCCGGTATATCGTCCCGGTATATCTTTCCCACTCAAAAATTTTCTGATTGAACCGATTGGCCGGGTGAGGCTCAGTGCAGAAATCAAAGACCTGGCCCTGTAACCCCCTGGTAAAACCCGACCGAACATGCGCTAAACTTGGGCACCAACAAACTTTAAGGAAATGCATCAATGCCGGGGGATCATGCAAGATTAAGCCCATCAGCGGCTGAACGCTGGTTTGCCTGCCCAGGCGCACCCAATGCCGAAACGGGATTGCCCGAAAGCACGAGCCCGGCAGCCAGTAAGGGCACTCGCGCGCATACGCTGCTCGAACAGGCCTTGACCGAGCGTAAACCCGTCAGGCATTTTCGCGAGCCGACCGATGACGATGAAATGCTGCGACATGTCGGTGCTGCATGGGCGTTGATTCTGGGCTACCAGGGATCAACCGGCAGTCTTTCCATAGAAGCGAGAACGGATGCCGGGGAAAGCATGGGCCGCGATGATCTCTACGGCACTGCGGATGCGGTGATATGGCATGGCAGCCACCTGAGCGTGCTGGATTTAAAATACGGGGTCTGGCCGGTCTCACCGGTGGCGAATAAGCAGTTACAGATTTATGCCGTGGGCGCCGCGGCACAGGCAGCCGGGGCAATCGAAACGATAACGCTCGGCATTATCCAGCCCCGCACCGAGGGGCCACCCTTGAAACTGCATACCATGACCAGTGAGGAGTTGGATTTATTTACCCATGAACTGGAGCAGGCGGCATCGGCTACCGATGGCCAGGACCTGCCCCGCAACCCGGGCGATCACTGCCGGTTTTGCAGAGCAGCCAGCCAATGCCCGGTATCGGCGCAGCGCTCGAGGTGAGCGTTTACTCATCTTTGAATTAAGTTAACTGTCACCCTGTCTCGTCTTCCTTTGGCTTTGCGGTCAGTCGCATTACCAGGATCACCAACAGGACGATCCAGCCATACGGGTACGGGAAGGCACCACTGAAGAACGCGCCCAGGGTTGCCAGGAGCAAAAAGATCAGTATTCCTGAAATCCAGTCGAGTTTAATTTTTACGTCTCCTTCGAATAGAAATTTGGGCAAGTGTGACTCTATATCTGTTCGGCCCATCAAAAAAGCAACCCGCTGAACGGTCACCGTTCGCCTGGCTGGTGTCCTCACGGGCGATGCGGGCTGGCAGGTGCCGGCCGCGTGTCTGCATCGCGAGCACCGCCGCGGTGATCCAGCGCACCGATACCGCCGTAATCTAGACAACTTAAACTATTTAATTGCGTTAAGCCCCCGTTGGCTTAGTGAGGAAAAAACCATGAATATACTGCTTCCGGCTACTCTACTTCTATTAAGCCTGTCCGTGGCCAATGCTCAAGCTGAACCCGCCGGTCCGATCGGCCCGCTGGCGCAGAGCTTTTATCCCGCCGAGGACGATGACCGCCCGGAGCTGTTCCTGCCCACGCCCGGTGATAGCGATGCGTCGAACTTCCTGCCGGAAGAAGGCGACAGCAACCCTGATAACTTCGAAAGCCCGGACCTTGATGAACTGGCGCAACCCGCGCGGCCGTCAGCTCGGGCACGGGCCTGAGCCGATCCCCGGATCAAACCGGACCGCATCGTCGGGGTTGAGCGTGGCTGCGTCGAAGCCAGCCGGCTTGATTGAAGACCCGGCTCATCCAGACCATTATTACGCGCGCGTAACCAGGAGCATCACATGACAGGCAGCACGACTAAACAGACCTCACCCCGGCGCGTCGGCCTGTTCGGCGGCACCGGGTTCGTCGGCAGCTACCTGGTCGACGCTTTACTCGACAACGGTTTCCACCCCGTGCTGCTGGTGCGCAACGGCAGCGGGGCAAAGCTTCGGCAGCCCGATCGCTGCACTCTCATCACTGGCGATATCAACGATGCCGGGGCGATCACCCGGGTGGCCGAGGGCAGCGACGCGCTGATCTACAACATCGGCATCCTGCGCGAGTTTCCGAAGCGCGGCATCACTTTTGCCAGGCTGCAGGACGAAGCGGCCCGTCGGGTGATCGACACGGCTGTGGCCGCCGGAGTGCAGCGCTTCCTGTTGATGAGCGCCAACGGCGTCAAGCCCGATGGCACCGACTACCAGCGCAGCAAATTCAACGCCGAGGCACATTTGCAGGGCACGAACCTGGACTGGACCATTTTCCGGCCCTCGGTGCTGTTCGGTGACCCGCGCGGGCACATGGAGTTCGCGACCCAGCTGAGCGCCGAGATAATCGACTCGCTCCTGCCCGCACCGCTGTTCCACGCCGGCCTGTTGCCGCGCAATGCCGGCGGTTTTTCGATGTCACCTGTGCACGTGACCGATGTGGCCGCCGCGTTCGTCAGGGCGCTGCAGGATGCGCAGACCATCGGCCAGACTTACCACCTGGGCGGCCCCGAGAGCATCACCTGGCGTGACCTGCTGGGCCGGCTGGCCACGGCCCGCGGACGCAAAAAATTGATGCTGCCGGCCCCGGCGCTCGGCGTCATCGCGGCAGCCACCCTGCTGGACCGCTTCGAGGCGTTCCCGATCACCCGTGACCAGCTGCGCATGTTGCTGGAGGGCAATGCCTGCGCGCCGGACGACCTGCTGGCACTCGGCATCGAACCAAAGCATTTTTCCAGCGAGGCGCTGGCTTATCTCAATGATGTGCCGCACCAGGCCGCCGCGGCCTGAAACCCCGACTTGATTCCGTCACCTGATTCGTTAACCTGAGCTGGCAGCCATGACACCCCCACAACCGAAAGTAACGCCCGGGCCCGGCCAGGAGTCGGTCTGGGATTACCCGCGCCCTCCGGCGTTACGCCGCTGCGACAAGCGCGTGCGCATCCTGTTGCAGGGTGAGGTACTGGCCGACACCCATGCCGCGCTGTGCGTGCTCGAGACCAGCCACCCGCCGACTTACTACCTGCCCCCGGCGGACATCGACATGCAGTACCTGCAGGCGGTGTCGGCCTCCAGTTTTTGCGAGTGGAAAGGCCGGGCCAGCTACTACGATGTCGTCTGCCATGGGCATTCCTACCCGGGCGTTGCCTGGACCTACCATCAACCCGAACCCCACTTTTTAGAGCTCGTCGACCACGTTGCCTTCTACGCCCACGTCATGGATGCCTGCTACGTTGGCGACGATAGGGTGCTGCCGCAACCGGGTAATTTTTATGGCGGCTGGATTACGCCCGATGTCGTCGGCCCGTTCAAGGGCGAACCAGGCACCATGGGCTGGTAACGAGATCCAGCAGCAGTATGCCTGGTTACTATTGGCCAGGCGTGCGCTCCAGCCGACCGTTGGATTTTATCGACGGGCATGCCAGGCATTTGAATAAGCGGGCTGGAACCAAACTTCTTTTCGCGCGGCTGATCCAACTGCCGACCAGGGGCGTATTAAAAATGCGGGGCGTTATTTAATTTGCCAGCGGAGCTGAACTCGATAGTCCTTTGCCCAGGCCTATCTCCTCCCCTCCTCAAGTTACAGCCTTTGCTTGCGAAAACGCCCCGCATTTTTTTTCTTCAACCCTTCCACTTGAACTTTGCACCAATTTGGTGACTTTGACCCCATTGGTGAACCAATGTCGATTATTGGCCGTAGACATCATCGCAAGCTTTGAAAATCACTTTTTATCCCGGAGGATCATTCATGAAAGCACTACAAAAATACGCACTGATATTACTCGCCGCCATGCCGCTGAGCTTCGGCGCCTTCGCTGTGAAAGCGGGCGACATTGTCGACACCGCCGCATCGGCCGAACAGTTCAGCACCCTGGTGGCAGCAGTCAAAGCCGCCGGCCTGGTCGAAACACTGAAAGGCGATGGTCCATTCACCGTGTTCGCGCCGACCAACGAAGCCTTTGCCGCACTGCCTGCCGGCACCGTGGAAAACCTGTTGAAGCCCGAGAACAAGGACCAGCTGGTCGCGGTACTGACCTATCACGTCATTCCGGGCAAGGTCATGTCATCCGACATCGCCGGCAAGACTGCCTCGGTTGCAACCGTACAGGGCAGCGAGCTTTCGATCGACGCCACTTCAGGTGTGATGATTGACAATGCGATGGTCACCACGGCAGATATCATCACCAGCAACGGCGTGATTCACGTGATCGACAAGGTCGTACTGCCGCAGTAAGTAGTTCCAAAGTTCCCCTTTGGTCACCAGAAGGCCGGCACCTGCCGGCCTTTTTTTATGGACGCGATGGAAATACGGTGACAGTTAACTTATTTGAGAGATAAGTTAACTGTCACCATAATTCCGATCGCCGACAAGAGCCTGTGCATCAGAGTCACGCAGATATTTCCACGGCAGCGGAACCAGTCCTGGTACCCGCCGTCGGTAACGGCGGTAGATCTCCCCATGGTAGCGCAGCAGTTTCCGCTCCTCGAGCCGTGAGCCGATGACGAAATAAACTGTCATCAAAATCGCCGTGATCAACATCTCCAAATTCATGTCGCGCGTCCAGATGATGACCAGCGCGAAAAAATACCACGGATGGCGCACCCAGCGATGCAGCGGAGAAAGCTGAAACTGCTCCTGGTCGTCGACACTTGTATTGCGTTCCTTGAATTGTCGCAGGCCGAGAAATTCGCTGCCATCGTAGAATTTGAGCGACCACAGGAAGCCCACCACCGCAGCCGCCGAAAGCACAACCGCGACAGCGGACGCGAGGCCGCTCCAGCGCCATATCCAGGGCCCCGACCCATTCAGGGTCAATCCCAATGGCACTGCCAGCAACAGCACCGCGAGAACATTAAATGCCAATCGATAGCCCGGCATCGCGCGTGGCCAGCGTGAGGCGACGTATTGCTTGGCCCATATTGATGCTAGTAGCGAGTGCAGGCTGAAGTAAGCTAGCCAGCTTAATATCAATAACAGTATCTGAGAATCTGGCATTCGAATTCCTGGCACCACAAGTTTTGATTGTAAGTCCGATAGCGCCGCCGTCGATAGTATTTTTCACATACACTAGAGGACCATAAAGGAAGAAAACCGGGACAGATCTATTTATGATTTAGCGACCTTTACGATTAAATAAATCTGTCCCGGTTTTTCACCGCGGCCTTTTTTCACCAGGGCTGCTTTCGCATGCCGCGCGGGAATGGAAACCCGTTGGCTCGAAGCCGCTGTCTTTTGCCTTGCCATGATGCTTGCCCGTCTTGCCGTAAACCTTACCGACTTCACCATGTTTCTGGCTTGAAGTAAATTGCAAGCAAGACCGGGGGGCGGCATACCCATCTCGCAAGCTCGGTGAGGATAGGAAAATCGGTGCACTGTGCCCGTAATTGCCTGAGGACGATATTAGGGGGGCCTCATACTGCCCCCTAATTCTTACAGCGTAAGATTGCGGTCTGGCAAAAATAAGGAGAACACTTCAAATGAAGTGCTCTCCGGCGCATACGCTATCTATCCTGGTCAGCAACCACTAGTGTCAGTCAGACCAGATCGAAGCGATCGGCATTCATGACCCTGGTCCATGCGGCAACAAAGTCGTTCACGAACTTTTCCTGGTTGTCATCCTGAGCATAGACTTCGGCATAGGAACGAAGAATCGAGTTCGAGCCGAACACCAGATCAACACTCTTTGCCGTCCATTTGACTGCACCC